>NZ_CP064187.1:620000-930000 GCF_015353075.1 Rhizobium sp. 007 | reverse complement strand
CTTCTGCCTGTTCCAATCGCGCTCCTTCTCGGACTCGCGCTTGTCGTGCAGCTTCTTGCCCTTGGCGAGCGCCAGTTCCATCTTCGCCCGGCCGCGGTCATTGAAATAGATCTTCAACGGGATCAGCGTCATGCCTTCGCGGTTGATGCCGGCACGCAATCTGTTGATCTCGCGGCTCGAAAGCAGCAGCTTGCGGCGGCGGCGCGGCTCGTGGTTGAAGCGGTTGGCCTGCAGATATTCCGGCAGGTAGGAATTGATGAGCCAGATCTCGCCGCCTTCATCCGAAGCGTAGGATTCAGCGATATTGGCCTTGCCTTCGCGCAAGGACTTGACTTCGGTGCCCATCAGAACGAGCCCGGCCTCATATGTATCGATGATTTCGTAGTTGAAGCGGGCCTTGCGGTTTTCGGCCACGACCTTCTTCACGATACGCTGGCTGCCTTTGGGGGCCATCACTCAATCCAATCCTTTGCGGGCGCGCAAAACCGCGCGCCCTCATTTCCTGCCCTTATGTAGGGGAACAGCCGAAACTTGTGAAGACGGACGCAACCCGCCTTCCAGCTTCGCTCAGTTCAGCAGACCGGCGTGACGCATCGCGGCATCGATTGCCGCTTCTGTCGCCGGCTCCAGCGTGGAGATCAGCGGCGAGCGTACGTTGCGGCTCATGCGTTCGAGCCTAGAGAGGCCGTATTTCGCGCCGCAGAGGCCCGGCTCCAGGAAGATCGCCTTGTGCAGCGGCATCAGACGGTCCTGATATTCGAGCGCCTTATTGTAATCGCCGGCAAGCGTTGCCGCCTGGAATTCTGCACAGAGACGCGGCGCGACATTCGCCGTTACCGAAATGCAGCCAACACCGCCATGGGCGTTGAAGCCGAGTGCCGTAGCATCCTCGCCCGAGAGTTGGCGGAAATCCTTGCCGCAAGTAATGCGCTGTTCGGAAACGCGCTCGATCTTGCCGGTGGCATCCTTGACGCCGACGATGTTCGAATGCGCCTTGGCAAGCGCGCCCATCGTTTCCGGCGTCATGTCGACCACCGAGCGGCCGGGGATGTTGTAGATATAGATCGGCAGCCTGACGGCCTCGGCGATGGCCGAGAAGTGCGCGATCAGGCCCTTCTGGGTCGGCTTGTTGTAATAAGGCGTGACGACGAGCACGGCATCGGCGCCCGCCTTTTCGGCATGCTGGGCAAGCTCGATCGCCTCGCGCGTATTGTTCGAGCCGGCGCCCGCCATGACCGGTACGCGCCTGGCCGCCGCTTCGATGCAGATTTCCACGACCCGTTTGTGCTCGCCATGCGACAGCGTCGGAGACTCGCCGGTTGTGCCGACCGGAACGAGACCACTGCTGCCTTCCCTGATCTGCCAATCGACATGGGAAGCGAAGGAGGCTTCATCAACCAGTCCGGCATCAGTGAAGGGGGTGACGAGGGCGGGAATGGATCCCTTAAACATGCGCAACTCCTCACGGCCGATATCCACGCTTCAGCCGCATTCCTTGAATATAGGTTGCGCACCATAAAGCGGCGAAATCGCCGCGACAAGCGCGCATGGATCGGTTTAGGGCAAATTCCGACATCAAATGTGAACGAATTTTACCGGTTTCGGTAAGGTTTCATTAAGAGGCCTGTTGCGAAACTCGAGGCATATTTTCCTGACGAGTATCCCGGATGAAAAAAGCTGTGTTGATCCTCTCCACCCTCGGCCTTGCCGCCGCCGCGTGGAGCAGCGCCGCCTCGCCGCTGCCTGACACGGGCGCTCCGGTACCCGAGGTAAGGCCGATCGGCTTCGTGCCGCAAACCTCGGCACCTCAATCGATCATGACCGGCGCCATCCCGCGCAGCACGACCGTCGCGCCCGTGAGCGGAAACCTGAAGGCCGCATTAGATGCGCTTTCCAGCAAGAATGCGCAGCAGGCGATCTCGATCCGCAACGGCATGGCCAAGGGCACGCTCGACCGGCATATCCTGACATGGTCGATCGCCGTTTCCGGCATCAAGGGCGTGCCTTCCTATGAAATCGCAGGCGCGGCACAGGAACTCAAAGGCTGGCCGGGACTTACCAAGCTGCGCGCTTATTCCGAGCGCGCACTCTACGACGAAAATCCGGACCCGGCTGCAATCCTTGCGGCTTTCGGCGACACCGCGCCGGAAACGACCCCAGGCGCGATCATCCTCTCGCGAGCGCTGGTCTCTGCCGGCAGACAAACGCAGGCCGCGAAACATATCCGCAAGGTCTGGCGCAGCGAAGCACTCGACAAGGACACCGAAGACAAGATCCTGGCGGAGTTCTCAGCACTGCTCGGCGCCGCCGACCACAAGGCGCGCATGGAATATCTGATGTATCGCGGCCGGACGGCGCAGGCCAAGCGCTTCGGCGACATGGGCCAGGCGCAGTCCCTCTACAACGCATGGTCGGCGGTCGCGAGCAAGGCGGCCAATGCCGGCGCGCTCCTTTATGCCGTCGATGGCAAATGGTCGAATGACCCAGGCTATCTGTTTGCCCGCATCGAATATCTGCGCAAGCAGGACAAATATGCCGAAGCCGCCAAGCTTCTGGCGCAAATGCCTTCGGCGCGCGATGAACTGGTGAATTCCGGCGAGTGGTGGAACGAGCAGCGCATCGTCAGCCGCGGCCTCGTCGACCAGGGCCAGTTCAAGGCCGCCTACCGTGTCGTCGCCAACCATGTCGCCACGAACCCGACAGATATTGTCGAAGCCGAATTCCACGCCGGCTGGTATGCGTTGCGAGGGCTGCAGGATCCGGCGACGGCCGAGACGCATTTCCGCAAGATTCTTCAGGTTTCGAACGGTCCGATTTCCGTTTCGCGGGCCTGGTATTGGCTGGGCCGTGCCGCAGATGCCGGCGGGGCGGGCAAGTCCAGCGAATTCTACGCAAAAGCAGCAGAATTCCCGAGCACTTTCTACGGTCAGCTCGCAGCTGAGCGGCTGGGGCGCAAGACGCTCAACGTCGCCTATCCGTCGCCCACAAGGGAAGACCGGCAGCGCCTCCAATCCCGCGAAGCCGTTCAGGCAATTTCGCGCCTTGAGGCCGCAGGCCATGGCTGGCGTGCGGCAAGCCTTTACCTGGCGCTCGCCGAGCAGCTTCAAAGTGCCGGCGAACTTGCCATCCTGGCGGCGCAGGCGGAAGGCTCCGGCAACCATCACCTGTCGCTGCAGGTCGGCAAGATCGCCTATGCGCGCGGGATCGATGTCGCGGCGCTGGCCTTCCCTGTCGGCGTCATTCCCTCGAACGCGAATATCTCCGGCTCGGGCAAGGCGCTCGCCTATGCCATCGCAAGGCAGGAAAGCGCTTTCAACCCCACCGCCGTCTCGCCCGCAAACGCCCGTGGCCTTCTGCAACTTTTGCCCGGGACCGCCAAGGCAGTCGCCAAGCGCCACAACATCACCTATTCAGCCGACAAGCTGACAGCGGACGCCGGCTACAACGCCACGCTCGGCGCGCATTATCTCGGTGAACAGATCGACGCCTTCGGCGGCTCCTACATCTTGACCTTTATCGCCTATAATGCCGGGCCGAAGCGCGTGCCCGAATGGATCAGCCGCTACGGCGACCCGCGCGGCAAATCCATCAATGAAATCGTCGACTGGATTGAGCGCATCCCCTTTCCGGAAACGCGCAACTATGTCCAGCGCGTGATGGAGAATTACGAGGTCTATAAGGCGCGGCTCGGGCAGACGCCGGATATCGAGCGCGACCTGATCGGCGGGCGGTCTTCATCCTGATCATTTGCTTTGACGCTGAAGCAGGCTAGATTTCCTGAGCGCAATTGGGAAATCGCAATGTTTTCAAACACCACCGAAGGCTTCGAGGAGACGACATACCTGTCAGTCGACGGGCTCAAGCTCTACGCCCGCGACTATGGAGCCCGGAATCCGTCGGCATCCGTCTATCCGCCCGTAATCTGCCTTCCCGGCCTGACACGCAATTCCCGCGATTTTCATCAGCTTGCGCTCATCCTTTCGAAGGACCCGGAGCGCCCCAGACGCGTGGTCGCGCTCGACTATCGGGGACGCGGCCGCTCGGCGTGGGACGACAACAAGCAGAATTACAATCTCGGCGTGGAAGCAAACGACGTTCTGACCGCCTGCGGCGCCTTAGGCATCACGCAAGCCGTCTTCATCGGAACGTCACGTGGCGGGCTCATCCTGCATCTCATCGCCGAGATGAAGCCGGAACTGCTGGCATCCGTCGTGCTCAACGATGTCGGGCCGGTGCTCGAACTGGAAGGGCTTCGGCATATTCAAGCTTATCTTGCAAATCCGCGAAAGCCCCGTGACTGGGACGATGCGGCCGGATTGCTTCGCGAACTGCACGAGGCGGAATTTCCCGCTCTTTCCGCCGGCGATTGGCGCGGCATGGCCTTCGCAATCTATCGCGAAACCGATTATGGGTTGGTCACGGATATCGATCCGGCCATCGCTGAGGCAGTGATCGCTGCCGATTTCAGCAAGCCGCTGCCGGATCTTTGGAAGCCGTTCGACGCGATGGCGGCGATACCGCTGCTGGTTATCCGCGGCGAGACTTCAAAACTGCTGTCAAAGGCAACGGTCGAAGAGATGCGGCGGCGGCATCCGGCAGCACGGCAGTTCACAGCAGGACAACAGGGACATGCGCCGCTGCTGCATCTAGAGGATGTAGCAGAGGAAATCCGTCGCTTTCTCAACGATCACTGACGGCAGAGCGTCTCCGAGCCTCCGGATGCAGACCACCCACAACGCAAAAAGCCCGGCTCGAAAGCCGGGCTTCCCGATTTGACCGAAGTCAGATCAGATTAGAACGAACGCTGCAGGCGGAAGAAGCCCGTTACGCCGTCAACATCTTCACCATCGTCGAAATCTTCGCTGATGTAGTTGACAGTCACCTTCGTCGTCAGGTTCTCGACGATCTCGTAGTCGAGCGTCACACCAGCGCGCCATTCGCTACCGCCGTCGAATTCGCCCTCATCGTCGGATTCGATGTCGCTGATGTACTGAACGGCCGGGGTGATGGTGAACTTGTCGGTTGCCTTGACAGCGTACTGCGCAGCAACAGTCCACTCGCCCTGGGCGTAGTAGTCCGACGCACCGCTCGCCCAGATACCGGCGAGGCCGAACGTGCCGGGGCCGATGTCTGCGTAGATGATACCACGGACGGCGCCGTCTTCACGGTCCATGTCGTAACCGGCGAGAACTTCCCAGCTAACGGCACCGAACTTGCCGCCGACAGCCGCGTCGATACCGACGTTGTTGCCACCATCAGCCGGCACAAGCACGCCGTCACGGAGTTCCAGGCCGGTGTTGGTCAGCTCTTCAACAGCGATACCTGCGTAGAAGTCGCCAGCGTCGTACTGGTAACGGATCGCGTTGAAGTTGGTGTTGTTGTTGATGGATTCCGTTTCACCGGAGAAGTCATTATCCCACCAGTTGACGAACTTACCAACGCGGAAGCCGGCGAGATCGATGTAAGCTTCATCGATAACCGTGTCGTTCTGACTATCCTGGCTATTGGCCTCACCGTTCGGGCGGAAGTTTGCCTGGTAAACGATAACGCCGGTGAGCGGACCATACTCGGTGTCGCTCTTCGCCGTGAAGGCAACCTGACCGCGCGTACGAGCGGACCAATCTTCGCCGCCGTAGGTCTGGTCAGCGATGTCGCCAAAACTAAAGTCAACCTGGAAGCGGATATAACCTTCGATCTTCAGGCAGGTTTCCGTGCCCGGGATGTAGAAGTAGCCGGTGCCGTAAGCGTCGCAGACGCGAACGTATTCAACCGGTTCCGGCTCAGCAGCGACGATAGCGTCAGCGGCCTGAGCACCGGAAACTACTGCGAGAGCAGCAGCGGAGCCGAGAAGAAGGCTCTTGATGTTCATAGTGACCTCCAATTCAAAGTTTCGATCGGGTCTGGGATTTTTCGCCTTGAGCAGCGTTCCCTGCCCCATCCCCATGTTTCAAGAAGTCGGACGATCAACCGCCCTCGCTTCCGAGGTTGAAAATACAAGACCGCGCCTGTCACGCAATCACCAACTTACTCCTTTGTGGTATTTGCATCAGCCTTACCGCCGCCCTGTTGCTGAAAGGCCACAAGTTGGGCAGGCGCCGCCGCATTTCTTTATGGTTTGTTAAGAAACTGCCGGTTTTGCAGGGGTTTAGCATCGCCTCACATGTATGGCACGACGCATCCTGTGCCGCATTGATACCAATTTCCAGCCGGATTCGGCGGCTTTTATGACAGCCCCGCAATGCGACCGTGCATGAGGGGGCATCCGAATTGACGATGCTTCACCGCAGGAATCACTTCCGGGTGAGAATTGATTCTCTTCAGCCGATTCTGGCGCGGAGGGATTCGATTTCAGGGGATGCGTATCGGCCGAGGGCAGAACAAACCGATTTTATGATTTTTCCCCCGACCCGAGAGATAGGGTGATTGCCCGAGAGATCGGCGACATTGGCCCCGGCAGCCATTCGCTGAACCGCGGCCAGCTTAAACTCGCGACTGAACCGCCGCCCAGGATCGTCCGTCCTCATCAGTCCTCCTAACAGAGAACTGCTGCCATTTTTCTGTCTCAAAATCGGGGTGCACTACACTTAGGTAAGATCGTTGCCTATGTGTGCGGTATGGACAAAACGTTTCGTGGCGGAGAGGAAGGGATTCGAACCCTCGATACGCTTTTGACGTATACTCCCTTAGCAGGGGAGCGCCTTCGACCACTCGGCCACCTCTCCGGTGGGAGCCCTGATAGAGTCATTCGGCAGGTGAAGCAAGCGCTTTTTCGGCTTCCACCCGGGAAGAAAACAATGCTGTGATCTTAAGCCAGCAACTGCTTGAGATCGGCGGCCGCGTCTGCCAGCACGGCCTTGTCGGGATTGATTTTTGTTTCCAGCAGCTTCTTGCCCGTCACATAGGCCTTTGCGTCATTGATCGCGTCGACGGCGATGAACTGGCCGTTCCTGAAATACCAGACGGAATGCGCGCCTTCGCGGGCGCCGGGGCGCAAAAGGGTTTCGTCGTAGCCGAGGTTGAAGCCGGCGATCTGCAGCTTCACGTCATACTGATCGGACCAGAACCACGGCTTCGGGTCATAGGGCGCGTCGCCGCCGGCGATGACCGCAGCGACGGCTTCAGCCTGGTCGACGGCGTTCTGCACCGATTCTAGTCTTATCCGCCCATCCTGCCAGGGCTGCACGGCGCAATCGCCGGCGGCAAAGATCGACGTGTCCGAGGTGCGGGCGAATTCGTTGACGAGGATGCCGTTCGCAACGTCAAGACCGGCCTCCTTGGCCAGTTGATCGTTCGGCACGACGCCGATGCCGACGATGGCGAAATCGATCTCGATCACCGAGCCGTCAGAGAGCTCAGCGCCGCAAACATGCCCATCCCTGCCGACGAGACGCTTAAGCCCGGTCTTTTCGCGGATCACGACATCATGGCTCTCGTGGATCGCGCGGATGATATCGGCCGTTTCCTTGGCGGCAACGCGCTGGAGAATGCGGTCGGCCATTTCGATAACGGTCACTTCGAGGCCGCGATAGCGCGCAACGGCTGCCGCTTCGAGACCGATATAACCGCCGCCTATAATAAGGACGCGCCGGCCGGGCCGCATCTCGTTGGCGAGAAGGTCTGCATCGCGCTTGTCGCGGGCGACATAGACGCCGTCGAGGTCGCCGCCGACGGCTGCCGGCAGCCTGCGCGGCGCCGAACCCGTGGTCAGCGCCAGCGTGCCGTAGTCAAGGATCGAGCCGTCCTGCAGCGCGACCTGTTTCTTGTCGCGGTCGATCTGCTCGACCCAGGTCGCGAGGCGGATTTCGACATTATTGTCCGGATACCAGTGCTCGGGGCGGAACAGCAGGCGGTCGAAGGTCATCTCGCCGAGCAGGTATTTCTTCGAAAGCGGCGGCCGCTGGTAGGGCAGAACGTCCTCGGCGCCGATAATGGTGATTGGGCGGGTGTCGTGCAGCGCGCGCAGCTTTGCGGCCATCGCGAAGCCCGCCTGCCCCGCACCGATGATTACCAGTCTGTCCGTCACGATCCCACTCCCACAAGCAGCGTTATTATAGAGGCGAGACGTAGCCCCCGCCCTTGGCGCCGTCAACAGGAAGCGATCTTGCCCGTCAGCCGATCTCGATCCAGCGGCGCTCGTGGAAGGACTGTGCCATGGCATGCACCGACCTCTCTATCCTGAGACCGTCTTCGAACGTGACCAAGGACGACGGCTGACCGGAAATGGCGCGGATCAGCTCGCGGCACTCGATGATCTTCAGGTCGTTGAAGCTAAGGCCATGGCCAGGCGCGGGAATGAAGCGGTCATAAGGCTGGTGGGCGGGCGCTGCGAGGATCTTGCGGAAGCCCTGCTCGGTGCCGCGGCCTTCGGCCTGATAGAGCTCGAATTCGTTCATGCGTTCCTGATCGTAGGCGATCGATCCTTTCGATCCAAAAATCTGCAGTGCGATGCGGCCCTTGCGGCCCCAGGCGGCACGGTTTGCCATCAGTACGGCGGAGATGCCGCCGCCAAGACGCATCAGGATGTTTGCGCCATCGTGATTCTCGACCGCACGGCGACCGCCTTCCATGAGCGGACGGTCGGCATAAGGTTTCACCATGTCGGTAATGACCGCTTCGACGTGGCCGAAGAGATACCAGAGCAGCGAGAGCGGATGCACGGCGAAATCGTCAAGCGCGCCGTAACCGGAAGACAGTTCACTCTTCCAATAGAAGGGGCCGTCCGGATCCGCCATGAAATCCTCATCCATCTCGACGCGGATGTGGTTGACAGCGCCGATCGCAGCCTCACCGATCAGCGTCTTGATGTGCCGCATGACCGGGTTCTGGATATAGTTGTATCCAAGAACGGCTACCTTGCCGGAAGCCCTCGCCGCTTTCAGCATGTGCTCCGCATCGGCATAGGCGGGAGCCATCGGCTTTTCGCACCACACATGCTTTCCGGCCTCGAGCGCCGCAATTGCCATTTCGGCATGGAACTGGTTCGGTGTGGTAACGGAGACGACATCGACGTCCGGATCGGCAATCAGCGCTTTCCAGTCGGCCGTCGCCTTTTCGAAGCCGAATTCGGCGGCGCGCGATTTCGCGAGGTCTGCGTTGGCTTCGGCGAGATGCACGAGCCTTGGACGCTCGACATCGCCGAAGACAGCCTTCACCGCATTCCAGGCCAGCGCGTGGCACTTGCCCATATAACCGGTGCCGATCAAACCGATGCCGAGTGGTTTCATTTTCCGTACTCTCCTCCATGTCCGCGGTGATTTTTGGAATATTTGGACCGTTTTGACAAGGCGGCACGGATGCGTCATTTGCGTCAGGCGATGTCGAATATTGTTCAAAACCCTTGATTTCGAGGGAATTAAAAACCGTTAGGATCGAAAAGCGAAATCATTTATGCTTTTGAATATGGAATATTTGTTTCATCCTATGGACCGCCTGCATGGATAACGACACCAAGAGATTTGTGCGCGTGCCACGCGATTTCGAAAGCCTGCGCAGCACGATCATCGAGCGCAAGGCAAGCATGCCGAAGCGGTTGGCCCAGGTCGCCGCCTTTGCGCTCGGCAATCCGGACGAGATTGCCTTCGGCACGACGGCGAGCATCGCGGTGGCTTCGGACGTCCAGCCGTCGACGCTGGTGCGGCTCGCCCGTCACCTCGGCTATGAAGGCTTCTCCGATCTCCAGAGTATTTTCCGCGAGCGGCTGCGCGACCGGACGCTGAGCTACGAGGAGCGCCTCGCCACGCTGGAGCGATCCGAAGGTGACGAAGATGCCAATCTGCTTTCAGGGTTCATCGCCGCGGCCACCCAATCCATCAACCGCATGGCGGCGACCGTCGAGACGGAGACCTTCACCAGGGCCGTCGATATCCTGGCGGCGGCAGACACCATATATCTTATAGCGAAACGCCGCTCCTATCCGCTTACGGCGCATATGACATATGCCCTTTCGAAACTTGGCATCCGCCACCAGATCGTCGCTTCGCCGAATGGGGTCGATCCGGAGATGGTGCAGTTCGCAACGCCGAAGGATGCGGCGATCGCCGCCAGCTTCTCGCCCTACGCTGCCGACAGCCTCAGCCAGGCTGAAGGGTTGGCCGATCGCGGCGTGCCGGTCGTCGCGATAACCGATTCGGCTTTCTCGCCGCTTGCGGCCCGCGCCGCCTGCTGGTTCGAGGTTGCCGAAGCTGACTTTGCCGGCTTCCGCTCGCTTTCCGCCTCCATGGCGCTGGTGATGGCGCTGCCGGTGGCGATCGCCGAGCGCCGGCGCAAACTTCACCATCCCAAAACCGCAAAAGAGAAAATGGAATAAATATTCCGAATTGACAAAAACTCGGAACCAATGTTTCATTACTCAAAATCTGCAGGCGGCAAGGTCCTGCAGGAATCGAGCGGGAGGACATCATGGCACATTCGAATCCGGGTCTGCAGCCCGAGCCGTCTCTTGATGTAATCACCATCGGCCGCTCTTCCGTCGATCTCTATGGCCAGCAGATCGGTTCGCGGCTGGAGGACATCGGCTCGTTCGCCAAATCCGTCGGCGGCTGCCCTGCCAATATCGCCATCGGCACGGCGCGCCTCGGCCTCAAGTCCGGCCTGATCACCCGCGTCGGCAACGAACAGATGGGCCGCTTCATCATCGAGCAGTCGGCGCGCGAAGGTGTGGAAACTAAGGGTATCCGGACAGACAACGAACGGCTGACGGCACTCGTGCTGCTTGCGGTGGAAGCAGAAGGCGTTTCGCCGATGATCTTCTATCGCTCGGACTGCGCCGACATGGCGCTCGACGAAGGCGATATCGACGAGGACTTCATCCAGTCGTCACGCGCGGTTCTCGTGTCCGGCACACATTTCTCGCGACCGAACACTGAGGCTGCGCAGCGAAAGGCGATCCGGATCGCCAAGGCCAATGGCCGCAAGGTGATCTTCGACATCGACTACCGGCCGAATCTCTGGGGGCTTGCCGGCCATGCCGAAGGCTTCGAGCGCTATGTGAAGTCCGACCGCGTCTCTTCGAAGATGAAGGAGACGCTGCCGGATTGCGATCTCATCGTCGGCACCGAGGAGGAAATCCTGATCGCCTCCGGCGCGGATGACGTGCTCGGCGCGCTCAAGGAAATCCGCCGCCTCTCGCCGGCAACGATCGTGCTGAAGCGCGGCGCGATGGGATGCATCGTCTACGACGGACCGATTGCCGACGATCTGGAAGCAGGCATCATCGGCCAGGGCTTCCCGATCGAGGTCTTCAACGTGCTCGGCGCCGGCGACGCCTTCATGTCCGGCTTCCTGCGCGGCTGGCTGAAGGACGAGCCGCTGAAGACCTGCGCCACCTGGGCCAATGCATGCGGCGCCTTTGCCGTCTCCCGCCTGCTCTGCTCGCCGGAATATCCGACCTGGGCGGAGCTCGATTTCTTCCTGAAGAACGGTAGCGAGCACCGCGCGCTACGCAAGGACGAGGCGATCAACCACATTCACTGGGCTTCGACGCGCAAGGGCGATATTCCGCTGCTGATGGCGCTCGCCATCGACCATCGGTCGCAACTCACCAGCGTTTGCGACGAGTTGGGCGTCGACTACAAGAAGATCGTCGCCTTCAAGCGGCTGGCCGTCGAAGCGGCAGCGCGCGTTGCCGGCGGCCGCGACGGCTACGGCATGCTGATCGACGAGCGGTTCGGCCGTGACGCCTTCTTCGATGCGGCGAGCAAGAATTTCTCTTGGATCGGACGGCCGGTCGAATTGCCGGGTTCGAAGCCACTGCGCTTCGAGTTCAGCCAGGATATCGGCTCGCAGCTTGTCGAATGGCCGCTCGACCACTGCATCAAGTGCCTGTGCTTCTATCATCCAGATGATCCGACCGATCTAAAGAGCAAGCAGCAGGAGAAGCTGCGCACACTCTTCGAGGCCGCGCGCAAGGTCGGCCGCGAACTGCTGGTGGAAATCATCGCCAGCAAGAACGGCCCGCTGACCGACGACACGATCTCGACGGCGATGGAAGAGCTTTACGCGCTCGGTATCAAGCCGGACTGGTGGAAGCTGGAGCCGCAGGCCTCGATGGCTGCCTGGAGGAAGATCGACGCCGTGATCGCCAAGAACGATCCGTGGTGCCGCGGTATCGTGCTGCTCGGGCTGGAGGCGCCGGCCGAAGAGCTCGTGAAGGGCTTCGAGGCAACGCTTGCCGCCCCTTCGGTAAAAGGCTTTGCCGTCGGCCGCACCATCTTTGCCGATGCGGCGCGCGCCTGGCTCTCCGGCAATATGAATGACGAGGAAGCAATCGCCGACATGGCCGGACGCTTCCGCCGACTGACCGAGGCCTGGTTGAAAACCCGCGGCCTGCATTAATTAAGAGCATTTGGGAGGTGCCCGATGGGCAAGACGATCCGATTGACGATGGCGCAGGCGGTTGCGCATTTCCTGAAGAAGCAGATGACTGTCGTCGACGGCAAGAAGGTGCCGATCTTCGGTGGCGTCTGGGCGATCTTCGGCCACGGCAATGTCGCCGGCATCGGCGAAGCGCTCTATCAGGTGCGCGGCGAGCTGCCGACCTATCGCGCACATAACGAACAGGGCATGGCGCATGCGGCGATCGCCTATGCAAAAGCAAGCTTCCGCCAGCGGTTCATGGCCTGCACGACCTCGATCGGCCCCGGCGCATTGAATATGGTGACGGCGGCCGGCGTCGCACATGTCAACCGCATCCCGGTGCTCTTCCTGCCGGGCGATGTCTTCGCCAACCGCGCGCCCGATCCGGTGCTGCAGCAGATCGAGGACTGGGGCGACGGCACGGTTTCGGCCAACGACGCCTTTCGCGCGGTCTCGCGCTACTTCGACCGCATTACCCGCCCCGAGCAGATCATCACGGCGCTGAAGCGCGCCATGCAGGTCTTGACCGATCCGCTGGACTGCGGCCCGGTGACGCTTTCCCTCTGCCAAGACGTCCAGGCGGAAGCCTTCGACTATCCGGAGAGCCTCTTCGAAGAAAAGGTCTGGACGATCCGCCGTCCGCAGCCGGACGCCGATGAACTGACCTCTGCGATCACGCTGATCAAATCCGCCGAAAAGCCGGTGATCATCTCCGGCGGCGGCGTGCTCTATTCACAGGCGACGCAGGAACTTAAAGCCTTCGTCGAGGCCCACGGCATTCCCGTCGTCGTCAGCCAGGCCGGCAAATCCTCGATCGACGAGCGCCACCCTCTGGCGCTTGGCTCCGTCGGCGTCACCGGCACTTCGGCTGCCAACGCCATTGCCGAGGAAACCGATCTCATCATCGCCATCGGCACCCGCTGCCAGGACTTCACGACCGGCTCCTGGGCGCTGTTCAAGAACGACAAGCTGAAGATCCTCGGCCTCAACATCGCCGCCTACGATGCCCACAAGCATGACGGTCAGCCGCTGATCGCCGACGCCCGCGAAGGCCTGAAGGCGCTGTCGAAAGGGCTTGGCGGCTGGAAGGCACCGGCGGCACTCACGGAAAGGGCGACGACGGAAAAGAACATCTGGATGGATGCTGCCAACAAGGCGATGGCTTCCACCAATGCCGCCCTGCCCTCGGATGCGCAGGTGATCGGCGCGGTGACGCGCTCGATCGAACTGGAAAAGGCGATCGGCCTTTGCGCCGCAGGCGGCCTGCCGGGCGAGATGCACAAGCTGTGGCCAGCAACAGCCCCCGGCAGCTACCACATGGAATACGGCTTCTCCTGCATGGGTTACGAGGTCGCCGGCGGCCTCGGCACCAAGATGGCGAACCCCGATAAGGAGGTTTTCGTTCTCGTCGGTGACGGCTCCTATATGATGCTGAACTCCGAGCTCGCAACCTCGGTGATGATGGGCATCAAGGTGAACGTCGTCCTGCTCGACAACCGCGGCTACGGCTGCATCAACCGCCTGCAGATGGAAACGGGCGGTGCGAACTTCAACAACCTGCTGAAGGACTCCTACCACCAGGTGATGCCGGAAATCGACTTCCGGGCGCATGCCGAGAGCATGGGCGCCATCGCGGTCAAGGTTTCTTCGATTGCCGAACTGGAGAGGGCGATTGCCGATTCGAAGAAGAACGACCGTACCTCGGTCTTCGTCATCGATACCGACCCGCTGATCACGACAGAAGCCGGCGGTCACTGGTGGGATGTCGCCGTTCCTGAGGTCAGCCCGCGCGAACAGGTCAACAAGGCGCGCAAGAACTATGTCGAAGCGCGCAAGCATCAACGCTAAATCACATATCCGGAGACAATGATGATCCGCTACGGGACCAACCCCATCGCCTGGAGCAATGACGACGACCGCACGATCGGCGCGCATTTGACGCTCGAGGACTGCCTCAGCGATTGCGAGAAGATCGGCTTCGACGGCATCGAGAAGGGCCACAAGATGCCGTCCGACGGCCACGAACTGAAGAAAGTGCTCGCCGCGCACAAGCTCGTCTTCGTATCCGGCTGGCACTCGCTGAACCTGCTCGACCACAGTGTCGAGGACGAGAAACAAGCGATCCAGCCGCATCTCGACATGCTCAAGGCCAATGATTGCAAGGTGTGCATCGTCTGCGAAACGTCGAACGCCATCCACGGCAACGACAGCAAAGCTCTCACCGACAAGCCGGCTCTCGCCGACGATCAGTGGAAGAAGTTCGGCGCCGATATCGAGGCGATCGCGCAATATTGCGCGGATCAGGGGATCGATCTCGTCTATCATCACCATATGGGCACGGTCGTGCAGACAGGCGCCGAGATCGACAAGCTGATGGACAATACCGGACCGGCAACGAAGCTGCTGCTCGACACGGGACATGCCTGGTTCGGCGGCAGCGATCCCGTGGACGTCGCGAAGAAGTACATGCACCGCGTCCGCCATATCCACGCGAAGAACGTCCGCCCAAAAATCCGCGATCAGGTCGAGGGTGACAAGCTCTCCTTCCTCGAAGGCGTGCGCCGCGGCGTCTTTACGGTCCCCGGCGACAAGGAGGGCGGCGTCGATTTCCTGCCGGTCCTTAGGGTCGCCGCCGAACACGGTTACGAGGGCTGGCTGGTTATCGAAGCCGAGCAGGACCCGCTCAAGCGCAATCCGTTCGAGTATCAGTCGATGGGGCTGAAGGCACTGAAGGGTTTTGCGAAGGAAGCTGGGTTGGACAAGGGCTGAGTTGACTGGCCCCCCCACAGCTTACAAGGAGAAACCACCATGCCCAATCTCAAGGTCAAGCCGAACGGCACGAACGGCCGCGTCACCCATGTCACACCGGAGAATGCCGGCTGGACCTATGTGGGCTTCGACCTCCACCGGCTGAAGCCGGGCGAAACTGCGTCCGGCGAGACCGGCGACCGCGAGGTCTGCCTCGTCTGGGTGAGCGGCAAGGGCAAGGCGAAGGCCGGTACCAAGGAATTCGGTACGCTCGGCGAGCGCATGAGCCCCTTTGAGGGCAGCCCGCATGCGCTTTATATCCCGATGGAATCGACCTGGTCTGTGACGGCCGAGACCGATCTGGAACTCGCCGTCTGCTCAGGCCCGGGCGGCGGCACCTACGAGGCGAAAGCCATCCCGCCGGGCACGCATCCGGCACTCACGCGCGGCAAGGGCACGAATGTCCGCTACGTCAACAACATCATGCCGGAGGACGACAGCTCGGCGCATTCGTTGCTGGTCGTCGAAGTCATCACGCCGGGCGGCCATACGTCTTCCTATCCGCCGCACAAGCACGACCAGGACAACCTGCCGAACGAAAGCTTCCTCGAAGAGACCTATTACCACCGCCTGAACCCGCCCCAGGGCTTCGGCTTCCAGCGCGTCTACACCGATGACCGCTCGCTGGACGAGGTGATGGTGCTGGAAGACGGCGACGTGACGCTGGTGCCGAAGGGCTACCACCCCTGTGCCGCCTGCCACGGCTACGACCTTTACTATCTCAACGTCATGGCCGGTCCGAAGCGCATCTGGAAGTTCCACAATGCGCCCGAGCACGAATGGCTGCTGAAGGCGTAGCGCCGCCTTCGATCGCTAAATAATCTGACAGCGCGAAAGCCGCGCAGGTGGTTCACTGCCTCCATCCAATCAGAAGGGATGGAGGATCACCATGCGCAGCTCAAGCTTCATCCCGTCCCGACGGTTCCGTTCCACGCATGCGATGCAGGCGTGGCTGCTTGCAATCCTCATCGCGGCAGCGCGCTGGATGGCCGAACGGCGCAATCGCAACGCCCTGCTCGAGCTTTCAGACGACCAGCTCAAGGATATCGGTCTTTCGCGCGGCCAGACCGAAAGCGACGTCCATGTCTATTCACGCTACTGAGGTGTGATACCGTGCAAACAGGCCGGCCCCGTATCGCCGCCTATCGGACCTGGAAGACTCGATGCCGCAGATATCAACCGCCCTGCTCTTGAAGACGAAGACCGTGACGATTCGTGACATCGTCTGCAGTGGGGAGTGCCGTCACAAGAGCGGCGAGGAATGCGCCCACAGGACAAGCCTCGTCTACCCCTATCGCGGCGTCTTCATGCGCCATGCCGGCCGCAACGATGCGGTGGCCGAAGCCAACCAGATGCTGTTCTTCAATGCCGGCCAGGGTTACCGGATCAGCCATCCGGTCGAAGGCGGCGATGCCTGCATCGATCTGGCGATCGACGAATCCGTCCTTGCAGAGCTTGCGCCGAAGGAGCAGGTGCAGGCAGGCGAACTCCTCTCCTTCCGCCGCCAGCGCCGCCGGATCGATCCGCGCGCTCAGGCGCTGGTTGCGCTGCTGCGCCATGGCCTACACCGGAAAGCAGCCGAGCCGCTTGAGGCCGAGACACTGGCGCTGACACTCGTGCGCCGCTCGCTCGGCGAGCGCACCTCGCATGCCGCAGGCGCCAGCGCCGGACGGCAGAAGCTGGTCGACCGGGCAAAGCTCGTGCTCTCTTCAGATCTCGCGCGCCGCTGGACCCTGGCCGAGATCGCCAAGGAAGTCGGCGTCTCGCCCGTCTATCTCACCCAGGTTTTCCAGCAGGTGGAAGCGACGCCGCTCTATCGCTATCAACTGCGGCTGCGCCTTGCCCGCGCCCTTGACCTTCTTGGAAAATACGAGGATCTCACCGCGCTCGGCCTCGATCTGGGCTTCTCGAGCCACAGCCACTTCAGTGCCTCCTTCAAGCAGGCCTTCGGCCAGACGCCCGCCGAATTTCAACGCTTGGCGCGACTGAGGTGAAGCGCAGGGCCGATCGCTAAAGATTTCGACAGCGCCGATGCCCCTCCTGATGATCTTATGATCCTGTCCCGGTTGCGGGACGATCAACCGGAGGATCATCCGATGAAGAAGACCACATGCGCTGCCTGCGACTGCGAACTCGGTCCCGAGGCGATCAGCGTCAAACTCGGCGGCAAGACTGTCGAGGTCTGCTGCGAAGAATGCGCCGCAGCGCTGAAGGAGGCCGACGCCGCTGCAACCGCAGCGACGACCGGCAAGAACTGAGGTCAGGACCTCTGCCGCGGCTAGATATCGAGTACCAGATGCGGCTGGCCGTTCGATGTCTTCCGCGGCGAGACGCCGTTCGTGTCAATCTGCGCGTTGATGCGCTGCCGGAACGCGGAGAAGCTCTCGAAGGTCACGACATCCACCGGTTCATCGAAATGGATGGTGATCTTGTGAAGCCCACCGCCGGTCTCTGCGAGTGCCAGAACCTTGCCGGTAAACGGCTGGTTCAGGTAGCGGCCGCGCACGTGCGAGCCGACGGAGAGCGCGGCGATGGGAACGGCGTTCGGCTTCGTTGCGAGAGCCGAAAGCGTATTCCAATCGCGCACGCCGTGTTGCTGGGCAACGAGTTCGAGCGCGGCACTGTGCGAAATCGCAGTACCGCGTGTTTCCATCGCCTGGCGAAGCCGCTTTGCCTGCGCCTTCAGTTCATCGCTGGTAAGATAGGTCGTCATGTGCTGAGCCTTTCGGAAGGCATGCCATTTTGACTGCAAAGGGGAGCTCGCATTGCCGTCGGTCAGCATGCACCAATTGGCTGCGACGTGAACTTCGAGGACTTCACCATGGACTTTCATCCGCGAGCGGCCGGCGCCTCGAACCGGCGCTTGATATGGGCGAAGCGGCCGGCTCTGTCAAGAATTGCCCCAGAATGACCGCGCGGCTCTTCCGCCATTGCCGAAATCAAGGGTTTTTTCGTCCAGCTACGCATAAGGCTCAAATTCTATTGATCCGGTTCAGTACCTGTCAGCATTCATGCGTTACCTTTCAATCGTACAACGAGCGGAGGCTGAAATGGCCTTTCAGACGCACCTCAACGACGACAGTAACGAGCGGGAGAAATCCTACCGGGATTTCTCGCTCGACCGGCCCGGCAAGATCATTTTCGTCGGCCATCACCTCAGCACCGGCACGCAGGTCCGCTGCCTAATCCGCACCATCAATCTCGCCGGCGCCGTCCTCGAAGTGAGCCCGACGCTCGAGGTTCCGAACCATTTCTTCCTGGAAATCCTCGGCATCCGAGACGAGATCGGTTCGACGGTCGTCAAACGCGAAGGCGAGCTTGTGACGATCAGCTTCAACATGCTGATCAATGCCGAATTCCTGCACCATGTGCTGCGCCTGAGCTTCGAAGCGGACGTCTGACGCGCCTTGCTGCCCGGTCGGGAGGGCGGGCACTGTCGCGCGCGGCAAACCACACGATCAACGGCAGGAGCCACCGCAGGCCGTCCCATTCTGGCCCGTCGAGCGGGTCTGCCAGGGGATCGCGGCGGCGGCTTCTGTTTCTTGTCTCCAGCTCGTTCCAGAGAACAGCCCAGTTGAGAAGCATTGTCAGGTTCTCCATCTATCTGTTGGAGCACTTGAACTAGGCCTTCGCCGCAGCCGAATGTAGAGCCTGCGGAAGAAAGGGGGTTTTCAAAAATGAAAGACGCGAACTGGGACGATCTTCAACTCTTCTTCCATGTTGCGACCGCCGGAGGACTGTCGGCGGCTGCGTCAAAGACCGGCCTCAGCGCGCCGACAATCGGCCGGCGCATGCTAGCGCTCGAGCGCGCTACGGGCCGCGCGCTCTTCACACGTGGGCCAACCGGCTATCTTCTGGCAAAGGACGGCACGGCGCTTCTGGAGCGCGTGCGCCTGATGCAGGAGGCCGCGCAGTCGATCTCCGACTGGCGCGGCGAAGTGCTGACCCTGCCGATCGTTTCGACGGCTGCCGACAGCTGGACGTCGCGTTTCATCGCCGACCACTTGGCAAGAATCTGGACGCCGAAAGACCGGTTCCGCATGTGCTACAAGACCTGCGACGCGGGCGTCGATTTCACCTATCGCGAAGCGCATATCGCCATCCGGCACAGCCGTCCGGAAAACGGCAATATCGCGATCCGGCGTTCGGTAACGGTAGCGCACGCCGCCTACCAGGCGGCAAGCTTCGACGATGACAACCGCAACTGGATTTCGCTGGGCACCGACATCGCGATCACACCGGCGGACAAATGGACCTTCGAGCAGCCGGACTATTGGATCACCGGCTGGACGAACACGCCACATATGCTCTTCCACCTGATCCGCGGCGGCGCCGGCCGCGGCGTGCTGCCATGCTTCATAGGCGATGCTGAGCCCGGCCTGACGCGCGCCGGACCGATCATCGAGCCGCTCACCTATGACATGTGGATCACGGCGCATGACGACGAGCGCCAGCGTCCGGAGGTGCGCACGGTCATCGACAGGCTTGCGGCGCTTTTCGGCGAGAGCGAGGATTTGTTTGCAGGGCGAAAGAGCGGTGGATGAAAAAAGCGCGAGCCTTTTGCCCGCGCTCTTCTTCCGGTGATACGATCAGGCAGCCAGGCGGCGCTCGATCTCATCGACCGGCATGTTGGTATAATCCTTGGGGACTTCCGCGGAGATGGCTGCCTGGGCTTCGGCGCTCAGGTTCGGTCTCAAAGTACCGAGCGCCTTGGGCGGCGCAACCAGGATGATGCGGCTACCGTTCCTTTCACGGACCAGCTTATCCAACTTCGCGGCGATCCGCCTCAAAAAATCGGCTTCCGCCTGCTCCTGCCAGTCTGTTTGCTCCATGGCGCTGCCGCTCGTGCCGTCAGGAGCATGGGCCCGTCCTGGCTTATCGGTGCCGAGTTCGCGGGTAGGCTCGCTTGGTTGGCTCAGCGTTTCATGCACCTGCAGGTTCATGAGAAGCGCATTGCCTGCATTGCGCATGATCAAAGCCTTCGCACCATCACAGACCACGACCCATGATTCCCACGGCACTTTGATGTCAGCCATTTTCGTTTCCTCTTAAATGATAATTCGAAGCGAAATGCTTCATCGACAGAGGCAAAACGTACAGTAATTGAAAGAGTTCGGAGGGTCCACGCATAAATCGATTCGGAGAGGTGATCCGATGCCTGAACGAACGAAATCAGGCCTGTGCACTTAAAACAAAATTAGCTTTCATTAAAATTATCTCGATCCGTTTGACGAATGCGAAAAACATTCATGTAACGCTATGCGACAACAGGGCCAGGATGAGCTTGGCCCAGGGAGAGCCGCGTCATGTCCATGCTCCGAGCAACCCACCTTGCTACGGTCAGATCGGAAGTTTACGACGTACGCTGGGAACAGTTCAACGTGCGGCGCCCGGCCCGCATCGTCGCCGTCCGCCCGTGCCTGACCGGCATCTCGCTTCGAAGCGCGGAGATCCTGGATATTTCCCGCGGCGGCGCCACCTTCGTCGTCTCGTCGGCGGCCGGGCTGCCGAAACACTACTATCTCAACATTCTCGGCCTTGCCTATCGCATCGGCTGCGCGGAGGTGCACCGCAACAACGAGCGCATCGGTGTCCGCTTCATCAACACGCTGGACCCCGAAGTGCTTCGGCGCGTCGTGCGCGCCGACTTCATGGCCGGCAATCTCGAAGCGATCGAAGCGTATCGCGCACCGCGTATCGAAAGCAGACCGTAAGCTACGCGCGCGATAGAATAATCTTCCTTGCCATGAGGATGGCAGCGCCTATTGTTGGCGCGATTTTATCATCCCTGGAACCTGCATTTCGATGTCCGCCTTCTCGCGCTTCACGCCGCTGGTCAGCGTCCTTCCTTCCACCGTTCCCTTTGTCGGCCCCGAGGCCATCGAGCGCCAGCGCGGCCTCAAGGTCGAGGCCCGCATCGGCGCCAACGAAAACGGCTTCGGCCCCGCGCCCTCCGTGCTTGCCGCGATGCGCGAGCAGGCCGGCGATATCTGGAAATACAACGATCCGGAGAACTTCGATCTCCGCGAGGCGCTGGCTGCTCATCTCGGCGTGACGGCTGCCAATATCGCGATCGGCGGCGGCATCGACGAACTCCTCGGCCAGATCGTCCGCATGGTGATCGAACCGGGAATGCCGGTCGTCACGTCGCTCGGTGGCTATCCGACCTTCAATTTCCACGTCGCAGGCTTCGGCGGACGGCTGGTGACAGTGCCCTACGTCAACGACCGCGAGGATCTCTCCGGCCTGCTCGATGCGGTGAAGCGCGAAAGCGCCCCGCTCGTTTACTTCGCCAATCCGGACAATCCGATGGGAAGCTGGTGGGATGCCGACAGGATCGTCGCCTTCGCCCGCGCCCTTCCGGAAACCTGCCTGCTGGTGCTCGACGAGGCCTATAGCGAAACCGGCCCTGCCGGCTCACTTCCCTCGATCGAGGCGCTGATCGGCCTGCCGAACGTCGTGCGCACCCGTACCTTCTCGAAGGCCTATGGTCTCGCCGGGGCACGCGTCGGCTATGCCATCTCGACGCCCGGCACGGCGCTGGCCTTCGACAAGATCAGGAACCATTTCGGCATGAACCGGCTGGCGACGGCGGCTGCACTTGCCGCGCTCAAGGATCAGGCCTATCTCGCCGAGGTCGTCGGCAATATCCATGCCGCGCGCGAACGCATCGCCTCGATCGCCCGCGCCAACCAGCTTTCGCCGCTGCCGTCGGCCACGAACTTCGTCGCAATCGACGCCGGACGCGACGGTACCTATGCCCGCTCAATCGTCGACGGGCTGATGCAGCACGGCGTCTTCATCCGCATGCCGGGTGTCGCGCCGCTCAACCGCTGCGTCCGCGTCAGCGTCGGGCCGGAGCGGGATATGGCCCGCTTCGAGGAAGCGCTGCCCAAGGTTCTCCGCTTGCTGGACTAAATGGAAAGACCGCGCCGGCCTTGTTACCTGCCGGTCGCGGTTTCCGTTCTCCCGGCCCCGGCCCCGTCCAAGGCGCCCCGCCAGTCCCCTCTTTTGAGGTTGTTATTTCTCTCAATTGTTCCTTCGCGCCGGAGACGGTCTCAGTGGACCGTCATCCACTCACGGGCGGCGCGGAGTGCCGCGGCGAGCTGCATCTTGTCCATCGTGGCGGCGACATCGGCGCGAAGTTCGGCAGCACGGTCGTTGCCCTTGATCGCGGCGATGTTCAACCACTTGTGCGCGGCGACGAGATCAACGTCGCAGCCGCGGCCCGTTGCATACATCAGGCCCATTTCGCAGAAGATATCGGCGTTGTTGTCGCCACCCATGGTGGCCATTTCAGCATTGTGCATTTCAAAGCGTGCCATCGGTTTAATCCCTGTTTAGTCTGTTATCGACTTGCCCTGTTTTACCTTCCAGGCCCTGCCGTCTATCGCAGCTTTCGGTCCCTTCGGTCCGGCGGGTTTGCCCCGCTCGTTTGATAGCTCCACTATGCCGGGACGCTTTCAAAAAACGCCTAAAATGCATGATTAATTTGAGACAAACAAAGTGCAAACGCTTGGTAAAATTGGGTTTTCGTTAAACATCGGAGTCCCTGCGCATTAAGGACTTTCCGGACAATTTTACGAAAGATTCACGTTTGAAAATCAACCTTTCGTTCACCACGAAATCAGTCCGCAAAAAGCTGGCTGGAAACAATTTTGCGAAAAAGCACCTTGGAAATCAGCGAAATTTCACGATTGTCGCCTGTTTACCTTTACGTTCGCGTCAGTTAATTTCGCCGCGCTCAGGACATCAGGGAGGAAAGGATGATCCGTACACTTATTCTCGCCGGCGCCATGGCGCTTTCAGCCAGCCTTGCTTGCGCGGAGGAGCCGATCGTCGGCAACTGGAAGACGGCCTCGGGCGAAACCGCCCAAATCGCTTCTTGCGGCGGCAGCTACTGCGTGACGCTGAAAACCGGCAAATTCGCGGGCAAGAAGATCGGGACACTTGCCGGCACCGGCGGCACCTATAACGGCGAGATCACCGACCCTAAAAACGACAAGACCTACAGCGGCTCGGGAAGCCTCTCCGGCAATTCGTTAAAGATGAAGGGCTGCGTGCTTAAGGTACTCTGCAAGTCGCAGACCTGGACGCGGCTTTAGAATCAAAAGCGGCCGCAAAAACTGCACGGGATCGGCTTCCAAGGAGGTGCTATTGGGCCAACGCTCGTGAAGTCTCGCGAGCCTGGTCGTCAGGGCCGAAGAAATGCCGGGCCAACGCCAGCGTGCCCGCATGCAAAAATCGATGACTCAAGATGCCAGAGGATGCGGCTGCGGGGTGTTGCGACACCGTCAAAGCGTTGTCCAGTAACCAAGGCAGACTGAACAACGCGCGCAACATGGATGAACGCCGTCTCCCTGAAAAACAACCGATCATCGGCAATTTCGGGAAGAGCGATTTTTAACTTCGTGTCGATAGCCGGCATCATTTCGCTTCACAAGTTGAGGAACTGTTGCAGCCTTTGACTTTTGCAACATTGCCAAGCGACCTTCTGCAACAATCGAAATCCGCGAACTCACGGCTGAATTATCTTGAACAAGGAAGGCCGCCCTAACAACGTGGTTTAAGCGACCTCGCCTTTAATTCGACATTCAAGCCATACCCTTGGGTGCCGCCTTCAGCGGGCGCGCTGGCCAAAGAGAATTTTCTGCGCTTCCTTGTCCTCGGCGAGATTCGCCTGGCGTTCGCGCTCTTCCTTGCCGACTTCGATACCCCTCAAGACCGCCGGGCGCTGATGCATGCGCTCGAACCAGGCCTTGAGGTTCGGGAAATCATTGAGGTTCTGTCCCTGTCGCTCGTAGGGGATCACCCAGCCGATGCAGGCCATGTCGGCGATCGAATAGTCGCCGGCGAAGTAGCCGCGGCCTTCCAGCCGCCTGTTCATCACGCCGTAGAGGCGGTTCACTTCGTTCGTGTAGCGGTTGATGCCGTATTCGATCTTTTCCGGCGCATAGCTGCGGAAGTGGTGCGCCTGGCCGGCCATCGGGCCGAGGCCGCCGACCTGCCAGAAGAGCCATTCTTCCACCTGCACGCGCGTGCGCTCGTCCTGTGGATAGAACTTGCCGTATTTGCGGCCGAGATATTGGAGAATGGCGCCGGATTCGAAGACGGAGATCGGCGCCCCGCCGGGACCGTCCGGATCGATGATCGCCGGCATGCGGTTGTTCGGCGCGATTTTCAGGAAGTCGGGCGCGAACTGCTCGCCCTTGCCGATGTTGATGTACTTCACCTCGTAGGGAACGCCGAGTTCCTCGAGCATGATGCTGATCTTAAAGCCGTTCGGGGTCGGCCAGTAGTAAAGTTCGATCGGTGCGGTCATGAAATCTCCTTTGCGGGACTAGACACATAAGTTGCCAAGCGCCGCCTTCAAGCCGTCGACCATTGTGAACGCCAAATGAACCGGAACCTCAGCACCCGTTCAGCTGGCGTGTGGCAAGAGTTATCTCAACGATAAGACGCATATCGGCCCGAGGAACATGGACGTGCTTATTCTCGCAAGACGCTTCACCGTCATCACGCTGTTCGCGGCGGTTTTCGCGATTACATTTTCGGCAGCGGTCGTGCGCGGCGGCGGGGGCGGAGCACAATCGCATTTCGGTGCGAACTACACCTGCCTCAACGTGACCAGCCCCTTCTGCACCGGCGTCCGCTGAATAATTCTCCCGCCGGCCGAAGGCGCGTCGCTTGCTTGTTAAAAAGGGCAACCTATAATGCGCCATGAGCAAACGAATCTCTCCATTACCTCTTGATATTTCCTCGCCACCTGCCTTTGAACCGCAAAGCTTCGACGATCCAGCGCAGGCCGTCGATGCGCTGACTGCGCTCTACGAACGCAATACCACCTTCCTGATCGACAGTTTTTCGGAGCTTGCCAAGGGCGCGCCGATTACCTCGCGCTACCGCGCCTTCTACCCTCAGGTCAGCATCGAGACGACCAGCTTCGGCCATGTCGACTCCCGCCTCTCCTACGGGCATGTGACGGCGCCGGGCGTCTATACGACGACCGTCACCCGGCCGAAGCTTTTCCGTCACTACCTGAAGGAACAGCTGGCGCTCTTGATGAGGAGCCATAACGTTCCAATCGTCGTGTCCGAGTCCTCGACGCCGATCCCGCTGCATTTCGCCTTCGGCGAGGGCGCGCACGTCGAAGCGTCCGCCTCGACCTTCATCGACATTCCGATGCGCGACCTCTTCGACACGCCAGACCTCAATACGACCGACGACGAGATCGCCAACGGCGAATATATCCCACCGCCGGGCGAGCCCTCGCCGCTTGCCGCTTTCACGGCGCAGCGCACCGATTATTCGCTCGCCCGCCTTGCCCACTACACAGCAACGAGCGCGCAGCACTTCCAGAACTTCGTGCTTTTCACGAATTACCAGTTCTATATGGACGAGTTCTGCGCCTGGGCGCGCGGGACGATAGCCAAGGGCGGCGGCGAGGACGGCTATACGGCCTTCGTCGAGCCGGGCAACATCATCACCCACGCCGGATCGTGCCAGCCGGAAACCGATGCCACGGCCCCGCGCTTGCCGCAGATGCCTGCTTATCACCTGAAGAAAAAGGGCCATGCCGGGATCACCATGATCAATATCGGCGTCGGTCCCTCCAACGCCAAGACGATCACCGACCACGTGGCCGTTCTGCGCCCACATGCCTGGCTGATGCTTGGCCACTGCGCCGGGTTGCGCAACAGCCAGCGGCTCGGCGACTATGTCCTGGCGCACGCCTATATGCGCGAGGATCATGTTCTCGACGACGACCTGCCGGTCTGGGTGCCGATCCCCGCGCTTGCCGAAGTGCAGGTGGCGCTGGAAGCAGCCGTCGCCGAAATCACCGGCTACGAAGGCTTCGAGCTGAAGCGCATCATGCGCACCGGCACCGTCGGCACGATCGACAACCGCAACTGGGAACTACGCGACCAGCGCGGCCCTGTGAAGCGGCTCTCCCAGGCGCGTGCCATCGCGCTCGACATGGAATCGGCAACGATCGCGGCCAACGGCTTCCGCTTCCGTGTGCCCTACGGCACGCTTCTTTGCGTTTCCGACAAGCCGCTGCATGGCGAGCTGAAACTGCCGGGCATGGCGACCGCCTTCTATCGAACACAGGTCAACCAGCACCTGCAGATCGGCATCCGCGCCATCCAGAAGCTTGCGGCAATGCCGCCGGAGGCACTGCATTCCCGCAAGCTTCGCAGCTTCTTCGAGACGGCGTTCCAGTAGGCCATTTCAATTCGCTTCTGCCATCGTGTGATCCGCAACCGTTTGCGGGTCGTCATGGCGTGCGGCCGCAATCTGCAGTCCTGTGATGACCGTTGCAAACACCGCAAAGGCAACCACCATCCGCCCAAGAAACTGGCCAATATCTGTCCCGTAAAGCTCATCGCGAGGCTGCTCCGTGCGGCGCGCCCAGATGAGACTTGCAATGGCGACTTCCAGAACTCCCATGTCCTTCACTCCTTCAATGTTATCGATGGAGCTTTGTCGAATGCGCGCCGCTGATTTCGACAGTCCGGGCGAACAAAGATTTTTTTCTTTGCTGTCGAATTCAGCCTAGTCTCTTCGTCAACATGCTGTGAGAGGCAGGCCGGAGGAGACAGGCGATGAAATATCTGTGTCAGGTGTGGTTCGAGCCATCCGTGCTCGAGCGCATGAGGAACGGGGAGAAGAAGAAGCTCGACAGGGATTCGCTTGGTTATGATGAGGACCTCGTCGCAAGCGGCCACATGATCCACGCCGAGGCTCTACAATCGCCGAAGAGTGCAGTAACCATCCGTGTCCGCAATGGCGAGGTGTCGGTGACAGATGGCCCCTATGCCGAGACGAAGGAACAACTCGGCGGCTTCATCCTGATCGAGGCCAACGATCTGAATGATGCGATCCGTGTCGCAGCCGGTATCCCACTGGCAAAGCTCGGCAGCATTGAAGTTCGTCCTGTCTACACGTTCGGCTGAGGAAGCACGCCATGAAGTTTCTTTGCCAGGTCTGGTTCGATACCGAAAAAAGCAAGCTGGTCCCGCAGGAAGAATGGGAGGCACTGACGCAGGAATGCATCGTCAGTGACGATCTCTGGCGCGAGCGCGGTTTCCTTCAGGTTGCGCTTGCGCTGCGCGAGCCCGCGTCAGCCGTCACTCTGCGCATCCGCAAGGGCACGACGGTTGCCACGGATGGTCCCTTCGCAGAAATCAAGGAGCACCTCGGCGGCTTCGTATTGCTCGAAGCCAGGGACATGGAAGAAGCGAAATCGATCGTTTCGAGCTTCCCGATCCTGAAATACGCCTCTGTCGAGATCCGCCCTGCCTATTCCATCAAAGACGGAGAGTAGTCGATGCGTTATGTTTGCCTGATCTACAATTCCGCAGACGTTGACGGCACGCTGACGCCGAAGGAGACTGGCGAACTCGTCAGAGCGCATTTCAGCTTCGACGAAGGGCTGCGCCGCAACGGCATCATGCTCCACTCCGATGCGCTGGAAATGCCGGAGAAAGCAACCGTGCTGCGGGTCCGCAACAACGCACTGCAGGCGACCGATGGCCCTTATGTCGAAACCAAGGAGCATCTTGCGGGTTTCTACGTGATCCAAGCACCGGACGATGCAGCGGCGAAGGAGATTGCCGCACGCATCCCCTCCGCACGCGTCGGCGCCGTGGAACTGCGGCCGGTGCGGATACTCACTTTACCGGAGTAGCATTTGGAGAAACTGATCGAGGACATCTACCGGTCGCAATCGAGACGGGTGCTGGCAACTCTCATCCGCCTGCTCGGCGATTTCGACCGGGCGGAGGAGGCCCTGCACGACGCTTTTGCGGCGGCCGCGCGCGCATGGCCGCGCGACGGCGTTCCCGGCAATCCTTTTTCATGGCTGGTTTCCACCGGACGCCACAAGGCAATCGACCATATCCGGCGGCGCTCGCGCTTCGATGCGTCGCTGAAGGACATCGAAGACAGCCTATACGGCGAGGCCGACGCGACCGAGATCGGCGACATGGAGCTTATCGGCGACGACATGCTGCGGCTGATCTTCACCTGCTGCCATCCGGCCATTCCATCCGACGCGCAGATGGCAATGGCGCTGCGCGAAGTCTGCGGCCTGACGACCGAGGAAATCGCCCATGCATTCCTCGTTCCGGCCCCGACCGTCGCACAGCGGATCGTGCGGGCAAAGATCAAGATACGTTCCGACCGCATCCCTTACGAAGTTCCGGACCTCGACGAACTGCCGGAGCGCCTCGACCGCGTGCTACACGTCATCTACCTCGTCTTCAACGAGGGGTATTCGGCTTCTTGGGGCACAGAAGTGGTACGGGCGGACCTGACGGCCGAGGCGATCCGGCTGGCGCGGCTGGTCGCGGACTTGCTGCCGCACCCCGATGTCGAGGGCCTGCTGGCGCTGATGCTGCTGCAGGACTCCCGCAGGCTGGCGCGGTGCGCTGAGGACCGCAGCCTGATCCTGCTTGCAGAGCAGGATCGATCGACCTGGGATCGCAGGAAGATAGAAGAAGGTCTGGACCTGCTGCGGCGGGCGATGGAACCTAGCGAGGTCGGCCTCTACACTGTCCAGGCCGCCATCGCCGCCGAACATGCCAAGGCCGGAACGCCGGAGGCAACGGATTGGCCGCGCATCGCTGCCTATTACGACCTGCTGATTACGGCGCAGCCCTCGCCGATCGTCGAACTCAACCGCGCAGTGGCGATCGCAATGTCGGAAGGACCGCAGAGAGGGCTTGAGATCATCGACGGCATCCTGGCATCCGGAAAGCTCGGCACCTATCACCTTGCCCATGCCGCACGCGCCGATTTCCTGCGCCAGCTCGGCCGACCGGCGGAGGCGATCACCGCCTATGAACGCGCGCTGTCCCTTTGCCAGCAAGGGCCTGAGCTGGCTTTCCTGCGCAAGAGGATATCAGAGCTGACGGCGGCGCCCGAGGGGCAGTGAGATTGCCGTTCCCGTCAAGGCGGAGACGATGATCAACAGATGTGCGTTGATGCTTGCCTGCGCCAGGGCTGCAAGCTCCGCCTTTCCGCCCGGTGCACCCAAGGCAACGGCGCCTGCGGCAATGCCCGCGGGATAGGTGCCAACGCCGCCCGGCGCATGGACCGGCAGAACCGACGAAAGCTCGCCACCGAGCGCGCCGCCGAAGCTCGCCGTGAGCGGCGAAACGCCCATGAGGCTAAGCGCCCAGGCGAGCACGACGACCTTCACCAGCCAGTTCACCGCCGTCATGGCCCAGGCCCGCGCGAAGGCTGAGGCATTTGCGGGCAGGCCGTTTTCGATCTCCGACAGGAAGCCTTGCGCCTTGGTGGGAAAGAGCCGGAATCCGAAGCGAAGGAATGGCTTGCGGATCAGGAAAGCGGTGATCGGCAAGAACAGGAATGCGGCCCACAAAAGCCAGGCCAGAACGGCACTCGGGGCGGCTGCCGCAAATCCGATGCCGGCTGCGGCAAGCAGCGCGTGCAGATCGAGGAGACGCATGACAAGCAGGGCAGAGGTTGCCCGCGTCAGCGGAATGCCGAATTCCGCGCGCATGAGAACCGGAAAGCTCGTCTCCCCGGTGCGAAACGGCATCATGATATTGAGCAGGTTATGAACCTGCGTCACCCGGAAAAGCGTGCGGAAACTGCCCGCCGTCTCCCGCGGGAAGTAATCGAGAATGCGCCATGTCCGCAGGAAATAGGTACTGGTCAATAATGCAAGAGCCACAAGGATCGGCATCACGCCGACGGCGGCCCATTGGGCGATGATGGCCGACCATCCCCAGAACCACTCGATGAAGGATGCATAGGCTGCGACGATTACGACCGTCAGCAGTGTCATGCGATTGCGCCCGAACCAGGATTGTCGGCTGGCGCCAACCGGAGAGTTCATGTACTAGGCTTCCTGACTTCAGCGGCCAAAACGCCGCTCGACTGGCCGTCACGGCCTTTTAGGAGCAATAACAGTTGCAGACAACGTCAGAGTCGCTGCAAAGCGCAAATGATCTAACGCAGTCGCTCGAACTTTCGCTTGTGGTGCCGGTCTTCAACGAGCAAGAAAGCGTCGGCCCGCTTGTCGAACGCATCTGCGATGCGATGGTCGCCTATCCTTACCGGTGGGAGCTTATCCTGATCGATGACGGCAGCACGGATGCCACGCTCGTCAATGCCCGCAAATATCTAGGGCGTGAAGGGCTGGCGCTCAGGATCGTGGAGTTGCAGCGCAACTTCGGCCAGACCGCTGCGATGCAGGCCGGCATCGACACGGCGCAAGGCCGGCTGATTGCAACGATGGACGGCGACCTGCAGAATGATCCGAAAGACATTCCTTCGATGATTTCCGAACTCGAGCGCCGTGAACTCGATCTCCTGGTCGGCTGGCGCAAGAACCGCAAGGACGGCCTGCTGCTGCGCAAGATTCCCTCATGGTGCGCCAACTATCTGATCGGCCGCATCACCGGCGTGAAGCTGCACGACTATGGCTGCAGCCTGAAGATCTACCGCGCCTCCATCATCAAGCAGGTGAAGCTGATGGGCGAAATGCACCGCTTCATCCCCGCCTGGGTCGCCGGCGTCGTCCCGAGCTCGCGCATCGGCGAAATGGCCGTCACGCACCATGCTCGCCAGCACGGCCAGTCGAAATACGGCATCTCGCGAACCTTCCGCGTTATCCTCGACCTGCTGTCGGTGATGTTCTTCATGCGCTACAAGGCGCGGCCCGGCCATTTCTTCGGCTCGCTCGGCCTTGGCCTCGGAGCACTCGCAACGCTGATCCTGCTTTACCTGTTCTTCGACAAGTTCGTTCTGGGCAACGATATCGGTACCCGCCCGATGCTCATGGTCGGCGTCGTACTGCTGCTCTCGTCCGTGCAGTTGATCACGACTGGCATTCTGGCCGAGATGATTGCCCGCACCTACTATCGCGACGACGCTTCGCCTAATTACATCGTGCGGCAGGTTTTCGATGGAAGCGACGTTTGAGAGGCGGCGGGGCAGCTCGCTGCGGCATCGAACCGCACGCGATCGGCTCGCTGGCGCTCCCGTACCACTTCGGCAAGAGCGGCAACATCTTTGCGCTCGGCTATGTCTGGCTTGAACGGAAATGAAATGAACGAGGACGTGGACAAGGCCCGCAACGTCGACTTGCGGTGGTTTTTCGCTGTGCTTGCCGCATATTTTCTCATACAGATCGCCGTTCGCGTGGCGATGCCGCCGACACTCGGGCTCGACGAAGCCGAGCAGGCCTTCCGCTCACAATGGCTTGCCGCCGGTTATGGCCCGCAGCCGCCTTTCTATAACTGGCTGCAATATGCCGCCTTTTCGATCAGCGGTGTCTCGCTGCTTTCGCTTGCCGTCGTCAAGAATGCGCTGCTCTTCACATCCTACGTGATTTACGGCCTGACGGCACGGATGATCCTGAAGAACAGCGTGCTTGTGGTGGTCGCAACGCTCGGGCTCCTGACGCTTCCGCAAGTCGCATTCGAAATGCAGCGCGACCTGACGCATACGGTCGCGGTGTTCTTCTCCGGCTGCGTCTTCCTCTACGGATTTATCCGATCGCTCAAGAAGCCGGATGTGCTCTCATATCTCGTGACCGGCATCGGCATCGGCATCGGCCTGCTGTCCAAATATAATTTCGCCCTTCTGCCCGCTTCGGCGCTCTTGGCGGCACTGCTCGATCCGCAGATGCGCAAGCGCGTCTTCGACTGGCGCATGGCCCTGACCACAATCACCGCTCTCGTCATCGCACTGCCGCATCTCTTCTGGCTGAAGGACAATCTCGGTTTCGCAACGGCCCGGACACTGAAAAAGCTGACCGACGGCGGCAATGCGAGCTATGTCGTGCAGGTCGCCATGGGTTCAGGGTTGCTCGTTCTGGCAGTGATTGGCTTTTGCGCGGTCACGTTGCTTGTCTTCGCGATCGCGTTCGGCAAGCCGTTTCTCTCGGCCTTCTCCGGCAGGTCGCAGTGGACGCAGCTCCTTGAGCGCATTATGCTTTTTTCCATCCTTGGCATCCTGCTTCTCGTCATTTTCGGCGGAGCGGCCCATATCAAGGATCGCTGGCTGGTGCCGCTCTTCTTCATCTTCCCGCTTTATCTTTGCCTGAAGATCGAGGCATCGAATGTTGCGGTTCTAAATCCCTTGCGCCGCCTCGTACCGGTCGTCGCGATAATCATGATCGCCGTTCCAAGTATTCTCTTCGGACGCATTGCAGCTGCCACTTTGAACGGCGATTACGAGCGTTTGAACGTTCCCTACGCGCAGCTCGCCGCAGCGCTCCGGCAACAGGGCGAGCCTGCCGCTATTCTCGCGGAAGGCAGCCTGCTTGCGGGGAATTTGCGGAAGGACCTTCTTCCGGCGACCGTGATTTCAACGGACTATCCAGGGTTCAAGCCTACGGTCTCGATCTCGAAGGAGCGCCCGCTGCTCGTTGTCTGGCCGCTAAGCACTGCACAAGGCAATGCCCTGCCCGCCAAAGCCGCCGAGTGGCTAAAATCGGTGCCGGAGCTCGGCAGCATCGCGCCCGAGGTTTCGACGATCGAGGTTCCGTATTACTACGCCCGCAACGGCGATTCCTATCGTTTCGGCTACGCGTGGGTCGCGCCCGCGGATTAGATTTTCAGTTCCTTCCACGCCGCATCCAGCGCGATCCTTGCGATCCGTGCCATTTCGTCCACCTCATCATGAGTGATGACAAGTGGCGGGGATGCCAGCATGCGGTCGCCGGTGGCCCGCAGCACGAGGCCGTTCGCGAGTGCATGGTTGCGGACGAGCGCTCCGACCGCGTCGGGCTTTTCGAATCGGGTGCGCGTCTTCTTATCGGCAGTAAGCTGCAGGCCGCCCATCAGGCCGATGCTCACCGCTTCGCCAACGAGGTCATGGTCGCCGAGAGCGCCCCAGGCTTTGGCAAAGTAAGGACCGATGTCGCCGCGGACGCGCTCGACCAGCTTTTCGTCCTCGATGATGCGCAAGTTCTCCAGCGCCGCGGCAGCGCAGACCGGATGGCCGGAATAGGTGAAGCCGTGGTTGAAGTCGCCGACCTCGTTGATCAGCACATCGGCGATGCGACCGCTGACCAACACGCCGCCGATCGGCAGGTAGCCCGATGAGAGACCCTTGGCGATCGGCGCCAGATCTGGCTCGACGCCGAAATGCTGATGGCCGAACCATTCGCCGAGACGGCCGAAGCCGCAGATGACTTCGTCGGCAACGAGCAGGATGTTGCGCGCCTTGCAGATGCGGTCGATCTCCGGCCAATAGGTCTCAGGCGGGATGATGACGCCCGCCGCACCCTGCACCGGCTCTGCGACGAAAGCTCCGACATTCTCCTCGCCGAGCTCATCGATCTTCGCCTCCAGTTCGCGGGCCACCTTAAGGCCGAATTCGGCGAGCGAGAGGTCGCCGCCCTCGCCGTACCAATAAGGCTGGCCGATATGGACGATGCCGGGAATCGGCAGGTCGCCCTGCTCATGCATATATTTCATGCCGCCGAGGCTGGCACCGGCAACCGTCGAGCCGTGGTAGCCGTTCTTGCGGGCGATCACGATCCTCTTCGAAGGCTTGCCGACCGCACTCCAATAGACGCGCGCCATGCGGAACCAGGTATCGTTGGCCTCTGAGCCGGAGCCGGTGAAGAAGACATGGTTGAAGCGCCGGCCGGCATGCGCGGTTACCTTTTCCGCAAGCAGCGTCGTCGGCGTGCTCGTGGTGCCGAAGAAGGTGTTGTAGTAAGGCAGCTCGTTCATCTGCCGCGCGACGGCATCGGTGATTTCCTTGCGGGCGTAGCCGACATTGACGCACCAGAGCCCGGCAAAACCATCCAGATACTTCTTGCCGTGGTTATCCCAGATGTAGACGCCCTCGCCGCGCTGGATGATGCGCGTGCCGTCGGCATTCAGCTTCTTCATGTCGGAAAAGGGATGCAGATGGTGGGCGGCATCGATGGCGGCGAGATTTGAGCGCTGGTAAGTATCGGACATGATTTGCAAAACACCTGCGGAGATTGAACGGGCCGTCTCAATGAGCTACGACCTTGGCCTTGTCCGAGGGGATTTTCAAGATCATGACGGCCGACATCATGCATGGCAATGCTGCGACAGGCGAACCGAGGATCGAAATCCTGCTGGTCGGCATGAACGGGGATTTGCGCGGCAAGCAGATCCCGCTGGATGCCCAGAAGAAAATCTGGGAAGGCGCGGTGCGTCTCCCCTCCTCGACGCAGTCGCTCGATATCTGGGGCGACGATAATGACGACATCACCGGCCTGTCGCTGACGATCGGCGATCCGGACGGCAATTGCATCGCCGATGAGCGCAGCCTTGCGCCGATGCCCTGGGCGACGCCGGAAGGCTCCATGCAGGTGCTGGCAACCATGCACGAATTCGACGGCAGCCCGAGCTTCATGGATCCGCGAGCGATCCTGGCAGCGGTGCTGAAGCGCTACGAAGAGCGCGGCCTCACGCCGGTCGTCGCGACGGAACTCGAATTCTATGTAATGGAACAGGACTGGCGCGATACCGGCCGTCCCTCGCCGCCGAAAAGCCTGACCTATCGCGGCGAGCCGAACGGTTTCCAGCTCTACGACATGAGCGCCGTCGATGCGCTCGACGATTACCTGCAAACGGTGCGCGCCTATGCCAAGGCGCAGAACCTGCCTGCGGAGGCGACGACGGCCGACTTCGGGCCCGGGCAATTCGAAATCAACCTGCTGCACCGGCCGGATGCCTTGGCCGCCGCCGACGACTGCATTTACCTGAAGCGCATCGCCGAACAGGCCGCCCGCAAGCACGGCCTCAAATCGACTTGCATGGCCAAGCCCTATTCCGAACATGCCGGCTCCGGCCTGCATGTGCATGCGAGCGTCATCGACAGGGAAGGCCGCAATATCCTCGATGCAAAGGGCGGTGAGCCGAAGCGGCTGAAATCCGCCTGCGCCGGAATGCTGAACACGATGCGCGAGGCGCAGCTGATCTTTGCGCCTTTCGCCAATTCCTACCGCCGCTTCCAGCCGGGCTCCTTTGCGCCCATCGACCTCACTTGGGGCACCGGCCATCGCGACACGGCGATCCGCATCCCGGATACGTACGGGCCGGCAGCGCGCATCGAGCATCGCGTCGCCGGCGCAGATGCCAATCCTTACCTGCTGCTTTCCGCCATCCTCGGCGGCATGCTGCTTGGCCTCGACGACGATCTCGACCCCGGCGAGGAGACGACGCCGTCGCATGTGCCGGAAAACACGGCTCGGCTGACGCATGATTTCCTGACGGCGGTGGAAGCCTTTCGCGCATCGCCCTTCATCGCCGACATCTTCGGCGAGCGCTATCAGAAACTCTACGGCGACACCAAATACAAGGAAGCCATCACCTATCTGCGCACGGTCTCGGACTTCGACTACCGGACCTATCTGCCGCGCGTCTAAGGCTTGCCGGCAGCCATCTCAAAGGTGGACCGGGCGGTGTCCAAGTCGTAGAATGAAACGTTCTATAAGCGGAGGTTTCCGAAAGGAGCGCGCAATGGCTATCTTCATGGACCGGCATGAACTCACGGGAACCACAGCCGCCGACGTTGCCGAGGCCCATCGCAGGGATCTCGAGATTCAGGACCGGTATGGCGTTAAGTTCCTCACCTACTGGTTCGGCCAGCGGCGCGGGACCGCATTTTGCCTCGTGGACGCGCCCGACGCGGAAACCGCTCAATGCGTGCACCGTGAAGCGCATGGCTTCGTCGCCGGCGAGGTTGTCGAGGTCGCGTTGTCGGCGGTCGAGGCGTTTCTTGGCCGAATTCACGACCCCGAGCCGGCGCCTGGACAAGCCTCAGGTGAGATGGATTCCGGCCACCGCGCCATCCTGTTCACCGACATCGTCGGCTCGACCGCGATGACATCGCGCCTTGGCGACCGCATGGCGACCGAACTGGTCAGGGCGCATGACTCGATCGTGCACAGATGCCTCAGCCGCTCTTCAGGCCGCGAGGTGAAGCACACCGGTGACGGCATCATGGCGACATTCGCCTCGACAGCCGCAGCCGTCGATTGCGCCAGGACGATCCAGCAGGAATTCAAACGTTACAACCGCGGAAACCCCGAGCCGATTCATGTTCGCATCGGACTGGATTGCGGCGAGCCCGTCGAGGACAGCAACGACCTGTTCGGCTCCACTGTGCAACTTGCAGCACGCTTGTGCGCGGCCGCCTCCGGCGACCATATCCTCGTGTCGGAGAATATTTTTCGGGAGTACGGCACCGCTGATCTTTTCACGCATGCGACGCGGCGGCGTTTGAAAGGATTTTCGAAGCCCGTGCTGGCATTCCAATGCGACTGGGCCGATGCTGGCGTGAAGAGGCAAACTAAGCCGCAGGCTCCCGCCGCTCAGCCTCATTGACCTGCGCGGCAAGGCCCTGCTTGACCAGCACCTTCAACTCTTCGGGATGCAGCTTGATGGAAATGTCGCGTTCGAGCGGCAAAAGCTCGCCGTCCATGACGCAATTGGCCTTTGCCCTCAGCTTCGGGAAATGCAGATGTACTTCGGCCGGATGCATGACCATCACATCGGCATTTTCGCGCACCTTGCCCCGCAGCATATCGACGGCAAGACGGGCGACGCCGATCGGCTTCAGCGGTTTTGCGGTGTAGAAGCCAAGCTCGCCGCTGCGCAGGTTATCGGCGTAAAGAAGCGCGTTCTCGCCGAAGGGATTGTTGGAGACCGAAACGGCCGATACGCGGCGCGTCTCGCGCACGCCGAGCGCCTGGAATTCGACTTCGAATTCCGGCGGGTTGAGCACTACGCCGAAGGCTGCGCGGACGCTGGCGCGCATCTTGCCGAAACGGGAGCGATAGGTGAAGGAGTTGCGGTATCGCACCATGCGCGCATGAAGCCCTGCCGAGAACTGATGGATAAAGGGCCGGCCGTTGGCGCTTGCTATGTCGACATGATCGACCTCGCCGGTGGCCAACACATCCAGCGCCTGCCAGATATCGAGCGGCACTTTCAGCGAGCGGGCGAAGAGGTTCATGGTTCCGGCCGGTACGACACCGAGGGCGACGCCGTTCTTCCAGGCAATCGAGGCGGCTGCCGAAATCGTGCCGTCACCACCGCCCGCGACGATGCCGTCGATATCGTCGCGCCGGGCGGCCCGCTCCATCGCGGGAACGATCTCCTTGCCGGAAAAGACGATGGCCTCGAAGTCATGTCCCGCTTCCCGGAAGGTCGCCTCTGCCCGCTTTTCGTAGGCCTCCATATCGGTGGTGCGGAAGGTACCACCGTCTCTATTGAAAAAACCTACAAGCTTCATCAGGCGTGCCGTTCCTCGCGTCGTGGCGTCTCATCAGTGCCTCTTAAGATGGTTGGACCCTCTTCGTTTTCAAGCGCGGCATGGCTGTGACCGACGTATCTGCGAGGCGTCCAAGCGCAAATATTGCAATGCACGTATGCACATAGCAGGACGCTGCACTGCGAAAAACGCACTCGACGCTGACGGCGCGATCACCCATGATTTCAATGATGGAGACTCTTGATCTCCGTCTCCCGCCATAGAACGGCCGACATCCGCCTCAGCGCCCGCACTTCGGATGGTTTGCCCTGCAGACACGCCTCAGGAGCTCGCGTGAGCCAGATCGCCGTAGACGATTCCATCGATTCCAGTCCGGCTTGCGAAGCCCCCTCGCCGATGGCGATCGCCCTGGTGCAGCTGGCGCTCGCCTGCGGCGGTTTTGGGATCGGCACCGGCGAATTCGCCATCATGGGCCTGCTGCCGAATGTGGCGGACACGTTTTCGGTCACGACCCCGCAGGCGGGTTATGTCATCAGCGCCTATGCGCTCGGCGTCGTCATCGGCGCTCCGGTGATCGCGGTCCTCGCCGCCAAGATGACACGCCGCTCACTGCTTCTGCTGTTGATGGGCATTTTCGCGGTCGGCAATATCTTGAGCGCACTGGCCCCAACCTTCGAGAGCTTCACCGTGATGCGCTTCATCACCGGCCTGCCGCACGGCGCCTATTTCGGCGTCGCCGCGATTGTCGCTGCTTCGATGGTGCCGGTGCACAAGCGAGCGCGAACCGTCGGCCGGGTGATGATGGGTCTGACGATCGCAACCCTGCTCGGCACGCCACTTGCTACCTTCTTCGGCCAGTCGCTCGACTGGCGCGTCGCCTTCACCTCCGTCGGCGTTATCGGCCTCGTGACCGTGGCGCTCATCTGGTACTACGTGCCGCGCGACCAGGTCGCGGACGGTGCCAGCTTCCTGCGCGAGCTCGGCGCCTTCAAGCGTCCGCAGGTGCTCTTGACGCTCGGCATCGCAGCCGTCGGCTATGGCGGGATGTTCGCGATGTTCAGCTATATCGCCGGTACGACCATGAAGGTCGCGATGCTGCCGGAGAGCTTGGTTGCCGTTATGATGGTCCTCTTCGGCGTCGGCATGAATGCCGGCAACATCGTCGGCTCATGGCTCGCCGACAAATCGATCATGGGAACGATCGGCGGCTCGCTGGTCTTCAACATCGTCGTGCTGACGCTGTTTTCGCTGACGGCATCAAGCCCCATTATGCTGGCGATCTGCGTGTTCCTCGTCGGCTGCGGCTTTGCGGCCGGTCCTGCGCTGCAGACGCGGCTGATGGACGTCGCCGCCGACGCGCAAACGCTTGCCGCCGCCTCAAACCACTCTGCCTTCAACATCGCCAATGCACTCGGCGCCTGGCTCGGCGGCCTTGTGATCGCCTGGGACTACGGCTTTGCGGCAACGGGTTATGTCGGCGCCGTGCTGTCCTTGTTCGGCCTCTTCGTCTACGCCGCGTCGCTACGCCTGGAGCGCAGCCGGCGCGCATGAAGGATCGCGCAGTTCGTGGCCTTCCGGGCGGCAGAAGACATATTCTTCACCCCAGGCCGCCAGTGCGCGGATGACCGGCTTCAGCGTTTCGCCAAGCGGCGTCAGCGCATATTCCACACGCGGCGGCACGACCGGATAGACCGTGCGCGAGACGAGGCCGGATTCTTCCAGTTCCCGCAGCTGCTTGGTCAGCATGCGCTGCGTCACCGCCGGCAGCTTCCGGCGCAATTCGTTGAAGCGCAACGTTCCGTCCATGAGGTGGAACAGGATGACGCCTTTCCATTTTCCATCAAGATAGCTCAGCGTCGCCTCGACCGGACAGCCGGGGAAATTCTTCGTCAGCTTGGCGCGGGGCAACGACATTTTTACAGTATCCTTTTTGGTACTACGTACAGAATTTGTGCATTCTTGCAATCTTCGAACATAAGACGCATCTAGCCTGCGTGCAACGAACATAGGAGGTTTCCATGCGCGCCGTCGCCTACAAGATCCCGCAGCCCATTTCCGCCGAGACATCGCTGATCGATGTCGACCTGCCCGTTCCGGAGGCGACCGGGCATGACCTGCTCGTCGAAATCAAGGCCGTCTCCGTCAATCCGGTCGATGTGAAAGTGCGGGCACATTCGGCACCACCGGCAGATGAAGTGAAGGTTCTCGGCTGGGACGCAGCCGGCATCGTCAAGGCCGTGGGTCCGGATGTCACGCTCTTCAAGCCCGGAGACGAGGTGTACTATGCCGGTGCGATCAATCGCCCGGGCTCGAACGCAGAATTCCATCTCGTCGACGAGCGTATCGTTGGCCGCAAGCCGAAGAGCCTCGATTTCGCGGCCGCCGCCGCACTGCCGCTGACTTCGATCACCGCCTATGAAGCACTGTTCGACCGATTGAAGGTTCAGGACGCGGTGCCGGGCGCTGCTCGCGCTCTCCTCGTCATCGGCGGTGCCGGCGGCGTCGGCTCGATCGCCATCCAGATCGCCCGGGCGCTGACCGATCTGACAGTCATCGCAACCGCCTCCCGTCCCGAAACACAGGTCTGGGTGAAGGAACTTGGCGCGCACCACGTCGTCGATCACTCCAAGCCGATCGCGCCGCAGGTTGCGGCTCTCGGCATCGGGGCTCCAGGCTTCATCTTCTCGACAACCAACACCGACAGCCACATCCCCGACATCGTCGAGGCGATCGCACCGCAGGGCCGTTTCGCGCTGATCGACGATCCGAAGTTCCTCGACGTCGTGCCCTTCAAGCGCAAGGCCGTTTCGGTGCATTGGGAGCTGATGTTCACACGGCCGCTCTTTTCGACGCCCGATATGATCGAGCAGCATAACCTCCTCAACAAGGTGTCGGAGCTTGTCGAGGCCGGTAATATCCGCACGACACTCAGCGAAACCGTCGGCGCGATCAATGCTGCCAATATGAAGAAGGCGCATTCGATGGTCGAGAGCGGCAGAATGAAGGGCAAGGCAGTACTCGCCGGCTTCTGACCAGCATCGATAATCCGCGCATATTGCCGCACCCCGGGTGCGGCATTTGCTCACAAACCACCGCCGCTTGACTTTTCTCGATCGGAGGAGCAGGTCTTACGGCACGCGGATGACAGCGCTTTTCCGCGGAAAATCAACGGAGCCATCAACCCGATGCCAAGCGACAGTAGCAGTCGATTGCCCTTGCCGTACGCGGCCGCCGTGCGCTGACCGACTCCTGTCGGGCTCGCCCGCCGGACGCTGCGGCGGATCGACGGAAAGGCGAGCCAGTGAACATCAATCGCTTCCCCCTGCGGGCAGGCCATGCTGCCCGTTTCTTCACCCACGACAGCCTCGGAGCGGTCACCACCGCAGAGCGCGTCGAGCGTCTCAACATACTCGACATCCCGGAGGCAGCGGCCATCCTCGCCACGCTTCCGCAGCAGAAGGCCGTCCGCATTCTCGGCAGGCCGGAGCTGCACAACGCTGCCGCAATTCTCGCCGAGATGCCGGTCGAGCACGCCGCGCGGCTGCTCAACGCCACCGCAAACGATCGTGTCGCCGATCTCTTCCATGAATTGGACGAGGATTCCCGCGCGACCCTTTTCGCGAAGCTCGACCGCACAACGGCGCTCGCCGTCAAGCACCTGATGGGCTATCCGCCGCGCACGGCCGGCAGCATCATGACGACCGAGTTCGTCAGCGTGCCGGACGCCTGGACCGTTGCCGAGACGCTCGACCATGTTCGCCAGGTCGAGCGCTCGCGCGAGACGGTCTATGCGATCTACGTCCTCGACGCGGCAACGCAGCGGCTGACCAATGTCGTGACACTGCGCCGCCTCATCACCGGCGAACCGCAGGCATCGGTTTTCTCCGTTGCGCACAAGGGCGGCCTCGTTCGCTGCGATCCGCTGATGACGCAGGAGGACGTCGCCCGGCTGATCCGCAAGCACAATCTGCTGGCGCTGCCGGTCGTCAGCGACGACGGCCACATGCTCGGCATCGTCACCGTCGATGACGTCATCGACACGATGATCGCGGATACGACCGAGGACGCCCAGAAGTTCGGCGGTATGGAAGCCCTCGGCAAGCCGTACATGAAGATCGGTTTTTTCGGCATGATCCGCAAACGGGCCGGCTGGCTTTCGGCCCTTTTCCTCGGCGAGATGCTGACGGCAAGCGCCATGCAGCATTTCGAAGGGGAGTTGGAGAAGGCGATCGTGCTGACGCTCTTCGTCCCTCTCATCATGAGCTCGGGCGGCAATTCCGGATCGCAGGCGACGTCGCTCATCATCCGTGCCCTGGCGCTCGGCGAGCTCAAGCTTTCGGATTGGTGGCGCGTGCTCTTGCACGAGTTGCCGACCGGTATCGTGCTAGGCACCATCCTCGGGCTCGTCGGCTTCGGCCGCATCGTGCTGTGGCAGAAAATCGGCCTCTACGACTACGGCGAGCATTGGCTGCTCGTCGGCCTCACCGTCTTCGCCGCGCTGATCGGCATCGTCACCTTCGGCTCGCTCTGCGGCTCGATGCTGCCGTTCCTGCTGCAAAGGCTTCGCCTGGACCCCGCCAGCGCGTCGGCACCGTTCGTCGCGACGCTGGTCGACGTGAGCGGCCTGGTGATCTACTTCTCCGTGGCCCTGCTCATCCTTAGCGGGACGTTGCTTTAGGCAGGCTATTCCCCTTCTTCTGGCGGAGAAGGGGGACTGGGTGGCTCGTCCTCAGAGCGGGTAAGGGTTGAGCGACGAAGGAGCGAGCAAGGAGACGAGCGGCATGCACAACGTTGCTGTGTTGTTGAGCGCCTTCACCCTCCTTCCTCATCCTTGCTTGCCACAGGGATCCAGCAGCGCCATGTCCTGACCTGTTCAATGAAAAGGGTCACGGCGGACGCCCCATGGCTGGATTCCTGTCACAAGGACATGAATGAGAAAATCCAGGGTGAGCTCTCGGCACCACCAAGGCTCGCTCACATGTTGCCCTCCATCTGTTTTACCGGCTGACTTGGCGAGCGTGCAGATCTACCTCCCCTTGGGCAGCTTCAAAGGCCCGTTGGTCTTCATGCTGCGGATGGCGAAGTTCGAGCGGATGTCGCTGACGTTCGGCAGCGTCAGCAACGTATCGGTGAGAAGCCGCTCGTAGGCAGCAAGGTCCTCCACCACGACTTCTGCCAGAAAATCCGCGCTTCCAGAAATCAGGAAACAGGAAACGATCTCCGGGATCGCAAGGAGAGCCGCCTGCTGGGATTCCGAATTTTCGCGGCTGTGATGGGCCACTTTGAACTCGACTAAGACCGTCAGCCCCAGCCCCACTTCCTTTCGGTCGATATCGGCGCGGTAGCCGCGGATCACACCCGCTTTTTCCAGGTTGCGGATCCGCCGCAGGCAGGGCGACGGCGAGAGGTTTACCTTTTCGGCGATTTCGACGTTAGTGGCGCGTGCATCCTCCTGCAGGCATTCGAGGATGGCCAGATCGAATTTATCGAGATTTGGCATATTTTCTACCTTCAGCCCTCATTGTTGGCAGATCATTGCTGCTAGCATGTTTTTGGCGCTACAGATAGCAAGGACATGCCCTGACCATCGGGCCTATCTTTTTCTTGGTCGGACAGCGCACCGAATGACAAGAAAGGATAGACCGATGACCAGCTTCAGCATCGCCAACGAGAAATCCCCATCCCTCATCGCCGGTTACGCGGGCGCAACCGTCACGGTGCTCATCTGGGCGACGTGGCTTCTTGCGACCCGCCACAGCGCAGCAACGCCGCTCGGCTCGATCGATATCGGACTGATCCGCTACGGCATTCCTGCGCTTGCCCTTTCGCCCGTTTGGCTCAAGACCGGCCTGCTGCCGAAGGGCGTTCCGCTGCATCTGCTGGCATTGATGGTGACCGGCGCAGGTGCTGTCTTCTTCCTCGTCACCACACTTGCCATCCATGCGACCCCGGCAGGTTCGTCGGGCATCCTGCTCGGCGGCTCCATGCCGCTTGCGACGGCACTCATCGGCATATTCATCTTCGGGGAGCGGCCGGATATTACCCGCAAGCTCGGCCTCGCCGCGATCGTCTGCGGCGTGCTGATCCTGCTTGTGCAGAGCCTTTCGGATGCATCGCTGCCGTGGACGAGCTTCGTGCTTTTGCCGGCCGGCGCCGTTCTTTGGGCAAGCTATACGCACGCCTTCCGCCACAGCGGGCTCACCGCCATCCAGGCGAGCGCACTGATCGCCATCTGGTCGTTCCTGATCATTGCAGCGCTTGCCACCGGCTTCGGCACCTCGCTGACCCGGGCAAGTGCTGGAGATCTCGGACTACAGGTCCTGAGCCAGGGCATCCTGTCCGGCCTTGTCGCCATGGTTGCCTACGGCACCGCCGTCAAAACGCTGGGCGGCACGCAGGCGGCTGCCTTTACGGCGATCACGCCGGTGTTGGCAACGCTTGGCGGGGGCGTCCTGCTGGGCGAGGAAATCGGTCTGGCGGAAATCGCAGCCGCTGTCATCACAGGGATCGGCGTAGCATTGTCGACGGGCATCGCCGCCCGTCAGCGCTGAATGAGACCCGGACACAAAGGAGCCCAGCGTTTGCCGGGCTCCTTGTGTTTGAAAATCAAGCCTGCTCGACCTCACATATTCGGATAGACCGGCCCCTCGCCGCCCTGGGGCGGGACCCAGTTGATATTCTGATTGGGGTCCTTGATGTCGCAGGTCTTGCAGTGGACGCAGTTCTGGGCGTTGATGACGAAGGTGTCCTTGCCGTCCTTCTCCACCCATTCATAGACGGCGGCCGGACAGTAGCGCGCCGACGGTCCGGCATAGATGTCGTGCTCGGACGATTTCTGCAACGCCATGTCCTTGACTTGCAGGTGGACCGGCTGGTCTTCCTCGTGGTTGGTGTTCGACAGGAACACCGAGGAGAGACGATCGAAGGTCAAGACGCCATCCGGCTTCGGATAGTCGATCTTTGTGTGCTGGGCGGCCGGTTCCAGCGACTGGGCATCGGTCTTGCCGTGGCCGAGCGTGCCGAAGAAGGAGAAGCCGAACAGCGTGTTGGTCCACATGTCGAGGCCGCCGAGCGCCACGCCGAGCGCCGTGCCGAACTTCGACCAGAGCGGCTTGACGTTGCGGACCTTCTTCAAGTCCTTGCCGATATCACTCTTGCGCCAGTCGTTTTCGATCTCGACGACTTCATCGTTGGCGCGGCCCGAAGCGATTGCCGCGGCGATCTTGTCGGCCGCCAGCATGCCCGACAGCACGGCATTGTGGCTGCCCTTGATGCGCGGCACGTTGACGAAGCCCGCCGAACAGCCGATCAGCGCGCCGCCGGGGAAGGAAAGCTTCGGCACCGACTGGTAGCCGCCCTCGGTGATGGCGCGGGCACCGTAGGAGAGCCGCTTGCCCCCCTCGAAGGTGCCGCGGATCGCCGGGTGCGTCTTGAAGCGCTGGAACTCCTCGAACGGATGGAGATAGGGGTTCTTGTAGTTCAGGTGGACGACGAAGCCGACGGCGACGAGGTTGTCCTCCAGATGATAGAGAAACGAGCCGCCGCCGGTCTTGAAGCCGAGCGGCCAGCCGAAGGAATGCTGCACCAGGCCAGGCTTGTGGTGCTCCGGCTTGACCTGCCAGAGCTCCTTGAGGCCGATGCCGAACTTCTGCGGCTCGCGGCCCTTCGAAAGGTCGAACTTGGCGATCAGCTGCTTGGCGAGCGAGCCGCGCACGCCTTCGCCGATCAGCGTGTACTTGCCGATGAGCGCCATGCCGCGGGTATAGTTCGGCCCTGGCTCGCCGCTCTTGTCGATGCCCATGTCGCCGGTGGCGACACCGATGACCGCACCGTCGTCGTTGTAGAGCACCTCGGTTGCCGCAAAACCCGGATAGATCTCGACGCCGAGTGCCTCCGCCTTGGTGGCGAGCCAGCGACAGACGTTTCCAAGCGAGACGATGTAGTTGCCGTGGTTGTTCATCAAGGGCGGCATGGCGAAATTCGGCAGGCGGACGGAACCGGCCGGACCGAGCACCAGGAAATGATCGGCGGTCACCTCGGTCTTGAACGGATGATCGCTTTGGCTGCGCCAATCCGGCAGCAGCCGGTCGATGCCGATCGGATCGACGACGGCGCCGGAGAGGATATGCGCGCCGACTTCCGCCCCCTTTTCCAGAACGACGACGGAAAGCTCCGGATTGACCTGCTTCAGCCGGATGGCTGCCGAAAGACCCGCAGGTCCCCCGCCGACGATCACAACGTCGAATTCCATCGACTCACGTTCCGGCAGCTCAGTCGTCTCGGTCATTCATCCGTCTCCGTTCGGCCGCCCACGCGGCCATAATCCCCTTGTCGGGTCATTGTCTTGTCAAAACCGGAAAGCATTGTCGAGCCGGGAAGCGACAGCCGATCCTCCAATTCGCACAATGAATATCTCCTCCACCGCAAGATTATATAACGCTTACGTTAACGTCAATTGTTCTTCGGTAGAAGCACCCTTCCCTTTTCCGTCGGCTGCGCCTTATACAGAAGCCGAAGCATCTGGAGGACATCATGGATCTCGAAATCAACGGCAAACGCGCACTCGTTCTGGCTTCGTCGCGCGGGCTTGGCCATGGCATTGCGGTCGCACTCGCACGTGAAGGCGCAAACGTACTTCTGTGCGGCCGCAGTGGTGAGCAGTTGGAGGCCAACTGCAAGGCGATCAACGCCGAGGGCAACGGCAAGGCCGACTGGATCTGGGCTGATCTGGCTGACGAGAAATTCGTCGAGACGGTGACTGCCGCCGTCAAGGAAAAGTTCGGTGGCCTGGATATTCTAGTGAACAATACCGGCGGCCCGACGCCCGGAACGACCGAGGACATGACGCCTGAGAAGCTCGAGACTTATTTCTTCTCGATGGTGCTGCGTGTCATTTCACTGACCAACGCCTTGCTTCCGGGCATGAAGGCGCAAGGTTGGGGCCGCATCCTCACCGTCGCCTCGTCCGGCGTCATAGAGCCCATCGCCAATTTGGCGCTTTCCAATACGCTGCGCCCTGCCCTTGCCGGCTGGTCGAAGACGCTCGCCTCGGAAGTCGCAAGCCACGGCGTGACGGCCAATTTGCTCTTGCCGGGCAGCATCCTCACCGGACGCCTCGACGAGCTTGACGGCGCGGCCGCCAAGCGCACCGGCAAAAGCATGGAAGACATCCGCAGCGACAAGGAAGCGCGCATTCCGGTTGGCCGCTATGGCAAGGTGGAGGAATTCGCAGCAACCGCCGCTTTCCTCTGCAGCCAGCCGGCGAGTTACATCACCGGCTCACAGATCCGTTGCGACGGCGGTGCGGCGCGTTCGGTTTGACCGCAAGCGCGAGATAGGCGCCACGCCGATCATTACGAAAATTTAAGCCATTATAACCACTTATTGATTGCGGCCGGCGGATTATGTCTTTTTCGCGCCGCAATATGGGCGGCTCAATCGGGACCGGAAACTTCGCGCAACCCGTCAAGACCGGTCTCACACATGAAGAAATTTTGGATCACCTTCGCCATTATTGCAGTTACTGCCGTCAGCATTTGGCAATTCGGAAACAGGATTCCCTTCGTCGACCAGCTTCCCTACGTCTCGCAGTTGGTCAGGGCGCCTGCGCAACAAGGCGGCAAGGCGCAAGCGGGCCAGCAAGGCGGCGGGCAGCATAACCGGCGGGGAGGCAGCGGCCCGACGCTCGTGAAAACGGTCGCCGCCGTGAAGACAGTGCTGCCGCGAGACGTCACGGCATCGGGGTGGGCGGAAGCCGAAAACACCACCACGATCGCCGCGCAGGAACAGGGCCTTGTCACTTCGATCGTCGCGACCGACGGCGCCACGGTCAAGCAGGGCGACCTGATCGTCAAGCTCGACGACCGGCCGGCGCAAGCCGCCGTCGACAAGGACAAAGCGACGATCATCCGAGACACAGCGACGCTCTCGGAAGCCGAAACCGCTCTCACACGCGCAGCCGATCTCCTGGCGCAAAAGGCCGGCACGCAGCAGAGCTACGACCAGGCCAAGGCCGCTCGCGACACGGCTGCCGCCACCGTCGAGGCCGACAAGGCCTCGCTCGCCTCCGATCAGGTTCTGCTCGAACACACGCAAATCCGCGCGCCTTTCGACGGCCGCCTTGGCGACATCGCGGTCAGCCCTGGAGCTTTCGTCGGTGCCGGGACGGCGATCGTGACGATTGCCCAGTATGATCCGATCTATGTGAAGTTCCATCTGCAGGAACGCGATCTGCGCCAGTTGAAGCAATCGCTCGCCACCGGACCCGTCGAGGTCACGACCACACCGGATTCGACGAAGGGCAGCGTGCGCCGCGGGGCGATCAGCTTCTATGACAATACGGTCGACCCTGCTTCCGGCACGATCCTCGCGAAGGCGCGCTTCGAAAACGCGACCGGCGCGCTCTGGCCCGGGCAATCCGTCAATCTCGTCGTTCACTTCAACAATAAAGAACAGCAGGTCGTCGTACCGACCGTCGCCGTCAGCCCCGGCGCCAACGGGTTCTTTTCTTATGTCGTGAAGGATGAAAAGGTGCAGATGACGCCCGTCACCGTCGCCCGCGAGAACGGCGGTTTCACCGCCGTTTCCGCCGGGCTCTCGGAAGGCGATCACGTCGTCATCGAGGGACAGGCGCAGCTTGCCGACCAGCAGCATGTCAACGAGCAATTCGATGACAAGGCGCTGAACGTCGCCTCCGCCGACCAGCCGGCTCACCAGACCGAAACCCTGGCGGCGGAGGCAAAACAATGATCCCGAATTTCTGCATCCGGCGGCCGGTTGCGACGACCCTTCTCGCCATCGGCGTGATCCTTGCAGGTCTTGCAGGTTACCGGCTCGTGCCAGTCGCGGCCTTGCCGCAGGTCGACTTCCCGACGATCAACGTCTCGGCCGCGCTCACCGGCGCCTCGCCGCAGACCATGGCGACTTCGGTCGCAACGCCGCTGATCAAGCAGTTCCAGACCATCCCCGGCATCAGCGAAATCAGCGCGACCAATTCGCTCGGCAATACCAGCATCATTCTGCAGTTTGACCTCGACCGCAACATCGATGCGGCCGCGGCCGACGTGCAGGCCGCAATCTCGCATGCGACCCGGCAGTTGCCGGACAACATGACCACGCCGCCGAGCTACCGCAAGACGAACCCGGCCGACGCGCCGGTGATGCTGCTTGCGGTGCAGAGCGATACGATGCCGCGCAGCAAGCTCGACGCCATCGCCGAAGACATCATCTCGCCGTCGCTCTCCACCCTGCCCGGCGTGGCCGAAGTGACCGTGTTCGGCGCACAGACTTATGCCGTCCGCGTCGAGGTCGATCCCAACAAGCTGCTTGCCCGCAACATCGGCATCGATACCGTCAACCAGGCAATCAGCGCCGCCAATAGCCAGGTGCCGGTCGGCACGCTGCAGAACGACGCGCAGAGCATGACGATCAACGCCGACACGCAACGCACCAACGCAGCGGAATTCCGCTCGCTGGTGATCGCAAACCCGAACGGGGCGCCGATTCATCTCGGCGACATCGCCAAGGTGGAAGACAGCGTCGAGAACCAGAATACCGGCAGCTGGTACGACGGTAACCGCAGCATCATCCTCGCCATTCAGCGCCAGCCGGATGCGAACACGGTTGAGGTCGTCGATGCGATCAACGCCAAGCTGCCGACGCTGCATGCCGAGATCCCGTCGTCAGTCACCACCAAGGTCATGAACGATTCCGCCAAGCCGATCCGCGACGCGATTTCCGATGTAAAGTTCACCCTGCTGCTGACGATCGGCCTCGTTGTGCTCGTTATCTACCTCTTCACCGGCCATCTGACCGCAACGATCATTCCGGGCCTTGCCGTTCCGCTCTCGCTGATCTCGACCTTCGGCATGATGTACGTACTCGGCTACAGCGTCGATAACATCTCGCTGCTCGGATTGACGCTCGCAGTCGGCCTCGTGGTGGACGATGCGATCGTGATGCTGGAGAACATTCTTAGGCATGTCGAAGAGGGAATGCCGGTCCTCGATGCGGCGATCAAGGGCGCCGGCGAGGTCAGCTACACGATCATTTCGATGTCGGTGTCGCTGATTGCGGTCTTCATCCCGATCCTGTTGATGGGCGGGGTCGTCGGCCGCATCTTCAACGAATTCGGCATGGTCGTCGCAATGGCGATCGTCGCATCCGCCATCGTCTCGCTGACGGTAACGCCGATGCTCGGCTCGCGGCTTTCAAGCGGTAAGGGCACCCCGCCCCTCTTCGTCCGCTGGTTCGATGCGGGCTTTGAACGCACGCTCCGAGGTTACGATCGGGCGGTCGGCTGGTGCCTCGGCCACCGGCCTGCGATCCTTGGCCTGTTCCTCGCTTCGGTCGGCTTGAACGCCTATCTGTTCATGACGCTGCCCTCCAGCTTCTTCCCGACCGAGGACATCGGCCGGCTGAACATCTCCACAAGGGCGCGCCAGGACATCTCCTATCCGGCGATGGTAGCCTTGCAGAACCAGGCCGCAGCGATCGTGAAACAGAATCCGGCGGTCAATCACGTCATGTCGATCGTCGGCGGCAACGCGCGGAGCCCGCTCAACAATAGCACGATGTATGTCGAGCTGAAGGACAAGGAGCAGCGTCCGCCGCTTGACCAGACCTTGCGCGAATTGCGGGCCAGCATCGGCAAGGTGCCCGGCCTGCAAGCCTTCATCACGCCGCAGCAGAGCCTGCGCTTCGGCGGCCGTCAGACCGCAAGCCAGTATCAGCTGGTCGTTCAGGCACTCAGCGCCGACCAGACCAACCTCTGGGCCAATAATATCCAGCAGGCAATGCGCGGCGATCCGCGCTTCACCGACGTGACAACCGATGCGCAGAACAACGCGCTACAGGCCAATATCGTCGTCGATTCCGAAAAGGCAGCCGCCTTCGGCATCGACAACAGCCAGCTGCGCACGACCCTGCAGGAAGCGTTCAGCGGTTATACGGCAGCGCAAATCCAATCCACCGGCGACAGCTACGACGTCATCGTCGAATACGACACCAACAAGCCCTGGGACGACCAGAAGCTACAGGATATCCGGGTCGCCTCAACCAACGGCACGCTGGTCCCGTTGTCGAATTTCGCGAGGGTCGAGCGAAACACCGGGCCGGTGACGATCAACCAGACAGGTCAGCTCGTCTCGACGACGGTTTCGTTCAACCTGCCTGCCGATGAGGCGCTGGGTGACGCAACAGCCGCGATCGACCAGATCAAGAAGGACATCAACATGCCGGCGGACGTCTTCACGTCCTATGGCGGTACGGCGCAGATCTTCGAGCAGTCGCAAGGCAACACGCCGCTTCTGATCCTCGCCGCGGTGCTGACGATCTATGTGGTCCTCGGCGTTCTCTACGAGAGCTTCATCCACCCGCTCACCATTCTGTCCGGCCTTCCGGCCGCCGCTCTGGGCGCACTGCTGGCTCTGAAGGTGATGGGTTTCGACCTCTCGATCATCGCGCTCATCGGCCTCCTGATGCTGATCGGCATCGTGAAGAAGAACGCGATCATGATGATCGACGTGGCGCTGGAGAACCTGCGCTCCACATCGATGTCGCCTATGGAGGCCATTCACGAGGCCTGCGTGCGGCGCTTCCGGCCGATCATGATGACGACCTTCTGTGCGCTTCTCGGCGCTCTTCCGATCGCACTCGGCACCGGTGCCAGCTCCGAGCTGCGCCAGCCTTTGGGTGTCGCCGTCGTCGGCGGCCTCATTGTTTCCCAGGCTCTGACGCTCTTCATCACACCCGTTATCTTCATCGAGATGGGCCGCCTGAACAGCTGGCTTCAGAGGTTTTGGCAGCGAAAGGAAGCGATGCCGGACGAAGAGGGGCCGACGGCGATCGCGGCGGAGTGATCTTTCGGTCGGGCTTTCGCGCATTGCCTCTCACCCTAACCCTCTCCCCGCCTGCGGGGAGATGAGGACGCGCCTCACTCGACGTTGGAGAAGTGGGCAAGCCAGCGCGGCATATCCCCTTCGCCGCGTTTACGGGAAGAAGGTGCCGGCAGGCGGATGAGGGGCCCACCACCAGACCTTCCCTCTTGAATGTGTCGCCCCTCTATGGCATCACGCGCCCTCCTAAATTTTGGGCGCGCGTGCGTCCTTCATGCGGAGCAAGGCTCCGGTCTCAATCACAATCGGCATGAAGAGGTGCGGGCATGGCTCAGGCGCTGGGTTTCGACTTCGGCACGACGAATACGGTTCTCGCCACGGCCGATGGCGGGACGACGCATTCTATGGCGTTCACCAGCGCGCAAGGCACGGCCGACAGCATGCGCACGGCGCTTTCCTTCATGAAGGATCCGCAGCTCGGCACATCGGCCCTGAAGGTCGAGGCCGGGCATGCGGCGATCCGCCAGTTCATCGACAATCCCGGCGATTGCCGCTTCCTCCAGTCGATCAAGACCTTTGCGGCAAGCGCCCTCTTCCAGGGCACGCTGATCTTTGCCAAGCGCCACAGCTTCGAAGACCTGATGGAGGTCTTCATCCGGCGGCTGCGCGCCTATGCGGGCGAAAACTGGTCGACGGATGTGACGCGCATCGTCACGGGGCGGCCGGTGCACTTTGCCGGCGCCAATCCCGATCCGGCGCTTGCAACCGAACGCTACAACAAAGCGCTCTTGCGCTTCGGCTTTCGCGAAATCCACTACGTCTACGAACCGGTTGCCGCCGCCTTCTACTTCGCGCAGAACCTGAAGTCGGACGCGACGGTGCTCGTTGCCGATTTCGGTGGCGGCACGACGGACTATTCGCTGATCCGCTTCCAAACCGTTGCCGGCAAGCTGACGGCAACGCCGGTCGGCCATTCGGGCGTCGGCGTCGCGGGCGATCATTTCGACTACCGGATGATCGACAACATCGTCGCGCCGCAGATCGGCAAGGGGAGTCATTTCAAGAGCTTCGACAAGATTCTTGAGGTGCCGTCGAACTATTATTCGAGCTTCGGCCGCTGGAACCAGCTTTCGATCTTCAAGACCTCGCGCGAATTCGAGGATCTGAAGAAACTGGTCCGCACGGCGCTCGAGCCGGAGAAGCTCGAGACCTTCATCGATCTCGTCGATCACGACGAGGGCTATCCGCTCTATCAGGCGATCTCCGCCACCAAGATGGCACTGTCTTCGGCAGACGAAGCACCATTCGATTTCGGCCCGCTCGGCCGCGGCGGCCATCGCATCATTCGCCGGAAGGACTTCGAAAGCTGGATCGCGGAGGATCTGGCTCGTATCGAAGGCACGCTCAACGACGTTCTGGAGAAGACAGAAACCAAGCCCGGCGACATCGACAAGGTCTTCCTGACCGGCGGCACATCCTTCGTGCCTGCCGTCCGCCGCATCTTCACCGAACGCTTCGACGCCGGCAAGATCGAGACCGGCGGCGAGCTTCTCTCCATTGCCCACGGGCTTGCCCTGATCGGCGAACGCGACGACATCGCGCAATGGACTGTGCAATAGCCGCAGAGCACGGCACCCGCCCTTTCATTGCTGCTGCCACTTCGCTAAGGTCGCCGTATGGTCTCCGTCAACGAACTTTCCCCGGCCGAGCTTGCCGCGCTTCTGCATTTCCATGCAGAAGCCGGCGTCGAATGGCTGCTGGAGGAGGAGGCAGTCGATCGCTTCGCCGAGTTCGAGGCGATGAAGGTGGCGCGGCGCAACGCCGCCGCTCCCCCGCAAAGCCCGACCCAGCCCGAGCGGCCAGCGGCGGCGCAACGTCAAGCCGCAGCGCCGGCTGAGCGCGCAGCCCCTCGGCCGCAGCCTGCCATTCCTGATGGCGAAGCCGTGCAGCACGCGCGCTTTGCGGCCGAGAGTGCGCGATCGCTCGGAGAGCTCAAGACGGCGATCGAGGCCTTCAACGGCTGCAATCTCAAGCACAGTGCGCGTTCGACGATCTTTGCGACGGGCAACGCTGCAAGCGGCATTATGGTGATCGGGTCGGCACCTGGCGCCGACGACGACCGCGAGGGCACGCCTTTTGCCGGGCGCGGGGGAGAACTTCTCAACAGGATGCTGGCGGCCATTGGGCTCGATCGCGACGGCATTCTTCTGACGCAGGTCATTCCCTGGCGCCCGCCAGGCAACCGTGTCGCCTCTGTCCCCGAGATGGAAATCTGCCGTCCCTTCATCGAACGCCAGATCGCGCTTGCCGAACCGAAGGTAATCCTGCTGTTCGGCAATTTCGCCGCCCGCTTCTTTTTCGGCGAGAACGACACCATTCACGGCCTGCGCGGGCAGTGGAAAGAGATCGGTGCCGGGCCGCTGACGATACCGGCAATCGCGACGCTACACCCGCAGGATCTCCTGACCGCGCCGATCAACAAGCGGCTGGCTTGGAGTGATCTCCTGGCGTTTCAGGCACGCCTTAAGTCGCTCGAACTGATTAGAAAATAGACAAACATTAAGTTTTTATGAAACAACCCATGCATTTCCCGCATGGCTGTATCCTATTTTGGCGCATTGCAGAATCGATGCTGCACTGCAATATATAGTCTTGTCTTGGGAGGAATCTGACAGGAACCAAGGCAATGAACGCAAGTTTTCGTCCTATACACTGCGGGTTTGAAACCCTCCGCCTGGCAAGTGATCCGGCTCGCACCACGCAAGGCTACAGCCGCTTGGGCTTTGCGACCAACGAGCAGATGATCGCCCGCGGGACCGGTATCGGCGGCCGCACGGCGCGGCCCTCCGCAATCTTCGTGGATTTCCAGGAATACTGAGATGAGCGCGCGGCCCGGCATCGGGCGCGCGATCGGAGTTTTTTGATGTCTGCAGTTCTCGTTTCGCTTCTGAGCAATATCGACACGATCGAGCATATCCGCGCTGCCGTCTGCGCCGCGAAGGAGTATCAGCGCGAGCTTTCCACCGCCAAGCCGGATTCGCTGGTCAAAGAAATCGCGGCGATCGCGCTTTAAGCTTGCGCCAGCACTTTGGCCGGCACGCACTCCAGTTTTGCCCGGGCAACGTGAAAGGCGTCCTCGACATAGGCAAACTTGACGGCCTGCCAGCTGCAATATTCCCTGACGAAATCGCGCGACACCCATAACTGCGTCTTCCTGGGCTCGTCGTACCAGCCAACGCAGCCTTGTTGCACCGCCTTTGCAAAGAGGCGCTGGAGGTGCGTTCGCGACATCATGAAATCGCCGGCCAGATTGCGCGTTTCGACGCGGCCGACGTCGAACCTTTCGGTGTCGGCACCGTTAAGGTCAATTCGAGCCATGAGATGGTCCACTACCAGACCGCCCGCTTCCGTCCAAAGAAAGAGCGCAATGGGCTCCGGCGGCTCCCGCCAGGCCGTATCTTCGAGGCAGCGGCGGGCAACCAGCGGCTGGGCAATCCGAAGGAGCTCCGGATGCGCCTGCAGGCAGCCGGCGCGATCGCCGTGGTCCAACATGTCGAGAGCGGCGAGATTGGCGAGAAGCCAGCCGTACATTGCCTGATTGCTGACTTCGGCCGGTTCGAAATGACGCGGGCGGCGGCGCTCTTCGCCCGGCGCATGGGTGATGAAGCGATAGGTGAAGAGCTCTTCGATGAAGTTCAAAACCGTGTTGCGGCTCGCGACCTTGTGTCGTGTTATCAGCGTCGTCAGCGAAACTGCGGAAAGCCCCGAAGAGGGATCGCCAGGATCGTACTGCATGGCGAGCGCATAGGCCGTCTGGGTGAGGAGCCAGCGCTGGTGGGAGGTGAGCAGACGCGCAAGGCGCGGACCGGCTTGGAACATGCCGCGCAAAGTCCCGGCCAGATGACGGATGCTGAGCAGAAAATCAGGGTGCCGCGCCAGTTCTTCTGCCGTAAATTTCATGGGCGTCCCGCTCGCAAGCCAGCGTTCGGAGCAGCTAAGCACGGGGACCAGGATCCGGCATCAGCGGCCAATCAGACATGCAAGGCTTTGAATAAATGAAGTTTCGTCATATTTAGAAACCACATTTGGGGGCCGATTGGTATCCTTAAATTTCGCCAGTGCATTCCCGGCCGGGTTGGACGATCGGCAGGCGGATTTCTGCCTTGATCCGATCAGGGCTGCGGCGTGCCGGCTTTCCGGGCTTTGCGGCGTTCCAACCCGAGTTGATGCTCGCGGTAGATGATGAATATGCCGGCTGCGATGACGATCGCCGTTCCGACCATCATATGGACGCCCGGGACATCGCCAAACACGAAATAGGCGACAATGCCGCCAAGCAGGATCGACGTGTATTCGAACGGCGCCACTGTCGACACATCAGCGTGACGGTAGCTCTCCGTCAGAAGAATTTGCCCGACGCCGCCGCAAAATCCTGCGCAGACCAGCAGAAACATCGTGTCGAGATCGAGCGAGGCCCAGCCGAACGGCAGCGTCGCGAGCGAGAACAGCGATGCGATCATCGAGAAATAGAGAACGATCGTCGCCGTCCTTTCCTCTTCGACGAGCTTGCGGACCTGGATCATCGCCATGCCGGCAAGCACGGCGGACATCAGGACGCACAACGCCCCGACCCCCTGTTCTGCCTCCATGCCGCCCTGCCTGAAAAGCGTAAGCTTGGGCCACGAGACGATGGCAACGCCAATGATACCGAAGAAAACCGCACTCCAACGGTATATTCTGACCGTCTCCCCAAGGAAGACTGCCGCGAAAATGACCGCGATCAATGGTGTCGCATAGCCGAGCGCAATCGCCTCCGGCAACGGCAGATGCAGTAGGCCGTAAAACCCGAAGCCCATGGAAAGGATGCCGATCGTGCCCCGCTTTAGATGGCCAATCGGATTTGCCGTACGGAAGGCCGCCCGCAACTGTCCGCGATAAGCAAGATAACCCATGATCGGGAAGAGCGCGAAGAAGGAGCGATAGAAGGTCACCTGCCCCGGCGCGACATCGGAACCGGCAAGCTTGATGAAGGTCTGCATGCCGAGAAAGACCACCACCGATGAGACCTTCATCAGGATACCTCTCATCGGGTTTTCGAAAGCCGACTGCATGTCAGAAACTCGTGCGCCAGTAATTTGAAGCGGGGAAATACGTCAGACTCGACGCAACATGACTGTGGCAGGCGCTGCGCTCGAAGAACAGGCCAAAAGTGAAAAAAAAGCGCCGGCGCATTCAGTTCCCTCGCATTACGGCGCATGGCTGCACAAAAAATCAGCACAAAAGAGATGTGCCCAAAAATGTTTGGTCGAACATTTCAACTCTTAATCTTTTGAAAACCATAACCTCGCATTGATTTCAGCAGTATCGCAAGCGTCACTTTCATAACCGCCACTTCAATTGTTGCCAGGATCATCTCCATGATGCCGCTTAAGACAAGCGATCAGACACAGCAGACCGCAACGCCGCGTTCCATGCGCATTGTGACCGAAGGGATCGGTACCGATCTTGAGCATTTCAGTTTAGCCAACACGCATGTGGTGAAGCAGATCAAGCTGCTGGCGATCAACGCACTGATCGAGGCCGCTCGCGCGGGCGAGACCGGCAAGGGCTTTGCCGTCGTTGCCAACGAGGTACAGCGTCTGGCGCAGGTTGCAAGCGATATCGCGGGAAAATTCGAGAGCAACGTCCTTGGCCGCATCGGGCTGTCGCGGACGATGGCGGAATCGCTGGTGAACGAGATGGAAGGCGTGAGGTTGACGGACCTTGCGCAAACCCTCGTCCAGCTTATCGTGCGCAACCTCTTCGAACGGACGGCCGACGTGCGATGGTGGGCAACCGATACCGCATTGTGGCAGGCCCTGCAGGAGCCGGGCAGCGACAAGGCAAGCTTTGCGTTCGAGCGGCTCGGCGTGATAAACCGGTTCTACACGGTCTATCTGGACCTCGTGCTGACCGATCTTTCCGGGCGTATCGTCGCCTCGGCAAATCCCGAGTTCCAGCGCAAAGTCACCAACCGTTCGCTTGCCGGCGACGCCTGGTTCCAGGCGGCGGCGCATTGCAAGTGCGGCGACGACTACATCGTCGACGAGGTCCGCCCCAGCCCGCTGCACGACGGCCGGACCGCGCTTGTCTATGCCACCGGCGTCCGCGAAGGCGGCAAAGTCGACGGGGCGATCGTCGGGACGCTCGGCGTCTATTTCGACTGGCAGAACCAGGGACAGGCGATCGTCGACAAAGAGGCCAACCTGCCGCCGCAGGTCGCGGAAAAGACGACCGTCATGCTACTCGATGGCGCAAGCAGGATCATCGCCGCAAGCAATCCGGCGCTTCTCTTCACCCACTTCGCACTGCAAAATCAGACAGGCCAATCCCGCGGCAGCTACTACGACAACAACGGATCGATCGTCGCATTTGCCAAGACCTTGGGATACGAAGATTATGACGGTCTCGGGTGGCACGGCGTCGTCGTCCAGCGGACAGAAGACGATGCTGCCATAAGGGCCGCGCTCAATCTCAGATAGTGCACGCTCGTCCGCTTGTCATCTAAGCATCTCCGCCAATTGCGGCAATCAAACTTGCACTCCCTCCATTTCGCTTTAAGTTTAGTTCAGACTTTAATGTGATGATGCTGCAAAACCTACGGCAGAGCATTCGCGTCTGTCCCAGCCCATATCGATAAAGGTCTTCAGGGAACACTATGCGTACAGACACCGGCCAGGTCATCAATCTGGCAGACTACCGCCCCACCGATTTCGTTCTGGAACGCGTGGACCTGACCTTCGACCTTGATCCCACAGAAACAAAAGTCGAAGCGCGATTGATCTTCCATCGCCGCGAAGGTGCCGATCCGAAGGCGCCGCTTGTTCTCGACGGCGACGAGCTTTCACTTTCCGGCCTGCTCTTCGACCAGATGGAAATGCCGCCGGAGCAATATACGGCGACAGCCGATAGCCTGGCCGTCTACAACCTTCCCGCAGCCGACCCCTTCGAACTGACGATCTCAACGATCATAAATCCGCAAGCCAATACCCAGCTGATGGGCCTCTACCGCACCGGCGGTATCTACTGCACCCAATGCGAGGCCGAGGGCTTCCGCCGCATCACCTATTTCCCAGACCGTCCGGATGTTCTGGCGCCCTATACTGTCAACATCATCGCCGACAAGGCCGCCAATCCGCTTCTGCTTTCCAACGGCAACTTCCTCGGCGGCGCCGGCTATGGCGAAGGCAAGCATTTCGCGGCCTGGTTCGATCCGCATCCGAAGCCGAGCTATCTCTTCGCGCTCGTCGCCGGCGATCTCGGCGTCATCGAGGACACGTTCACGACGATGTCCGGCCGGGAGGTCGCCCTGAAGATCTACGTCGAGCACGGCAAGGAGCCGCGTGCAGCCTATGCCATGGACGCCCTGAAGCGCTCCATGAAGTGGGACGAGGAGGCCTTCGGACGCGAATACGATCTCGACATCTTCATGATCGTCGCCGTTTCCGACTTCAACATGGGGGCGATGGAGAACAAGGGCCTCAATATCTTCAACGACAAATATGTTCTCGCCGATCCGCAAACCGCAACCGATGCCGACTACGCCAATATCGAAGCGATCATCGCGCATGAATATTTCCACAACTGGACCGGCAACCGCATTACCTGCCGCGACTGGTTCCAGCTCTGCCTCAAGGAAGGCCTGACCGTCTATCGCGACCATGAATTCTCGTCCGATCAGCGCTCGCGTCCGGTCAAGCGCATTGCCGAGGTCCGGCATCTGAAGTCGGAGCAGTTTCCGGAAGACGCCGGCCCTCTCGCCCACCCGGTTCGTCCGACGAAGTATCGGGAAATCAATAACTTCTATACGACAACGGTCTACGAGAAGGGCAGCGAAGTCACCCGCATGATCGCCACCCTGCTCGGCAAGGAGACTTTCAAAAAGGGCATGGACGTCTATTTCGATCGCCATGACGGCCAGGCGGTCACGATCGAGGATTTCGTCAAGTGCTTCGAGGATGCGAGCGGCCGCGACCTTGCGCAGTTCTCGCTTTGGTACCACCAGGCCGGCACGCCGCTCGTCACCGCCTCCGGCAGCTACGATGCGACCGCCAAGACCTTCAGCCTGTCTCTGGAGCAGATGGTTCCGGCGACGCCGGGCCAAACCGACAAGAAGCCGATGCATATCCCGCTCAGCCTCGCCCTCTTCGGCGAAAACGGCGGCAAGATCGAGCCGGCCTCCGTCGAAGGAGCCGAATATACCGGAGAGGTGCTGCATCTCATCGGCAGAACGCAGACTGCTGTTCTCCACGGCATCGGATCGCGGCCAGTCGTTTCGATCAACCGCAGCTTTTCGGCGCCGATCAACCTGCATCTCGACCAAAGCCCCGCCGACCTCGCGCTGCTCGCCCGTCACGAGACGGACCATTTCGCTCGCTGGCAGGCGCTGACTGATCTGGCATTGCCGAACCTGCTGAAGGCAGCGCGCGATGCGCGTGAAGGCAGAGCGATTGCCTGCGAACAGACCTCCATCGATGCACTGCTTCATGCCGCCGCCGACGAGAGCCTTGAGCCCGCCTTCCGCGCCCAGGCGCTCGCCCTGCCGAGCGAATCCGACATCTCCCGCGAACTCGGCAGCAACAACGATCCGGATGCGATCCATGCCGGACGCCAGGCCGTCATGAAGCAGATTGCAGATCGTGGAATCGCAATCTTTACCGGTCTCTTCGAGAAAATGACCACGCCGGGCGACTTCAGCCCTGACGCAAAGAGCGCCGGCCGCCGGGCGCTCCGTAATGCCGCGCTGACCTACCTTTCCTATGTGGAGAATGGCCCAGCACGCGCCAAGGCTGCGTTCGACGCCGCCAACAACATGACCGAGAGGCTGCACGCGCTGACGGTCCTGGCTCACCGCTTTCCCGAAAGCGGTGAAGCGATCGCCGCTCTTTCAACATTCCGGGACCACTTTGCGGAGAACGCCCTCGTCATCGACAAGTGGTTTTCCGTGCAGGCAACCATCCCTGGCCCCAGCGCGCTCGACCGGGTCCGCAAGCTGATGGAAAGTCCGCTCTTCAATCGCACCAATCCGAACCGCGTTCGCGCGCTTGTCGGCACGTTTGCCTTCACCAATCCCACCGGCTTCGGCCGGGCCGATGGCGAAGGCTATCGCTTCCTGGCGCGCGAGATCCTCGATATCGACCAGCGTAATCCGCAGCTTGCTGCCCGCATCCTGACATCCATGCGTTCATGGCGGTCGCTGGAGCCGGTGCGCGCCGGTTTGGCCCGCGCTGCTCTGACGGAGATCGAACACGCACCCGCCCTTTCGACGGACGTTCGCGACATCGTCGAGCGCACGCTGAAGGGGTGATTTGCTCGCCACAGGCGCCGCGCGAGCCTGCGGCGCTTCGAAACGTCTCGGCAAAAAAACAGCACTTATAGATAGTTAACAGATTTTTACCTTTCCCTCTGGACACGGCGAATCAGTAATGATTCATTGAGTGAGGTTCGAGCGAGCGGCGCTGCGAATCACACGAGGGATCAAGGCTGGTGATGATGAACGTGCGGCGGGCAACTGCGGCCGGAGGGCGGCTGCGTGTTGATTTTGAGGGGCTTCGTGCCTGGCACGGCAATGCCTCCAACCGCACCGCGGCGATCTCCAAGCCGATAGCAAGCCGCCTTCCGCACACCGAAATCATCCTAAAGCGCGCCATCCCGGCACTGATCGTAGCCTTCCTTGCCGTCGTCGCAGCCTCGCATCTTTTCGGGATGATGTCGGAATATACCCGCATGGGCGCAGCCGCCCGGCATGCGACCGCACTTTCGGCGGCGACCGCCGCGGCCGTATTTGCCGATTCCAGCGATCTCTTCGACAACGGCAGAGCCGCCGAAGCCCAAGCAAAACTTGCGAAATTCCTGCCACAGGACCGTCTCGGCAGCGGCTCCTTCATTCTGCTCGTGCAGACGAGCGGCAAAGTCTTCGCCGCATCCACCGCGGGCCTTGCCTATGTCGGATCGAATGCCGGCGATTTCTTTCCCGAGGTTTCCGCCATCCGCCGCTTCGGAGATCGGGCCGGCGTCATTGAAACGACGATCAGCGGCAATCCGCATTACGCCGAAATCACCCTGGTCGGCAGCACCGGCGGCTATATCATCGCAGCAACCTCGCTGGACGAGATCGGCAGGCTCTGGCGCGAAGAGCTGACACTCAACGTGACGCTGTTTGCCGGCATTTCTTCGATCTTGCTGGTAATCCTTTACGCCTACTACATGCAGGTCAAGCGCGCCCGGGACGCCGACGAGATCTTCGTCGAATCGAACCAACGCGTCGAGACAGCACTTTCGCGCGGCCGCTGCGGGCTTTGGGATTTCGATTTCGACAGCCGAGAATTCTTCTGGTCGCGTTCGATGTACGGCATGCTCGGCCTGCCGGCTTCCGACAGATCGATTTCCTTCGGCGACGCGGCGCGGCTGATGCATCCGGAAGACGGTGGGCTGCACGAGATCGCGCGCTCGATCGCCAAGGGCAGTTCCGGCCAGGTCGACCAGATCTTCCGCATGCGCCATGCCGGCGGCCACTATGTGTGGATGCGCGCCCGCGCCCAGATGATCCGCAGCAATTCCGGCCGCGTCCACATGATCGGCATCGCGATGGACGTGACCGAGCAGCATCGCCTCGCGCAGCGTTACGCCGAGGCCGACCAGCGCCTTGCGGACGCGATCGAATGCACGTCGGAAGCCTTCGTTCTCTGGGACAAGAATGACCGCCTGGTGATGTGCAACGCCCACTTCCAGCAGGCCTACGGGCTCCCAGACAGCGTCCTCGTTCCAGGCACCGAGCGCAGCGTGGTCAACGCCGCAGCCGCCCGGCCGGTCATCGAGCGCCGCATGGCGGATGCCGATGGCGCCGGCCATTCGCGCACGACCGAGGTCCAGCTTGCCGACGAGCGCTGGCTGCAGATCAACGAACGCCGCACCCGCGACGGCGGCATGGTTTCGGTCGGCACCGACATTACGCTTCTGAAGCGCAACCAGGAGCGCCTGCGCGAATCCGAGCGGCGTCTCATCGCGACCATCGGCGACCTCAAGGCATCGCGTCAGACGCTCGAAAGTCAGAAAGCTGCTCTTTCGGTCGCAAACGCCAACTACCAGGCCGAGAAGGAACGCGCGGAAGCGGCGAACAAGGCGAAGTCGGAATTCCTTGCCAACATGTCGCATGAGCTGCGCACGCCGCTCAACGCCATCCTCGGCTTCTCCGAAATTCTGCAGAACCAGATGTTCGGCCCGCTCGGTTCGCTGAAATACGACGAATATGCCCGCGACATCCATGACAGCGGCAAGCACCTGCTCAACGTCATCAACGATATCCTGGATATGTCGAAGATCGAGGCAGGGCACATGAAACTGCACCGCGAGAAGATCGATCTTGCGCCGCTGATCGAGGAAAGCCTGCGCTTCACCGCCATTCCGGCCGCCCAGAAGAACATCGTCATCGAGCAGCGCGTTTGTGATGGCATGACGCTGACGGCAGACCGCCGCGCCATGAAGCAGATCCTCCTCAACCTTCTCTCCAATGCGGTGAAGTTCACCAACGACGGCGGCCGTATCGCGCTCCGCACCCGCCGCGATGCGGCAGGCGTCATCGTCACGATCGCCGATACCGGGATCGGCATCCCGCACGAAGCGCTCACGAAGATTGGCCAACCTTTCGAGCAGGTTCAGAGTCAATATGCCAAGAGCAAGGGCGGTTCCGGTCTCGGCCTCGCCATCTCCCGCTCGCTGACGGCGCTTCACGACGGCAAGATGCGTATCCGTTCGCGTGAGGCGATCGGCACCGTCGTCTCGTTCCGCATTCCGGACGGAGCGCGTTAGGAATTCACCGTCGTCTGGAATATCTTCCGGACAGCCTTCGAAAGCCGTTTGATCTCGCCTTCAAGCGTCTTGACGTCCGGGCAGTCCCCTGCCCTGCACACCAGCTCGGTCAGCCCGGACGGCGCCTCGGCGGGATTGAAAGGCCCGTCGATGCAAAGCCGGATCAGCTGCGACAGCTCCGTATAGAGCGTGAACGCCTCCAGGCAGAGGTCGAGGTCGGCCGCCGGCAGGAGCTTCGCCCCGAGCGTCTTCAGCGCCTCGCCGGTATTCATCCCGCCGATCTTCGCCGTTACGCTCCTCGCCGGCGCGATCAGCGCCAGATATTGCGCAATGAATTCGATATCGATTACGCCGCCCGGAATAAGTTTCAGATCCCAGATGCCGTCCGGCGCTTTCTCCTTGTCGATCAGTTCGCGCATCTCAGCGACGTCGCGGCTCACCTTTGCGGCATCGCGTCTCTTTGAGAGAACATCGCGGATGATCCGTTCCGCCTCGCTCATCAGGCTCTGATCACCACAGATCAAACGGGCGCGGCTAAGCGCCATATGCTCCCATGTCCAAGCCTCGTCGCGCTGGTATTTCTCGAAAGACCTGATGCGCGTGGCGACCGGGCCTTTGTTTCCCGAGGGGCGAAGCCGCATGTCAACTTCGTAGAGAACGCCTTCGGCGGTCGGCGCCGAGAACGCCGCGATCAGACGCTGCGTCATGCGGGTAAAGTAACGCACGGCATCCAATGGCTTCCCGCCGTCGGATTCGGAAGCGGCATCGTCATAGTCGTAGAGCAGGATGAGATCGATGTCGGAGCCCGCCGTCAGCTCGAAGCTGCCAAGCTTGCCCATGCCGGCAATGGCGACCTTGCCGCCGGGAAAATCGCCGTGTGCCGCCCGCATTTCCTGCCTGACCGCATCGAGCGCGGCTTCGATCGCAAGGTCGGCCAGATGGGTGAAGGCGCGAGCTGCCATCCGCCCGTTGATCGCGCCGGTCAAGAGCCGGATGCCGATCAGGAAGCGCTGCTCGGCCGCAAAGATGCGCAGCCGGTCCAGCACCTCCTCGTAGTGGCCCGCCTGCGCCAGCGATGCCTTCAAACGTTCGCCGAGATAGTCACGCGTCGGCAGCTCCGCCATCAGTCCCGGATCGAGCATGCCGTCGAAGACGTGCGGCTTGGCGGCGATCACCTCGGCAAGCTTTGGCGCCGAAGACATGATGTTGACGATCAGCGAAAGCAGCGCCGGATTGCTGCCGAGCAAGGAGAAAAGCTGAATACCGGCCGGCAGGCCGGAAATGAAGCTGTCGAAGCGCAGCAGCGCCTCGTCAGCCCGCTTGCTTTCGCCGAAGACGCGAAGCAGCTCCGGCGCGAGCTCCGTCAGCCGCTCCCGCGCTTCGACGGATTGTGTCGCGCGATAGCGGCCGTAATGCCAAGTGCGGATAATGCGGGAAATATCGGACGTGCGCTTGAAGCCGAGCTTCTTCAGCGTCTCCAGCGTATCCGGATCGTCGGCCTGGCCCGTGAACACCAGATTTCCGGTATCGGTCGACAGCCTGGTCTCCTGCTCGAAGAGCCGCGCATAGCGCCGCTCCACGGTCCGCAGCACCTCCACCAACCGCTCAGCAAAACTCGGCGTATCCGTAAAGCCCATCATGAAGGCGATGCGCTTCAGATCGGCCTCTGTTTCCGGCAGCAAATGCGTCTGCTCGTCGCGCACCATCTGGATGCGGTGTTCCACATCACGGAGAAACCAGTAGGCCTCTGTCAGTTCGTCGCGGGTTTCCGCATCGATCCATTTCGCCTTGGTCAGTTCGGCAAGCGTCTCCTCCGTGCCGCGGCTGCGCAGCGCCGGCATGCGCCCGCCGGCGATCAGCTGTTGCGTCTGCACGAAGAATTCGATCTCGCGGATGCCGCCGCGGCCGAGCTTGACATTGTGCCCCTTGACCGCAATTGCGCCGTGACCCTTGTGCGCGTGGATCTGCCGCTTGATCGAATGAATGTCTGCGATCGCCGCATAGTCCAGATATTTGCGGAAGACGAAGGGCGCAAGCCCGCGCACGAACCCCTCTCCCGCCTTCATATCCCCGGCAACGGGCCGCGCCTTGATGAAGGCTGCCCTCTCCCAATTCTGGCCGCGCCCTTCATAGTAGATCATCGCGGCATCGACCGGGATCGCAAGCGGGGTCGAACCGGGATCGGGACGTAGGCGCAGATCGGTACGGAAGACATATCCGTCGGCCGTGCGCTCCTGAAGGATTCGCACCAGCCGCCGCATCATCCGCGGAAAGATGTCGATCGCATCATCCGGATCAGGCACGATGCCGGCATGCTCGTCGAAGAAAACCACAAGATCGATATCGGATGAATAGTTCAGTTCCGATGCGCCGAGCTTTCCCATCCCGAGCACGACCAGACCGGAACCTTCGCTCGGATTTTCGGCGTCCTTCAATTGCAGTTTGCCGGCCTCATGGGCAGACAGCAGCAGATAGTCGATCGCGGCCTTGACCGAGGCTTCGGCCAGGGCGCTCAGCCAGGCCGTCGTCTGCCGCCCGTCGAAGAGCCCGGCGAGATCGGCGAGAGCGACAAGAAACGCCACTTTCCGCTTGATGGTACGCAACCGGCTCATGACGGCAGATTCGGCAGGCGAAATCCCGTCGTCGGGCTTCCAGCAGTCGCGCGCCTCAGCGATCAGCACTTCGATCTGCGGCTCGACAGGCGATGAAATCGCAGCAGCGAGAACCGCATTGTCTATAGTGGCAATCTCGCGAAGATAGGGCGAAAGCGTCAGTACCGCAGCGATGAAGTCGGATAGCGGTCCACCTGCCTTCAGCAGTGCCGCGACGGCCGGTTCGTGTCTGCCGATATCCTGAAGGTCGGCGAGCGCCAGCTTGAGCTCGGATTGGTTCAGCGGTCGCAATAAACCGCCACCCACGTCCTTCAGGCTGTGTGTCGAATTCGTCAGCATTTCACCTCCCGGTGCCGCCGCGCCCGGAATAAGCGCTGCCATACGAGCCCCTAACCTAGGGTCACAATCCGGGGCGGCCAACCCTAAGCAGGCTTGACGGGGAAAATCACGCTGACGGTAAGGCCACGACCGTCTTCTTTTTCCGGATCTGTATCGGAAAGCTCCAGCGTGCCGCCATGCAGTTCCATCACTGCCTCGACCAGCGAAAGGCCAAGCCCCGTGCCGGGCTTCGACCGGCTCTCGTCAAGCCGCACGAAGCGCTTTATGACATCCTCGCGCTTGTCGGCGGGGATGCCCGGCCCGTGGTCGGCGACCGAAAGGCAAATGCCGTTGGGCCGGCGCAACAGCTTCAGGCTGATTTCACCGCCCTTGGCATCCCCGGAATATTTGATCGCGTTGTCGATCAGATTGAAGATCGCCTGGCCGATCAATTCGCGGTTGCCTTGGATGGATATGCCGGGTTCGATGCTGGATGTCAGCACCAGTCCGGCCTCATCCGCAACCGGCTCGTAAAGTTCGGCGCTGTCGGCAACAATCGTCGAAAGCTCGATTGGCGACATCTCCGCGGCGACAGAACCCGCTTCCACGCGCGAGATCATCAAAAGCGCATCGAAGGTTCGGATCAGTTGATCGGATTCCGAAATGATCCCGTCCAGAGCCAGGCGGCGCTGATCCTCATTGGCCGTGTCAATCGCATCAGCGGCCTTGTTGCGCAGGCGCGTCAGCGGCGTCTTGAGGTCGTGGGCAATGTTGTCGGAAACCTGCCGCAGGCCTTCGTTCAGCTTTTCGATGCGCTCCAGCATCGTGTTCAGCGAAACCGACAGGCGGTCGAACTCGTCGCCCGAACCGCCGACCGGCAGGCGCTGCGAGAGATCGCCCGCCATGATCTTCTTGCTTGCGGCGGACATGCGATCGATCCGCTTCAGCGCGTTGCGGCCGATACCGAACCAGATGATGATGGCGCCGAGGCCCATGATCGCAAGCGCGATCATCAGCGCCTGGCGCACCAGCACGCGGAAGCGCTCGGGCTCGCCGAGATCGCGGCCGACGAGAATGCGCAGGCCGTTGTCGAGCACGAAGATATTGGCGATCGCCATGTGGCGGCGGTCGACCCCGCTGTCGGCGTAGCGTTGATAGAAGAAGGGAACGGAGGTCCAACCGGTTTCCTCAAAGACGCCCGGCTGCACCGAGGCGACGTTGCCCGCAAGGATATCGCCCGACGGGCCGGCGATGACATAGAGATTGGCGCCCGGCTGACGCGTGCGGCGCTCCATCGCGCGCAGCAGCGCGTTCATGCCCCCCAGATCATACGCACGCCTGACCACATCGACTTCTTGCTGGACGGCCTCGCGGATCTGCCCGCTGAGCAGCCGCTGCGACATCGCCGTCACGTAGAAGACGAGCGTTGCGGCGCAGATTGCGAAAAGCAGGATATAAAGGGCCGAAAGGCGGACTGCGGTGGACTTGAAGAGAACCCAAAAACGGCTCATCCCTCGTCCTTGATCATGTATCCCGCACCGCGGATCGTCTTCAGCAGCGGCCGGCTGAAGTCCTTCTCGATCTTCGAGCGCAGGCGCGAGACATGCACGTCGATGACGTTCGTCTGCGGATCGAAATGGTAATCCCAGACATGCTCGAGCAGCATGGTGCGCGTGACGACCTGCCCGGCATTCTTCATCAGATATTCGAGAAGGCGGAATTCGCGCGGCTGCAGCGGAATTTCCTTGCCGCCGCGCCGGACTTCATGGGAAAGCCGATCGAGTTCGAGGTCGCCGACGCGGTAGACCACGTCCTGCTCCGGCGTCCCCTTGCGACGGCCGAGCACTTCGACACGGGCGAGAAGCTCGCTGAAGGCATAGGGCTTCGGCAGATAGTCGTCGCCGCCGGCGCGAAGGCCGGTCACGCGGTCATCGACCTGCCCCAGGGCGGAAAGAATGAGAAGCGGCGTATGGACGCCCTTGCGCCGCAACTCGCTGATGACGGAGAGCCCGTCGCGGCGCGGCAGCATGCGGTCGATGACGATCACGTCGTAGCTGTTTTCGGACCCCATGAAGAGCCCGCTTTCGCCGTCGCTTGCATGATCGGCGATGATGCCCGCCTCGCGAAAGGCCTTCGTGAGGTAGGCCGCGGCTTCGAGATCGTCTTCGATGATGAGAATCTTCATCCGGCCGACATTACCTGCCGGTTGCGTTTGGGCAAGGCTCAAAGCGTCATCCTGTTGCAGTGGGGTCATCGCCGTCGTCCTTGAAAAGATGGAGAAAGGGAGCCGCGCGGAGGTCGGATCGCGGCTCCCCTTTTTAGGCCAAGGTGGGAGGATCAGCCTTGGCCGTTGATCGGCAGCGCAACGAAGCGGCTGCCTTCCTGGGACTGGATCTGGAAAAGAGCCCGGGTGCGGCCGTCCTTCTTCGCCTGGTTCAGAACCTTGACGACATCATCGGCGTTCGAGACCTGCTGGTTGTTCACCGAGGTGATCTTTTCGCCTTGCTTGATGCCCTTGTCGGCAGCATCCGAATCCGCGTCGATGCCGGTGATCGTCAAGCCCTTGCCGTCATCGGAGGGGCCGACCGTCAGGCCGAGATCGGCAAGCGCCTTTTCGGATGCCGGTGCCTCAGGCTGCGGTGCCGGACCACCATTGTCGTCGTTGGAAGCGTCCTTCTGGTCAATCGGCAAGGTGCCGAGTTCAACGGTGAGGGATTGAGCCTTGCCGTCGCGCCAGACCGACACTTCGACCTTGCTGCCAGGCTGCATGGCGCCGATTCGGCGGCTCAGATCGCGGGCATCCTTGACCGTTTCGCCGTTGACGGCAGTGACGACGTCGCCTGCCTTCATGCCCGCCTTCTGGCCCGGCGTTCCATCCTGAGCCGAGACGACCAGCGCGCCGTTGGCTTCCGATAGGCCGAGCGAATCGGCGATGTCCTTGGTAACCGGCTGGATCTGTACGCCGAGATAGCCGCGCGAAACGGTACCGTCCTTCATCAGGTCGGCAACGACGTCCTTGGCGGTCGAAGCCGGGATCGCGAAGGCGATGCCGACGCTGCCGCCCGACGGCGAGAAGATCGCGGTGTTGATGCCGACCACCTGGCCACTGAGGTTGAAGGTCGGACCACCGGAGTTACCGCGGTTCACGGCTGCGTCCACCTGCAGGTAGTCGTCATAAGGACCGGAGCCGATATCGCGGCCACGGGCCGAAATGATGCCTGCCGTTACCGTGCCGCCGAGACCGAACGGATTGCCGACCGCCACGACCCAGTCACCGACGCGGACATTGTTGTCGTCAGCCCAGTTGACATAGGTGAACTTGCGGCCCTTTCCGTCAACCTTGAGCACTGCGAGGTCCGTGCGCGGGTCCCTTCCGATCAGCTTGGCGTCTAACTCGGTCCCATCGGTCATGACGGCAACGAAGGCCGAGCCGTCGGAAACGACGTGATTGTTGGTGACGACATAGCCGTCCTCGGAAATGAAGAAGCCGGAGCCCTGCGCGACTGGGCGCAGGCGGCCCTTGCCATCCGGTGGGCCAAACCTTCTGTTCGGACCGCCCTGCGGACCGTTCGGGCCTTGTTCGCCGAACTGCCTGAAGAAGCGCTTCAGCGGGTGGTCGTCGGGAAGATCGTCGAAACCGCGGCCGTTGAAATCGAACGCGAAGCCGTCGGTGCTGTCGGAGGCCGGATTGATGCGGGATTCGACGCGAACGGAAACGACGGCCGGGGAAACGGCGTCGACGACATTCGCAAAGCTCGGGACCGACGGAGCTTGAACATTGACAGCTTCGGCGTAGGAGCGCGTGATCTCAAGCGGCACACCGGTTGCAAACACGGCGGCAGCGAGACCTGCGACCGTGGACGCCTTCAGCATCGTTTTGAGGGAGGGAGTCTTGAACATTTTAGGCACCTTCTCTTCTTCTTGTCTTCGTCCCGGCCAATGCCGGATCGGTCGATGGATGAAGATATAGGATGCCGCACCTTACTGCGAACTGTCCGCATAATGAAAAATTCGTAATGTAGGAATAAGCGACGCTCTATAAATTTCAATGTCCGAGGCAGCCTCGACGGGTTGAGCGCCGTACTTCTTGCTCCCCCAGATATATTCATGATATCTTAAATATTCTTCCGATCCGGCGAGGATGCCTTGGGGCAAGGGTCATGCGATGAGGGTTGTCGGAATATCTGCGTTGGGTGTCTTGCTTGGGATCTCGCTCGCCTGGGCTGGTCCTCTGCACGATGCGGCAAAGGACGGCAATCGCGAACATGCCGGCCAGCTTATCGATCAGGGCGCGAATATCGCCGAGCCGGATGCGGCAGGAGAGCCGCCTCTACTGATCGCGGCACTTGCCGGAAACAAGGATATCGTCGCACTTCTGCTCGAAAAAGGCGCCGATATCGAGATCAGAAACAAGGGCGGGCTGACGGCGTTGCACGCGGCAGCCTATGGCGGGCACCACGATGTCGTTGAACTGCTCGTATCGAAGGGTGCGCTGATCAATGATGAAAAGAACTTCTACCAAATGTCGCCGCTTCATGCTGCGGCCGAAGAAGGTCATGCCGATGTCGTCGCATTTCTCGTCGCGCACAAGGCAAACATAGAGGCGAAGGAACGCAACGGCTACACGCCGCTGACGCAGGCCGGATGGCGATCCCACTGGGATGCCGCAGACCTGCTGTTGAAAGCGGGCGCTGTTTGCCAGCAGGCCGACCTGGTCGGCGACTGGCTGTACGGCGAGTGCACGAAGCGGAAATAGCGCTTGCTGCATCTCATCGCCCGAACTGGGAGAATGGACACATGTCATATCGCAAGCAGACAGGCGGCGCTGCCGCCTATATTATCGCTGGCGCCGCGATCCTCTTGGCGTTTGTGCAGCCGGCATCGGCGGAAGAGCCGGTGAATACCGGCTATTTCGGGGACGTGGCGATCAAGGGCTACGATCCCGTGGCCTATTTCACCGAGAACAAGGCCGTGGAAGGATCTCCGGTCTATTCGTATCGGTGGCTGGGTGCCGAATGGCATTTCACCAGTTCCGAAAACCGCGACCGCTTCATTGCCGAACCCGGCAAATATGCGCCTCAATACGGCGGCTATTGCGCTGATGGCGTTTCCTTCGGAACCGTCACGACCAATATCGACCCGAAGGCATGGCGGATCATCGATGGCAAGCTCTATCTGAGTTACGATCCCGGTGCCGCGGAAGGCTTCGAAAAGAAGCCGACCAAGGTCGTCGACTCCCAAAAGCACTGGTCGGAGGTGCAGAGCACCTTGATTTCCGACAAGGTGCGCAAGGACTGGCAGGATATGTCGGCCGAGTGAGTTCACGGGGTCAGCGAGAAGAACTTCAGCGCCTGCGGGGTTACGTGAACATACTGGGCGCCGGCTTGTCCGGCGTCCTTGTTTCTGTAAACCTGCCCGCACACCATGCGATCGAGAAAATAGCCGCCGAACCGCTCGCAGAGCCTGTTACCCTGCACCTCCACCGTGCCGGTGATGTTGGTATTGGCGCTGCGGTAGGCGGTATTGCCGGCCTTGTCGAAATACTGGACGAACGCCGTTCCGTTTTTGTGTTTTCCGCTCCACGTCTTGTCGCTGATCAGGTTGCGCAAGGCGTCTGCATCAAGCTGATCAGCTTCCGAACCGACGAACCCAAACGGCCATTCCGGAATCCCGGCCGCGCGCAATCCCGCTAGATGATGCTCCAGGTCGTCTTCGCGCCAGTAGTCGTAGAGATAGTTGTAGTAGGTAAGGTTGGCGTCCGGAAACAGTTCCAGAAGCTTGGCCTTTTCCTTCGCGCCGCGAACCCGGTCCCCTTCATACGCATAGGCTGCCGTCAGGTACTCGCGCGCAGGCTCTGCGTTGGGCAGCGCATCCCGCGCCGCCTCGATGAGCGGAATTGCGCGCCTGTTGTCCCGCGCGGTGTAAAAGACGATTCCGGCCAGCAGCCGGAAGCTCGACGGTGGAGCGGGATCGAGCCGCAAAGCATTTTCCATCTCAGCTACCGCTTCTTCGTGACTTCCCGTATGGACGAGGATCAAAGCCAGGTTGCCGAAGGCCTCCGCACTGTTGGGCTGCGCCTGTACCGCCCGGTTTGCCGAGTCCCGCGCCTCCGCGGCCCGACCGTCAACCAGCTGCAGCAGGGCGAGAACAATGTGGGCGCGCGCATTGTCGGGGTCGAGCTTGAGCGCTTGTCCGGCCGCATCATAGGCGATCTTGCGCGCCACAGCCGCCGACCAGAGGAAGTTGTAGTCGTTGCGCCAGACGTCGACGGCAACGCGCGCAATGCCGGCATGCGCATCAGCAAAGTTAGGATCGAGATCGATCGCCTTCTGATAATAGGACAGCGTGCGCCGATAGGTTTCCACGTCGCTGTAGGCGAGGCCCTCCTGCTCTGCCCGCATGTAGTAATCGTAGGCTTCCAGATTGTCGCTCGGTATCCGCTCCAGCTGGGTGCGCTCGCCCTCGCTGAGTTCCACCGCGAGCGCGGAGATGATCTTGCCGGTGACGTCGTCCTGAATTGCGAATAGATCGGCATATTGGCGGTCGTAGCGCTCGGCCCAAACCGAAAGCCCGCTCAGCGCGTCGATCAGCTTGACGTTGATCCGCAGCCGCGGCCCCGCGCGCTGCAACGTGCCTTCGAGCACGTAGTGGACGCCGAGCTCCGCGGCGACATCCTGAATCTTTCCTGCACCGTTCTGAATGGCAAATACTGAATGCCTGGCGATGACGAAGAGTCCCGAAACCTTGGACAGCTCCGTGATCAGGTCGTCGGTCAGCCCCTGCGCCAGATGATCCTGCTCCGTATCACCGCTGACATTGATGAACGGCAACACCGCCACCGAAGGTTTGTCCGGCAGGGGATAGGCGAAGCGCTCGACCAGCGTTGGCGTCAGGCCAAGCTCCCACGGCTGCCACCAGTAGGCTGTGGCAGCGGCCAAAAGCAGGACGGCAATGGCAGCCGCTAGGCCGGCAGGCATCCTCAACAGACGCTTGAAGCTTCTCGGCAATATCCGGGCTTTATTCGGATCCAGCACGACCCGGTAGACGCGGATCGGCTCGACGATGCTCTTCACTTTTTGCCTGCCAAGCGAGGTGTAGCCGACATCAAGCTTGGTTTTTACCTGATCGTAAGTCGTGCCGGAGATCGCAATCCCGCCCGGCTCGGCCAGCCCCTGTATGCGGTCCGCGATATTGACGCCATCACCCTGAATGTCGTCGCCCTCGACAATGATGTCTCCAAGGTTGACGCCGATGCGGAAATCGAGCCGCATCGCTCCATCGTCGGATGCTTTTCGCAATGCCTTCTCGCGCTGTACGTCTATTGCGCAGTGCAAGGCATCGACAACGCTGTGAAATTCGACAAGCAGGCCGTCGCCCATGGTCTTCACCAGCCGGCCGTGATGTTCGGTGATCTTGGGCAGGATGATGTCGTCCATATCCGCCTGGAAGCAGCGGCGCGTGCTCTCTTCGTCGATCTGGCTCAAACGGCTGTAACCGGCGACGTCAGCGATCAGAATTGCTGCAAGACGGCGCTCCATGTCTTCCCCGCATGCTGCGATGGCTCCCGGGCGCGCATCTTACCGCAGGTTAATTGGCGAAGCCATTATGCTGTCAGCAAGATGGGGCGTGATCACTTGCCAAGCAGTTCGTCGAGCTTTGCCTGCTCCTCCGCCGTCAGCGGGCTACCGGTCGGCTTTCCCGCACGCCGCCGCGCGAACACCAGCAGTGAGATGCCACCTACGATGATCAGGAGCACTGGCGCGCCCCAAAGCAGGACGGTGCGGGTACTGAGTCTTGGCTTCAGCAGCACGAATTCGCCGTAGCGCGAAACGATGTAGTTCAGCACCTCCTCGTCGGTGTCGCCATCGGTGATGCGCTCGCGCACCAGCAGCCTGAGGTCCTTGGCAAGGCCGGCATCGGAATCGTCGATCGACTGGTTCTGACAGACCATGCAGCGCAGTTCAGCCGACAACGCCCGGGCACGCGCCTCGAGCGCCGGGTCGGCCAGCACCTCGTCGGGATTGACGGCAAAGGCTGGTTCTGCAGAAAGAAACAGCGCGATGGCGAGGAGGATCGGCCGGATCATTCCGCCGCCTCCAAGACCGGTTTTACCGGTTTTGCCTTGCGGCGCGGGGCGCCGACGCGCAGCCGCCGGTCGGAGAGCGACACGAAGCCACCGACCGCCATCAGCAGCGTCCCGCCCCAGATCAACAGGATGAACGGCTTCCACCAGATGCGCACGACGATGCCGCCGTCCCTGGTCGGATCGCCGAGCGACACGTAGAGCTGGCTTGCCCCGAAGGTCAGGATGCCGGCTTCCGTCGTCGGCATCTGGCGGGCGGCATAGACGCGCTTTGCCGACCAGACATCCGCAACCTCGACGCCGCCGCGGCGGATACTGAAGTGTCCGCGATCTTCCTTGTAGTTTGGACCGGCCGCCGGCTGCATGCCGTCGAAATGGACGCTGTAGCCTCCCGCCTCCATGTCTCGCCGGGCTTCATTTCAAGCACATGCTCGGTCGCAAATGTCGTAACGGCAACAATGCCGAGCACGGTGACGCCGAGCCCGGCATGCGCCAAGGCCGTGCCAAAAGCCGAACGCGGCAGGCCGGAAAGCCGCCGCCATGCGATCTCCGCCGCCATCTTGCCGAAGCCTGCGCGATACCAGAGGTCGGCAATGGCACCGAAGACGAGGAACAGCCCGGCCGCCAGCCCGAGAACCGCCAACACCGGTCCGCCATGCTCGATGTAGAAGACGGCGATCGCCGCGGCGAAGGCAACCCCTGCCACGACATAGAGCCGCTGCAGCACGCCCAAAAGGTCGCCGCGCTTCCAGGCAAGCAGCGGCCCGAACGGCACGGCGACGAGCAACGGTGCCATCAAGAGCCCGAAGGTCATGTTGAAGAACGGCGCGCCAACGGAGATCTTGTCGCCGGTGAGCGTCTCCAGAAGCAGCGGATAGAGCGTCCCGGTCAAGACGGTGCCGCAGGCAACCGTGAGGATCAGGTTGTTCAGCACCAAGGCGCCTTCGCGCGAGACCGGCGCAAACAGGCCGCCCGCACTCAAACGCGGTGCGCGAAACGCAAACAGCGACAGCGCCCCGCCGATGAAGAGCATGAGAATGCAGAGAATGAAGACGCCGCGGCTCGGGTCGCTGGCAAAGGCATGCACCGAGGTCAAGACGCCGGAGCGCACCAGGAAGGTGCCGAGCAGCGACAGCGAGAAGGTGAGGATTGCAAGCAGCACGGTCCAGATCTTCAGCGCCTCGCGCTTTTCCATCACCAGCGCCGAATGCAGCAGTGCGGTTCCGGCAAGCCACGGCATGAAGGAGGCGTTTTCGACCGGATCCCAGAACCACCAGCCGCCCCAGCCGAGTTCGTAGTAGGCCCAGTAGGAGCCCATGGCGATGCCGAGCGTCAGGAAGGTCCAGGCGGCAAGCGTCCAGGGCCTGACCCAGCGCGCCCAGGCGGCATCGATCCGGCCTTCCAGCAAGGCGGCGACGGCAAAGGAGAAGCACACCGAAAAGCCGACATAACCGAGATAAAGCAGCGGCGGATGGATGGCGAGCCCGATATCCTGCAGCACCGGATTGAGGTCGCGGCCCTCGGCCGGTGCCGGATTGAGGCGGACGAACGGGTTGGAGGTCAACAGGATGAAGAGGATGAAGGCGGCGGAGATCCAGGCCTGAACCGAAAGCACATTGGCCTTCAGCCTGTCCGGCAGATTGCGGCCGAAGAGCGCCACCAGGGCGCTGAACAGCGCAAGGATCAGCAGCCACAGCATCATCGAGCCTTCGTGATTGCCCCAGACGCCGGAATATTTGTAGATCAGCGGCACCAGCGAATGCGAGTTCTCCCAGACGTTCCTGACGGTAAAGTCGGAGACCACATGGGCATAGGTCAAAACGCCGAAGGAGAAGGTCACTAGCGCAAAGAGCACGACGGAGCCAAGCGGCGCGACATCCATCATCGCCTGGTCAAGCCTGCGCGCGCCGATTGCCGGCACCAGCGAAACAACGATCGCTGCCGCCAGCGCCAGGACAAGTGCGTAGTGACCGATCTCGATGATCATTGCGTACCCTCGCCTTCCTGCCACAGACCCTGCGCCTTCAGCCGGTCGGCAACGTCCTTCGGCATGTATTTCTCGTCGTGCTTGGCAAGCACCGTGTCGGCGAGGAACTCCCGGCTGCCGGCCGCAAACTTGCCTTCCGTCACGACCCCCTGCCCTTCGCGGAACAGGTCGGGCAGGATGCCGGTATATTTGACCTTTACCACATCGCCGCTGCCGTCGGTGACGGCAAATTCCACCGTCGAGCCTGCGCCGCGCACGACGCTGCCCTCGCCGACCAGCCCGCCGAGTCGGATGCGCGTCTCCGGCGCCACCGGTGTTTTGGCAAGATCGGCCGGCATGTAGAAATAGGCGACCGACTGGCTGAAGGCGAACATGACCAGCAGCACCGCGGCGAGGATGAAGCCCATGCCGCCGCCAATCACCGCCAGGCGCTTCTGCTTGCGCGTCATTCCGTTCCTCCTTCCGCCGCAATGCCGAGTTCGCGCGCCAGCGCCATCAGCTGTCTGCCCTCTTCGCCGTCGGCAGGAAAGGCCCCCAAGGCGCGCTTCAGCGCGCTTGCGGCACGATCCTTGTCGTTCAAGACGGCATAGGAGCGGACAAGCCGCATCCAGCCCTCGAAATTGTTCGGGTCTGCAACAAGCTTCGCATCGAGGCTTTCAACCATGCCGCGGATCATCTGCTGCTGCTCACTACTGCTCATATCCCGCGCCGCCGCGACATCTTCCTCTGTTGGATTGCCCGGCGCCTTGCCGTCCGCCACCACCGGAGCGCCGCCGTTTTTGGCGATATGCTCGTTGACCAGCGGCAGCCATGGCGCATCGGCGGGCGATTCTTTCGCCAGCGCCTCGAAGGCCGCCTTCGCCTGCCCCGGTTGCCCCGCCTGCTCCAGGCTCAGCGCCACGTAGAACCTCGCACGCGGATTGTCAGGCTCGAGCGAAAGCGACTGCTCCAGCACCTTGCGCGTCTCCTCGGTCACGACACCGTTGGCGCCCGCCATCAGCGTTTCGGCCAGCCCGTCGAGACGGATCGGGTTCGGCCCGAGCAGCCGGATGGCATTGCGGTAGGCCTTTTCCGCATCGGCGATGCGCATCGCATTGTAATAGATCGGCGCTAGCACGTCCCAGCCCCTGCCGTCTTCCGGATCCTCAGCCAGATGCCGCTCCGCCTTCACAATCAGCATCGCCATGTCGTTGCCAGGATCCGCCAGCCGATCCGCCAACGGCCGCGACGGCACATCAGGACGGCCGAGCGTGATGTAAAGACAGAGCCCGAGAACTGGCAGCAGCAGGAGAACGAAAGCCTCGCTGAAACGGTGCGGGCGAACGGGCTTGCGTTCCGTCTTCGGCTCGGCAGCCGAGACGGCAATCAGCCTGCGGCCGATTTCGGCCCGCGCATAATCCGCCTCGTCGGCCGAAATCAATCCGCCAGCCAGATCGCGATCGAGTTCGCGCAGCTGATCGCGGTAGACCGCCGCTTCGCCGGCACGGTCGTCGTCAGCCGCCTTCGCGCCGCGCAAAAGCGGATAAAGCAGGAAGGCGGCAACAGCCGCGGTCATCGTGGCCACCAGAATCCAGAACATCATACCGGCCCAAATACTTGAAGCGCGGGGCCATTCCAACTGGCAAAGTCGGAATGACGAAGATTTGAGGCGTTTGGCCGCAATAGCAGGACGTTATCTGCAGCACCGGCCGAAGTCAGCCGAGCGGCGACCAGCTTCCGTCACTGTTGCGGCAGGCCGCGCCACGCGTGACGGTGTCCTTGCTGTCCGCAGTCAGTGTATGCGTGTATTGACGGCAGTTCTGCGAACCCACCTGATAGGGTGCGGCCGCCACAACCTTACCGCTTACATTGCGCCCGCTCCAGACGACCGGCTGGCCGACACCAGCCCCTTCGAGCGCCCGGTATTCGGCTTCGAGAGCCCGCTGCTTGTCGCTGTCGCTCAGCTGCACGCCGCTGCGGCCGGCAATTCCGCCCTGCAGCGCCGTGATGAACGCCGCCGATGCCGAAGGCCTGGAGGTCGTGCACGACGACAGCGCAACGGCAACAAGAAGCGAAGAAACGATCAAAACATTCGGTCGTAACATCATTCGGTCAAACCAGCATCTGGGTGTGAATCAGTGCCGCCAGATGCGCATCGCCCCATGTCGGCATTAAGGCAAAGCATGCTATGCAATTGCCTATGTCTTTGTGGCATCAAGCAATTGCTCATGCAACATCCTTTGTGACGCCGGGCAGGATTAGCCGCGCCTTCAGGCCGCCCCACTCCCCACGAGAGAGCTCGAGCCGGCCCTGATACTCGTTGGAAATCTCCGTGACGATCGAAAGCCCGAGGCCCGTTCCCGGCTTGCTCTCGTCCAATCGCCGCCCGCGCTTCAGCGCCTCGCGGATCTGGTCGGGCTCCAGTCCCGGTCCGTCGTCCTCGATGACAAGCTCCACCCAGTGCCGCCGCGCACTTGCTTCGGCACCCTTTACATCCTCGGCCGCTTCGGCTGCGCTGAGCCGCACCTTCGTCGTGGCAAAACGCGACGCATTCTCCAAAAGGTTGCCGACGGTCTCTTCCAGATCCTGCTGCTCCATGGCAACCGCGAGGTTCTGAGGCGTCACGTTGAGCTCGAATTCCTTGTCGCCATTGAGCCGCCGCATCACGCGCACCAGCCGCTCCAGCGCAGGTTCCGCATCGGTTCGCGCCAGCACCGATTCGCGCTGTGCGGCGATGCGTGCCCGGTTGAGGTAGGATTGCACCTGTCCCTGCATCGCTTCTGCCTGGCTGCGCACCAGCTCGCCGTGCGAGCGCTCAAGCACCCTCGCCTCGTTAAGCAGAACCGCAATCGGCGTCTTCAGCGAATGCGCCAGGTTGCCGACCTGCATCCGGGCGCGCTCGACGATGCGCCGGTTGCTGTCGATCAGTGCATTCACCTCGTTGGCAAGCGGTAGGATTTCCCGCGGGAAATCGCCCTTCAGCAGTTCGCTCTCTCCCGCCCGGATACGCTCCAGCGCCGCGCGCGCCTTGTCGAGCGGCTTCAGGCCGTAGAGAATGGCAAGCGCATTGACGATCAGGCTTCCGACCCCGAAGCCGGCAAGCGCCAGATAGAGACTGTGGGAGAAGTTGCTGACGTCGCTCTCGACGACCTCGACATTGCCTGACACCCTGAAGCGCGCAGCGCGACCGTCCGTGTCGAGCACCACTTCGGTTTCCGCCACCTGCACGCGGTTTCCGGTCGCGTCCGTCACCTGGTAATAGCGCTCGTAATTCTTGTCGAAGGGCGCTTCCAGCACGGAGGGAACAGGGATCGTCGCCGATCCCAGCGAAGGCGAAACCAGCGGCGCCGCCGTGTAGGTTCCAAGCGGCTCCACCACCCAGTACCAGCCGGTCCTCGGCTGGGCGAAGCGCAGGTCGCCGAGTTGGGGGCTGCCGCTCAGCGCGCCCTGATCGCCGATCGTCACGGAATTGATGACGTTGTAGAGCTGGGCGCGCAGCAGATCCTGGAAACCGCGCTCGGCGCTGCGGCGGTAAAGCGTGGAAATCAGCAGGCCGATCACCACAAGCGCCACGGTCGACCAGACGGTCGTTAGAAGCAGAACGCGTGCGGTGAGCGACTTAATGCGCATTGTTCGGCGCTTGGATGCGGTAGCCGAGACCGCGCACCGTTTCGATCAGGTCCACGCCCATCTTCTTGCGCAGGCGGCCGACGAATACCTCGATCGTATTGGAATCGCGATCGAAATCCTGGTCGTACATGTGCTCGACGAGCTCCGAGCGCGAAACCACCTCGCCCATATGGTGCATCAGATAGGCAAGCAGCCGGTATTCGTGCGAGGTGAGCTTCAGCGTCACGCCGTTGACCATCGCCTTGGAGGTCTTGGTGTCGAGCCGCACCGGGCCGCAGATGATCTCGGAGGAGGAATGCCCGGCCGCACGGCGGATCAGGGCGCGAATGCGCGCCAGCACTTCCTCGACATGGAAGGGCTTGGTCACGTAGTCATCGGCCCCGGCATCGATGCCTGCGACCTTGTCGCTCCAGCGGTCGCGGGCCGTCAGGATCAGAACCGGCACGCCGCGGCCCGCACCGCGCCACTTTTCAAGGACGGTGACGCCATCCATCTCCGGCAGGCCGATGTCGAGGATGATCGCGTCATAAGGCTCGGTTTCACCGAGGAAATGTCCTTCCTCGCCGTCGAAGGCCTGATCGACGACATAGCCCGCCTCCTTCAGCGTATCGGCGAGCTGCCGGTTCAGATTGACATCGTCTTCGACTACCAGAATGCGCATCGGTCCGCTTTCACCTCAAGTGTATCACTGGTGTTTCATAGGCCGATTCCGCCTACATCGGAACCCTGACGGTCACCTTGCGTGGACGCTGGCCGTTGCCCTGGACGAGAACGGTGATGATGCAGGTGTTGCCCGATGGCTGCACGGAAAGAAGCTGCCCGCCCGTCTGCTCGACGACCTGCTCAGCCGCCGCGCTGCAATCGCCTGCGACGCGCACGATCAGACCGCGCGGTTCGTCCGGTGAGGGCGCCGATACCGCCAGCCCGGCGGCCAAAACTACGACGCTCAAGGGAGAGGCCATGTGCATGCTTCCAACGTAATTCCAACTTGGTCCGACTATGTACTCACGTGACCTGAATGGCAAATGAATGCCCTGTAACGCCGGACGTTTAGAACAATTCTGGACTGTATTTTTCCAGAACTTCCACAGCCGAAAGACGAGAGGGCGGGATGCCGTGAAAACACAGATGTCCCGCCTGAGATTTCCTCCGCGAACGACCTGCCGGGCCGCCGGATGGCAGGTCGCGAAGGGATAGGCTGCCTGGTCTGCGCCGCCGTCAAGGATCGGGCAGCGCATTTCCCTCGGTCATGTCCATCGTCACGAAGGAATAAAGGAAGACCTCAATCCCTGCGCCTTCAGATCGGCCAGCGCCAAGACCACACACGCATCGTCCGGCGTCGCGTACAGGCCGGCCCACAGTCCAATCGGCTCATAAGATAGGCTCGGCCCGCGAGACATCGCAGGGCGCAGCCTGCAAGGATGAGGGCGGGTGATGAGTATGGTTTTCCTTGCGCCCTTCATAAACGACTTGATGAAGGCCGAAGATACAAAGCCACACCTCTTACCAGTCAGGCGAGGCGCCGTTCCGCAAATGGTTGCCGCGGCTTTCGCCGCACATGCAAAACTGCTATGGCCCATGTCCTCAGCTCTCAAATCCGTTTCAGCACGAATGTTCAAATTCCCCTTGCGCTCGGCGCAGACGATCGCCGTGCTTGCCGTCAGCCAGCTCATCGGCTGGGGCACCACCTTCGATATGCTCGGCGTCATGGGCCGCGTCGTCGCGCCCGATCTCGGCCTGCCGAACGAAGTGGTCTTTGCCGGCCTCACCGTCATGATGGTCGTCAGTGCCATCGCAGGCCCCGCGACCGGGCGTTGGCTCGCGCGCTTTGGTGCAGCCCGCGTGCTTGCCGCATCGTCGGTCACCTTCGCGACGGGCCTGCTGATGCTTGCCGCCACGCATGGGGTCGTCCTCTATGCGGCTGCCTGGATCGTCATCGGTCTTGGCGGCGCGCTTGGCCTTTCAGCGCCCGCCTATACCGCCGTCGTCGAGCGAGAAGGCCTGAACGGCAAGCGGATCATCGCCATCCTCATGCTCTTCACCGGCCTGTCGGCAACGCTCTTCTGGCCGGTCCTGACGCTGGTGACGGACGCCTATGGATGGCGCATCGCCTTCATCTTCTCGGCGGCACTTCACATTTTCGTCTGCCTGCCGCTTCATCTTTTCGCCCTGCCGAAGCCCGCCGCAACGCACACGCAAGGCACCGCCGCGGATACCCCACCGATCGCGCTATCGCCGCGTGAGCGCCGCAAGGCCTTCCTGCTGCTTGCCACCTCGACGACGCTCGGCACCTTCATCAGCTTCGGCATTGCGCCCTCGCTGATCGAAATCTTCCGCCAGTCCGGTGCCTCGCCGGCGCTTGCCCTGCAGCTCGGTTCCGCCCGCGGCGTCATCGGCATTTCCGCCCGCGGGCTCGACATGCTGCTCGGAAAACGCGGCAACCCGATCCTCACCTCGGTCATGGGCATCAGCCTCATGCTGGTAAGCTTCCTCATGCTTTTGCTATGCGGCACCTCGACGCCGCTGCTTGTCGCCTTCATCGTGATGTACGGCTTCGGCTCCGGCGTGCTTGCCGTTGCCCGTGCGCTGCTGCCGCTCGCCTTCTTCTCGCCCCGCGAATACGGCCTGCAAGCCGCCCGCCTCTCGCTGCCGCAAAACCTTGCCAACGCCATCGCCCCCGTCATATTCACCGCCACCCTCGACCGCGTCGGCACCGGACTGACGCTCACCATCTGCGCAGCGCTCGCCGCCCTCGCCCTGGTCTTCGTTTTCATGCTGGCGGGAATGGTCAGATCGGCAAAGCAGCTGGTTCCGTCACAGCCCTGAACCGCGTCTCCGCTTCGTGCAGCTTGGCCTTCGCCTCCCGGTGCGTGCGCGTCAGCCGCACGCAGCGATCGCCCCCACCGGGTTCTCATGAAGCCCTCGCGCGACAGCGCCGCATAAGAGCACCCCGTCCAGTTCGCCCGCCCCTGCGCTGCCAGCTCAGGAAACCGGACGCCGCCTTCTTCTCGGCCACAATCTTTCGTCCGCCGTAAAGCCCCACGGCAGGAAAGATCGGATGTTCATGGTGTTTTCCTGAGAGTCTGCCGCTGTCCCTCATCCGTCTGCCACCACCTTCTGCCCGTGATTACGGGGAGAAGGGATATGCCGCGCCCTCTTACACGGCCGGCAGCCGGCGTGGGCCATGTCCCCTCGCCCCAGGCGCGCGGGGAGAGGGTGAGGGTGAGGGTGAGGAGTGAGGGGCAAAATTCAGGTGAAGCGCGAAACTTCAAACGATCCGCAATCAAACGCTTTCATGGTGAGGAGGCCCACAGGGCCGTCGCAAACCGTCAATCGCAATCAGCCGAGCGGCTGCCTTACCGCTGTCTCAACATCGTAATCCGCCGCGATCCGCATTTCCCGAACCGGCCGCACGAGTTCGATCGAGCGCTGGTAATCAGGATGCGCCTTATAAGCCGCAAGTGCCGCCTCGTCGTCGAATTCGCCGTAGACCACCAGGTCGACATCGGTGCCGAGCTGGTCGGTCTTCACATTGGTGCCGATCTCCAACAGCCGCGCATGCGGAATCGCCGTCAGCACCGAAAGCCCGGCGCGCACCGTCTCCAGGTTTTCCGCGCTTGCGGTGAAGAAAACGATATGGCGGATCACCGGGGCACTCCTCATCTTCAACAAAGCCGCGCGATAGCACGCGCAAGCCACCCCTTCAACCGCTGCAGAATGCCCGGCGCCTCTTTGCGGCGCAGGGCCGCATGGAAGGTCCGGCCGTATTCGGCGAGCTTCTCCGCCCGGTCAGTGCCGTTGACGATGCGGCGTGCGTTCACCCAGTCTTCCTTTTCGGCGTTCAGGTGGTCGGCAAGCCTGTGCCCGGTGAAACTGCCAACCAGCATGCCCTCGATCAGGATCGTCACGGCGGCCGCCATCTCCATCGCACGGTCCGGCTCGGCGACGAGGTCGATGCCGGTGATCGCACTCATCGCCTCGTAGTTGCGCTTGTGGGTGAGCTGAACCAGCCCGCGGCCCAGCCAGCACTTTCCGTCCTCGTCCGGCTTCCAGTAAACGGTCTTCACCCAGGAAAGCTTGCCTGCCGCATAGGCGCGGTCGAGAATCTCGATCGCCTTTGCGTCGCTGCCGGCCAGGGTCTCACGCACCGGCTGCATCGTGAAGGCCGTCTCGTGGAAAGCCGTCGCCAGGATGTAGGCCAGCCACCGCCAGTCCGCCTGCGGCATGCGTTGCTCGAAGAAGTCGAGAATCGCCGTCATGCCCTCGACCTGCCCCTCGGAAAGGGTCCCTTTGAACAGGCTTTGCCGCACAGCATCGAAGAAGAATATCCGGTCGATGTGGATAACCATGAAATCTGACCTGGTCCTAATCGATTAAAATAATTTCAATCGTTTAAAGCGTTTAAGCCCCTGATTTACACCGCATTTGGCCTATGTCATGCGTTTCCTGTCGAAGCTCGCCGAAGGACAGGAGACCGAATGCAAACGCCCGCCAACAGCCAGCCCACCATTCCACAGCACCTCGTCGACCAGATGGAAAACGAGTGGCGCCAGATCGGCCCGGCGCGCGAAACGCAGCGCCCGGCGCCACAGCCGCCCAAGCAGCGATAAACTCATAAAACTCAAAAGGCGAGACGGCGGATCCTTCAAATCCCCCGCACCCTCGGCTCGCCGCCGCCGTCCAGGATCAGCGCCGTCAGCGCCAAGACGAGCGCATCCAGCCTGTCCGGCGAGCAGCCGCCCGAAAGCCCGTCGACGCGCAGGGCAATGCCCTTGCCGCCGGCAGCCGTCACCAACTCCGTCGTCTCCTCGATCGTTTCCGGCCTTCCGTATTCCAATTGCCGCTCTCTGTCGTGCGACCGGTCGCGCCCGCCGCGCCGAGTTCCACGACGATCCCGCGTCCGGAGCCGCGCGTGCGTCCGGCAACGAGTGCCGCCTTTCCCTTGAGGTCTGCTGCCACTTTCCCGTCCTTCACGTTCGAAAGCTTCGCCGCCGCTTAGGATCTACTTCTTCGCCCGCTCGCCGTCGCCCACCGTCAGCGGCCAATCGACGATATAATCTTCCAGGTGGTCGGGATCGATCTCCGTCTCGCTGATCGTCCGCCCGCGGGCGGAAATGCCGGCCTGGTGCACGGTTTCCGGGTCGCCGGAAACCAGCCGATGCCACCAGTAAAGATCGCGCCCCTCGTTCACCAGTCGGTAGCCACAGGTCGGCGGCAGCCAGGCGATTTCCTGCACGTTCGCCTTCGTCAGCTGCACGCAGTCCGGCACGAAATCCCGCCGCTTCTCGTAGTTCGAGCAGCGGCAGCTTTGGCCGTCAAGGAGCTTGCAGGCAACGGAGGTGAAATAGACGTCGCCCGAATCCCACTCCTCCAGCTTGTTGAGGCAACAGAGCCCGCAGCCGTCGCAGAGGCTTTCCCATTCCTCGCGGTTCATTTCGTTCAGCGTTTTCCGTTTCCAGAAGGGTAGTTCGTTCATCATTCGTTTTCTTGCAACAGCGTCCGCAAATCCGCGTGAGACGCCTTCAATTCTCTTGTTATCGGCCGCCAAATCAATCAATTATTCAGCATGCTTCGTTTATCGAAGAGCGCAATGCCGAAGGATGGCTGTGCTCTGACGCCTGGCTCGCCAGCCGTCAAGCGCGATCGGGCGGGAATATAGAACGTGCAGGATCCGGACAATCCAGAAGAACGCCCTCGCAGGAGCCGGCACATCCTGCTGAAGATCGATTCATGGATCGATTCCACCCTCTGGAACGCCGGTTTCCGCTCCGCCGAGATCTGGGAAGACGTCACCATCTTTTTCCGCCGCTTCCGCGTGCGCGGCTGGAAGCGCTTAGTCTTCGAACTTAGCGGCGAAGCGTTGACGCTCGGCGCTGCCGGGTCGGTTCTGATGCTCCTCCTCGCCCAGCCTGCCTTCGAGGCTACCAAGGAAGATTGGCGCAATCGCGGCGATTTCGCCGTCACCTTCACCGACCGCTACGGCAATGTCATCGGCCACCGCGGCGTCATCCATCAGAATTCGGTGCCCATCGACGAATTGCCGGATTCGCTGATCAAGGCGGTGCTCGCCACCGAGGACCGCCGCTTCTTCGACCATTTCGGCATTGATTTCATCGGCCTGTTCCGCGCCATGAGCGAGAATGCCCGCGCCGGCGAAGTCGTCCAGGGCGGCTCGACGCTGACGCAGCAGCTTGCCAAGAACCTTTTCCTGTCCAACGAGCGCTCGATCGACCGCAAGATCACCGAAGCCTTCCTGGCGCTCTGGCTCGAAGCCAACCTGTCGAAGAAGGAGATCCTCTCCACCTATCTCGACCGCGCCTATATGGGCGGCGGCACCTTCGGTGCGGCGGCGGCCTCGCAGTTCTATTTCGGCAAGAACATCACCGATGTGAACCTCGCAGAATCGGCCATGCTTGCCGGCCTCTTCAAGGCGCCGGCGAAATATGCGCCCCACGTCAATTTGCCAGCGGCGCGCGCCCGTGCCAACGAAGTGCTTACCAATATCGTCCAGAGCGGATTGATGACCGAGGGCCAGGTGATTGCCGCCCGCCGCAGTCCGGCGACGATCGTCGACCGCAACGAGCAGGAATCGCCCGATTTCTTCCTCGACTGGGCCTTCGAGGAGGTCCAGCGTCTTGCCGCCCGCTTCCACCAGCATTCACTGATCGTGCGCACCACGATCGACATGGGTATCCAGAAGGCGGCAGAAGATTCAGTCGAGACGTCGCTGCGCGAATATGGCGAGTCCTTTCACGCCAAGCAGGGCGCGATGGTGATGCTTGAAAACGGCGGTGCGGTGCGCGCCATGGTCGGAGGACGGGACTACGGCGAAAGCCAGTTCAACCGCGCGACGCGGGCGCTGCGCCAGCCGGGCTCCTCCTTCAAGGTCTATACCTATGCAGTGGCGATGGAGAGCGGCATGACCCCGCAGACTACCATCGTCGATGCGCCGATCTATTGGGGCAACTGGAGCCCGCACAACTACGCGAACCGCTATGCCGGGCGCGTTACGCTCGAAACGGCGATCGCGCAATCGATCAACACGATCCCGGTGCGGCTTGCCAAGGACAAGCTTGGCATCCAGCCGATCCGCGCCATGGCCAAGGCGATGGGCATCGAATCGCCGGTGCGCGACGACGTGACAATCCCAATCGGAACGTCGGAAGTCACCGTTCTCGACCAGGCGACGGCTTATGCCGTGTTTCCGGCGGGCGGCTATCAATCACGTCGCCATGGCATCGCCCAGATCCTCGATTACGGCGGCGACGTGCTCTACGATTTCGACCGCGACGAGCCGCCGGCCAAGCGCGTGCTGTCGGAAAAAGCCGATGCCTACATGAACCAGATGCTGACCCGCATCCCCTATTTCGGCACCGCCCGCAAGGCAGCGCTCGACAACGGCATCCTCACCGGCGGCAAGACCGGCACGACGCAGGCCTATCGCGACGCCTGGTTCGTCGGCTTCACCGGCAACTACACCTGCGCCGTCTGGTTCGGCAATGACGACTACACCTCGACGAACAACATGACCGGCGGCTCGCTTCCCGCCATGACCTTCAAGCGCGCCATGGATTACGCCCACCAGGGCATCGTGCTGCGTCCCATCCCCGGCGTCGAAAACCCGGCGCCGCCGGCCAAAGACACCGCCAAGTCCGCCGCCGCCAAACCCGAAGACAGCATCCCACAGCTCATCCGTCCCCGCATGCTCTCGGTGGAATCGACCAGGATCCTCAAGGCCCTCGGCGAAAAGCTGAAATCCGCCCCGCCGCTCGAAGCGCAGAAGGTGGCGAGCGCGGGGTAGGTTTCACTGCAAGACCGATGGGTGGCCGCGTGTTCACCCCCACGAACCTCATTCCTGCGCTCGTCACAGGAGCCCAGCCACGGTGCGTCCGCGCGGCGAAGAGCCTCATAGACCTTGCAGAGATGTCGCCCAATTTGGATGTCATCTCGCACTTGCCGTCCACAATGTCAGCGATCCGCTCCGGTGACACTGCGACAGCGTCTGCCGACGCATCTCCGTCGAGCTGCCGGCTTCAAGAACTCCTCTCGAAGTATTTCGCCCGGATGCGGATTGGGCAGCAAATCGTCGCTCGTCTTTGGCATGGCAGCTTCTCCTTCCTCCACATATCACCCCAATCCTCCACCGCGTATTCGGCCGCGCCCGCGCCCGCGCCATTCCACCCCGCCGGAATCAATGCTAACCCTTTCGCCTGATTTGTTTCCAAGGGCATGCAGTGTTTCGATTCCCGCTTTTTATCGCGATCACGCTGATTGTCGCTTTCGGCGGCGGAATCGTGGTTTCGCTCTATGCGTTGGACGCGACGCAAGGGTTTGGCGCAATCAAGCTCGGCGCCTGGGAAGCCTTTCCCGAATTGCAGACGGCCGATGCCGATCCTTATGCGAAGTCCCACCGCGCCCGAGCCGGCAAGCTGCTTTATGGCAGCGCCGAGGGGCTGACATTCACGGCGAGCGTCGACGACCGCGGCGAGCGGCTGAACGCGGCCTGCAGCTACCGCATCAGCGGCCAGACGCCGCCTGCCCGGCTGTGGACGCTGTTTACTTCGGACAACAGCGGCAATCCCGCCTCTATCCGTCCCGGGCTGCCGGCGGCGCTGAATTCCTGGACGATCCTGCGCCAGGCCGACAGCAGCTTCACGATCGACATTTCCGCCAATGCAAGACCGGGCAACTGGCTGGCGCTTCCCGCCGCCGGCACGTTCCGGCTGGTGCTGACGCTGTTCGACACGCCGACTGCCGGAAGTTCGGGCGTCATCGATCTCGCTATGCCGAGGCTTACGAAGATCGGATGCGGCAATGCTTAGGCTGATATTCTCAATCCTGACCGGCCTCTTCGGCGCCGCACTGCTGCATCTCGTCATCATTCTCGCGCTGCCGCACTACACCGGCAGGGACGCCCAGACGCGGGTGCTTGCTGAGGGCGATGCGAACCATTTCTATCTGCTCTCAGCACAAAACGACGACGCGGGGCTAGCAAACAGCGATCCTTTCCTGCGCACCGCCGTCTGCGCCTTCGATCTGGAAGACAACCCCGTCCGCTTCACGGCAAAAGGCAACGTGCCGTTCTGGTCGATCGCCGTCTATGACGGCGCCTCGAACGAAGTCTTCAGCATGAATGACAGAACGTCTGTGGGGGGAGCGCTGGATGTTCTCGTCGCAACGCCGATCCAGCTTACCGGTTTGCGCAAATCGCTGCCGGCGGAGCTGCAGCCGACCATTCTTGTCGAGATGAGCCACCCGCAAGGCTATGCAGTGCTCAGAACGCTTGCCCCGCAGGCAAGCTTCGATGAGGCAGCCAGAAGCTTCCTCGCGGGCGCCGGCTGTGAGGCCTATGCACCCGCCGACTGAGGCCTGGCCTCACTCGTTCTCCACGCGGTTCTCCACACGCGATGCGCGCTGCGCCGGGCGCTTCGGCATCTCCGGGAGGCGCTCGTAGCGTACGCCCGTAAACAGCAGAATCTGAGCCTTGACCGGCTCCTTTTCCTTGCGGCGTGGCACCTGTGGCCGCCGGTCCGCCAATGCGACTACTATGGCCATTCTCGTCTCCATGCACTGCCCGAGACGGATGAACGTGAGCGGATTTCACCCTGCCCGCCTGCACGGGCCAGCGCGTCCTGCGGCGCCGGATATTCCGGACCGAGGGCATTCGCGCCTTTCTCACGGCACCTATTCGAAATACCGTGAAGCGGAATCTTGACGACCGAAGCACTCAATCGCGCCGTTCCTATCCGAATTGAGACACACGATAGTTAACAGTTTACTAATATTGCAGGTTCGAGGCGTCTGCACGACACCGGTTATTAAACGCGGTTACCAGCCGTTTGGTTTCAATCCGACGAGAGCAAAAACACGAATATAATTTAACAATGATTTCAATTACTTAAAATCACGACTCGGCGAAACCCCGGGAAAGGGCGACTGTTGCATATTTGCGCCACAGACAATATTTAATTGCAGCCGCCGCATTTGAGCGTATCGTGTTTTTGCCAGTCGAGTTTTAGGGCAACGGCCGGTTGGGAGACCATGTATGCTCTTGCCGCAAGAACGGAGGGCAGATGATGTCTTTGATGTTGAACTCGTCATATTCTCCGGAAGACCTCGATGTGCTGAGATGCACATTGGACGCATGGTGCGCGGAAAAGCGGATCGATATCAAAAGCGCCGAAGCGCGATTTGCCGCCTCTGCCGCGCTCGATCTTTACCAGGCAGGCCATACCGATAGCGAAAAGCTGCTGACGGCCATGCGTTCGCACAAAGGTCTTTGAACTGCATCCCGAGTGTGCGTCCGGAGCGCCTTGCCGCTGCAAGGCGCTTTTTCATTGCGCTGGCGATCCTTCACGATGCACTTTTTGCGTGTATCATCGTCTCGTATTTGATTAAAATCTTCAGCAACCGTTAACCGTGCCGGTGTAGGATTTGTTCATCTTCGTATGGGTTGATGTGCGTTCCGCCAGCGCATGAGGGCCCGAGTTCCGCGTTTCCCAGGGTGTTCGTGTGCGTGACCGGTTTCGAGACCTAGAGGGGCCCCTGGCCATCCGGAAAAAGGATGTGGTATTGATGGCGACAGTCAGCAGTTTCGAAGGGTTGGCGCATCCCACCCGATCCGAGCTGCGCCAGTTCGCCGAACTGTTCATGCCGCTTTTTCAGGCCTCTTCCGACGAAGCTCGCCGCCAGGCGGTTGCCGCACTTTCCCAGTGCAAGACCATACCATCGGCCGTTGCCCTCTTCATCGGCAGCCAGCCGATCGCAATCGCCGCGCCGTTCCTGACGGCTTCGCAGGCGGTCGACGACGATACGTTGACCGTCATCGCCCGGTCGCAGGGAGCTGCCCACGCCCGGGCGATCGTCAGCCGCGACAGCCTTTCGCCGAAGGTCATCGATGCGCTCGTGGCGCTGCGCCAGGCCGAGCCGCGCCAGACTGCGCCAGCCGCCGTTGCCGAAGAGCCGGCAGAAGCGCATGCGCTCCCGCCGACCGCTGCCTCGATGGAGGCGGCCGATTTCGTCGCGCGCCTTGCCAGCGAAGAGGCGATGCGCGAAAGGATCAAGGGGCTGGCACGACATCTCGGACGCAATGACGGCAACCGCCTCGGCCTGCGCACGCTGTCCGACATGCAGGAGGCGCTGCTCGTCCGCTTTGCTCGCGCACGGGAGGCCGGGTCCTTCGCAACGGCGCTTGCCGAGGCGCTTTCGGCCAGCCGCTGGCTTGCCGAGCGCATCATGCTGGATCTCTCCGGCCAGCAGCTCGCAACGACCCTGACCAGCCTCGGCATGGGCTTTCTCGACGCCGTTTTCGTGCTGGAGAGACTGTATCCGCATCTTTCCGAGCCGCAGCACAACGTGACTCGCGCCTGGATGGTGCTGGATGCGCTCGATCCGGACGAATGCCATCAGCGGGTCGAAGCCTGGCGTCGCGCCGACAGCTATACCTACAAGCCGGAAGACCAGGTGCCGGCCGAGCAAGCCGCCGCTTCCGCCCCGCGCGCCATGCGCCAGGAGCCGCCGGCACGCGATAGCCGCATCGTCGGCCGCCGGTAAGAACTTCAGAGGGGGGTCTGCCGCTCGTCGGCCAGCGGCACGATCTCCGCGACGTCTTCGGCTTCGAGCTCGACGATCCAAAGATCCGGATCGAACTTCCGCTCGCGGTCGAGCAGTTCGCGCACCTTCTCGGCTTCCGATTTGTCAAGCCTGATTTCAAAAAGACGCATGCCGCTCTCCTGCTCACCGAAGACGCTTTGCGGCGCAGGCGCGTAGAGCGTTTCGAGCCCGTCGCGGAAATGCTGGCGGATGAAGATGGCACCTGCTTCCTCCGCCCCCTTCTTCTCAATAGCGGCGAAATCGCCCCTGGCGAAAACGCGGCGCAGGAGGGCGGAAACGAAGATGTCGGTGCGCAATCTCATGGGCGCGGTATAGACCGGCGGAGTGCGGGCGGCAACGCTAGACCTTTACCGCCAGCCTCAGCCCGCCCCAATGCCGCCCGCAGACGGTGATCGGCGCGGAGATGTCCTTCATCATCACGAAACTGCCGCCGCCCATGTCGCGGCGATAGGTCTGCACGAGGAAAGGTGCTGTGCTTTTTCCCGCGGCGAGGCCGACGCGGTCGTTGAAGATGCGCCGGCTGCGGCAGTTGGCGGTGTTCCACACCGTATCGCCCGGCCGCTGGGGTTCGGAGAATTTCCGGTTGTGCGTCGGCAGATAGCCGTTCTCGTCGACCGCTGCGCAAAAGGCGATGTGCTCGTCGCAGGCTGCGACGGGCTCCTGGATCGGCGGCAGCAGGCGGTCGGTGAGTTCCGTGAAAGCCGCCATGAGCTGCACCGGATCGGTTCCCGGGATCGGCCGGTACTGCCGGTTGAACAACGCCTCGAAGCCGATGCGGCCCTCGGCGACGGCATGTTCGAAGACGTCGGAAATCGCGGCGGCCACACCTTGCGCCTTGGCGATCCAGAGGCTGTCTGCCGTTTGCACGCCGGCGCTTGCTGTCAACTGCACCAGTTTCTCGGAAAGGCCGACGACTCTGTCGACGCGCTTTGCGGCGTGCTGGAGCTTCACGTTGGAATGCAGCACTTCGGCCGACATCTCGCCGAGCTTGGCGACGAAACCGGCGCATTGCTGGTCGACAGCCTCGGTGGTCCTTGCCATGACCGTGGAGCTGTCGAGGATCTGGGTGATCACATGCTCCATCTTGGTGAATGCGCCGCGCATCGCCTCGGACTTGTCCTTGACGCCGGCAGCACTTTCGCGCGCACCGCTGCCTGCCGCCGAGAGACGGTCGATCCTGATGCGCAGCTCGTCCAGCGTATCCTGGATGGAGCCAGTCGCCTTGGAGGTCTGTAGCGACAGCGCGCGGATTTCCGAGGCGACGACGGCAAAGCCCTTGCCCGCTTCGCCGGCGCGTGCCGCTTCGATTGCGGCGTTGAGCGCCAAAAGGTTCGTCTGCCGCGCGATGGTGCTGATCTCTGCGGCAACCTTGTCGACATCGGCAAGCGATTTGGAGAAGGTATTGATCTCGGCGCTGATCTCCTCAGAGGACTCCACCATATGGCCGATCTCTTCGACCGAGCCCGACAGGCGGCCGGCCGATTCCTTCAGCATGTGCCGGGCCTCCGCTGCTGTCCGGTCCGTCTCGTTGAGCGACACGGCAACTGCCCGGTTCGTCTCGGCGATCGAAAGTGCTGTCCGCGTCACATCGTCGAATGCCGTCGCATGGCGCGCCGACATCGCCGCCATGTCCTGGATGGCGCCGGCGATATCGACGAGATCGATGCCGAGCGTGGACGCCTCTTCCGCGAGCCTGGAAAGGACATGCCGCAACGCCTCCGCGCTGTGCCCATCCGGCTCGTCGGCAACCTCCTCCACCGTCTTCAGCGCATACATGACCTCGGCTCCCCCAAGCAAATTAGGAAAGCTTCAGGTAATATGGTTAATAAGTTGCAAACGAACGCGGCGGCTTAGACTTAGGTTGTAGGGCGCATACCCGAATCGGTGCAAGTATCCTAGTTCTTGCGCTGCGCATCCGGCTTTCTGGTGGTTGCCAAAAGCTCAGACCTCAGCGTCTCTGGATCGGTGATCTTGATCTTATAAAGATGGGCGAGCCAGATGCCGTCGGCAGCCAGGCGCGCGATCTTCAAGTGCGTATCGCCATCCGTCTCATTGTGGCGCTGCGCCCGTTCCTCGACCCAGCTTGCCATGAGTTCGCGCAGATACGGATCCGTCAGCGCCGAAATCGTCAGCGGCGCCCACTGGCCGCCCTTGGCGCAGAGATTGTTTTGGAAGACCGAGTTGATGTAGGCGCGCGTGAACGCGCCATACGGCTCGGGGTCCTTGGCCATACGGGCATCGATATCGTCATCGATCGCTTCAAGAAGTTCCCCGAAGACGGCGTCGATCAGGTCCTTCTTGCTCGGAAAATGATGGATGAAGCCGCCCTTGGTCACGCCCGCTGCGTCCGATACGGCCTGAACGGTCACGGAGGCAAGCCCTTCCCGCACGGCAAGTTTTGCCGCTTCATCTATCAGGGTCCGCTTGACCAGCTCCGGCTGTTTCCTGCGCCTGTACGAACTTTCCATCGTCTATCTCTTGCCCCCCGGCACGCAATCAAGGCACGTAATCAGAGCGTGCCGCGCGATGGCAATGTGTGTCGCACAAAATAACATCTGTATTGCTTCGGGCAAATTCTTTTGAGAAGCTTGAGATCGTAACGCAACGGTGACAATGCGTGAGCTGGGCGTGAGGGCCGCGCGTCGGATGAGCGGGTCCAGATGGCCTGTACCGGCCAGGCCGGTTCATGTATCAGTCGAAGCCGGGGTGGAAAAAAATTATAAGCGATGAGGGATCGTGAGTTCAAAAACTGGGGAAAATGTAAAGAGGCCGCGCGGGCGTCCTAAAAGCGTGGACACCGATCAGCGACGGGATGAGATAATCGGCGTGGGATGCGATGTCTTCATCGAATACGGATACATCAATACGACGGTTGATGTGATAGCGGCCAGATGCGGCATTTCCAAACGAACCTTCTACGAGTTCTTCAACGGAAAAGCTGACCTTCTGCGGGATATACTGAAATCTCGAAGCGATTCCATTTTCTTCGTACCGGAAATTGATGACCAGCTTCCGCTGGAGGAACAGCTCGCCAGAATCTTCTTTATCGATGAAGACGGTGCGGCAGACGCGCCCGGCATGAATGACTACTTCATGATAGAGGTCGGCTGGGAAGCGGCGGAACACGTCGCGGAATTGCGGGACGATTTCAGCCTCGCGCGTGCAAAGCTCGCCGAGTGGCTCAGGCAGATGAAGCAGAAGGGCCGTATAACGGTTGCTGACGCAGACGCTGCAGCCACCATGCTGATCGGCATCGTCTTCGGAAGCTTGAGCATCGGCCGGGCGGAAATGGATTTGGAAAAACGCGCGAAGCGGACTCGAGCCTACCTTCGTTCGAGCCTTAATATTTTCGCAAAGGGGCTGACCGCCTGAATTGAAGAAGAGCCCGGCTGGGATACCGGGCTCTTCCCTCGAAACTGATCAGAGGTCAATTCAGATCAGTTTTATCGCGTTTGATTAGAAGTCGCGCTGCAGGCGGAAGAAGCCTTCGACCCAGTCCTGATCCGCCGCGTTGTCGTGATCGTCCGAAACATAGGTTGCAGTGAGCTTTGTGGAAAGGTTCTCTACGACCTTGTAATCGAGCGTAACGCCAGCACGCAGCTCGCTACCGCTGTCCCAGCTGCCACTCGCGTCGGCATCGATGTTGTCGATGTACTGAACAGCAGGGGTGACCGTGAACTTGTCGGTTGCCTTGAGCGCGTACTGAGCAGCCACGGACCATTCGCCGGCGTCGTAGTAGCCGTTGAAGCCCTGATCGCCCAGACCGGTGGAATAGATACCGGCAACCGAAAGCGTGCCCGGGCCAACGTCAACGCCGACCTTTGCGAGTACGGCGCCTTCCTGGGCGTCGGTGTCGTAAGCGCCGATAATCGCATAGGTGAAGCCGCCGACCTTGCCGCCGATGGAACCGTCGATACCGAGGTTGTTGGCATTTCCGCCCTCTGTCTGAACCAGTTCTTCGAGAGCGATACCGGCATAGAAGTCGCCAGCGTCGTACTGATAGCGGATGGAGTTCTGCTTCGTCGAACCATCGAGGGTCGTCATGACGTCGGTTTCGCCCGAGAAGTCATCATCCCACCAGTTGGCGAACTTACCAACACGGAAGCCGGCGAGATCGATGTAAGCCTCGTCGATGCCAGTGCTGTCCTGAGAACTGCCGAACGTAGAAGATGCTCCAGCCGAACGAGCGTCGCTGTCAACTTCGTTCGGACGGAAATTGGATTCAAGAATGATCGCACTCGTCAGAACGCCGTATTCCGTATCGCTCTTTGCGATGACGTTGATGTGCGCACGCGTGCGGGCATCCCAGTCCTCAGAGCCGTTGTTCTTGAATGCGTCGCCAGCACCGAAGCCAACGTCGAAACGGACGTAGCCGCCGATCTGGAGGCAGGTTTCGGTGCCCGGGATGTAGAAGTAGCCGGTGCCGTAAGCGTCGCAGACGCGGACGTACTCAACCGGTTCCGGTTCGGCAGCGACGATGGCGTCGGCGGCCTGAGCACCGGAAACTACTGCGAGGGCAGCAGCGGAGCCGAGAAGAAGGCTCTTAATGTTCATTTTTGTCTCCGTTCCAGAGGCCAACCCCAAGGTTGGCTCTTGCTAGCGCGATGGATGCGGTCCCCTGAAATTTCAGTCCGCCAGGAGTTGCCGGGGCGATTTGCTCCGGCAACGCAACCTTTAGAACAGGCGATGCGCCAGCCCGTCAATTATTTAATAAACGTGTTCGTACCAAATATAGTTTCGAACCAGCGGACGTTGTATTTTTGCCACAATCAGACCTGCCAGAGCGGCCGTTTCGCGGTCAAGATTGTGCTGCCCGGCCAAGCTAAAGAGGCCGCTGAGAGAGATTCCAACAAAAGAAAGCCGAGCTCCACCGCCACGCAAAAATGGGGTGGTGAACAGCAGCCGGCAGTGCCATATCCGGCTCTTCCGGTCAGGCGGCCTCTTTGCAGCGGCAACCTCTCACGAAGAGGTGGATGCACCCTTTGAGATAGCCAATAAGGCTCGATCTGTCCGGCAAGCCGCCACCTGCGGTCATGCAGGATGCCATTCCTCCAAACATCATCGAGATCAGCATCGTTGCCGCGTGGTCCGGGTCTTCGATGTCAAGCACGCGCTTTGCATCCTGGAACGACAGCCAGTCAGCGAGCTGCGCTATTGCTCTTTGGCCGTTATAGTCGTGCGCCTCTCGCTGCAATGTCGGACCGGTGGGATAGAGCGCGCTGATGCATGCCATGATCTTACGTTCGGCTTCGACCGGATCGGCTTGATCAAGATGGAAGATCACCATCAGCACATCTTCAGGAACCCGCGTTTCATCCAGCGGACGAGGAAGCTGCAGGAGTCCGCGCGGAGGTGCCACGCGCGAAGTGCTCCACTGAAGAGCAAAGCCCGTGATGTATTTTCGTGCTCGTGAATTCAATGATCGGGTGATAGAGGCGAACCGGGAAATGTCGGAGTAGACAACCTCGAAAGTGAGGTCCTTCGACCCTCGAAGGAGCCGAAAAGTCTGATCGCCCCCTAAGTGAAATTCAGCCACGCTCGATTTGGCTATTGCCGGATAGAGCGACGAGAAATGGTCGAAAAGAACCTTGTAAAGCCGCGGGTTGTCCGCGCTGCTCAGGGAGGCGATTGATTTATACATGGCGCGATCAGAAATATGTGTTTCGGATAGAGCGCTGCCGGAATCTTCAAACAACATTCGGGCTATCCCGGCAGGCAAAAATCTTTGAGCTGGCCGGCCATGGGCCGTCGGCCAACAGTATCAGACAGGAAAAAGATACCATACGGCTGGTATCTTTCAAGCGAAGTTGACCACGGTCTCAAAACGTACCTCTTCGCCAACCAGCGGCCGATGACAATCAAAATTACATTTCGATATTGCCCTAACGAATTTCAAGGCCCTGCAGGCACATTGCCTTCGCAATTTTCCGCGGTGCGAAAGCCGGTCCGCCACGGTCAAATCGCCCCAATTTCCTTCAGGTTTCGAGGCTCCGTCACGTTGGCTTCACACGCACGAAAGAACGGGACGCGACAACTCGCCGCAATTGGCGCGCACCAATAATCTGATCGATGGGGCGGCGATGGAGGAGCCGGCGTGCCGGGCGTTTCGGATCGTTCAAGCAAACGACTCCGTGCCAGCGACCTTCTCGAACGTGCTGAACTGGAATTGCTGCACCGATCCCCATGGGGTCGTGTGCTCATGCCGGCGCGTTGCGGCAAGCTTGAACCCGCTGCCGAGAACATCCTGCAGGCTTTGCGCATCGTAGCGGGCGACCGGCAGGCCGCTGCATTTTTCCGGTCCGTCGGGCGCAAAGGTACCGATCACGGCTTTGCCGCCATTCTTGAGAGCCTGCCCCAGCACCCGAACATAGGCCTTTTGGTCGGCCGCCTCCGTCAGGAAGTGAAAGGCGGCGCGATCGTGCCAGAGATCATACTGGCGGCCGGGCGTCCAGGCGGTCATGTCCGATACGATCCACTGCACACGCGTCGCATCTGTCAGTCGCGACTTTGCCGTCTCGATGGCTGCGGCAGACAGATCGAGGACGCTGATATGGGCCTGGCCGGATGCCACAAGAGCATCGACCAGCCGCGAGGTCCCGCCGCCGATGTCGATCACCGACATGTCCGGCGTCAGCCCGGCCTGACGCAGCAGAACCATCGAGAGTTCCGGCGTATCCTCGTACCAACTGACTTCGCTCTCCGCCTTGGTCTTGTAGACAGTCTGCCAATGGGCTTGCCGGTCACTTGTGGACATACCCACTCCTTTTTGAGGAAGAAAGTTTACCAGATTTCGAGCGAGCATGCCGAAGGAAGCGTCAACCCCATCGCCAAGCTTGATCGGCCCGCATCCCAGCCTATCTTGCCTCTCCGTGAAGATGTCCGCAGTGCCGTTTCCCTGCAACGAAGGAAAATACGATGCCCACTTTGAGCAATGGCAGTGAGCTTACCGTATGGGAAGACATCAACAACGAGAGCCCCGATGCAATCCTTTTCAGCATAACGGAAACGGACGGCGACGTCCTCGGACCGGGGGCCGCGCATACAGATTATCCGTACGGCTGGGTCGATCTTGCCTCGGTCGACGTGTTCGACGGTTTCTTTACCGTCACCACCTTCACCAATGACGGCAGGACCGAGATCTTCACGACGGTGGAAACTTTCGTCTTCGACAACGAAGGCCGCTATATCCGCACGCTCTCCGACCAGGCGGCCTATCTTTCGACTGAGATTATCTCCGTCACTGCCGAAAGCCCCGACGACATGGTGGTGACATGGCAAGGCGCCAACGAATATTTCGGCGGCGAAAACACCCAGTACGGCCCGCATCAGATCATCCTGGAAGGCGGCGCGCTGCAGCCCGACACCTTCGTCAACCATGCGCCCACCGCCGCCGACATGAGCTTCACGCTTTCTCCTGGCCAATCGCTCGACGACATCAAGTTCAGCGCGTCGGATGCCGATTTCGACCTGTTGAGCTTCGTCATCGTGGACGGGCCGGACCATGGCACGCTGCAGCAGGAGACGCGATATGAAGCAGGCTACTATCCGTTTCATCAGGGCCAATATGTGGGCAGCCTGCACTATCACCAAGACTACCTGAACGGTAACCTCTTCGACTATTCTCCGGCGGCCGGCTTCGCCGGCACCGACAGTTTCACGGTTTACGCCACCGACGGCCAGGGCAACAGCAATCTGGCGACGATCACCATCATGATCGTGCCGCCGGCCGAAGAGATCACGCTCACCGATGCGAAAGACGTCACCACCTATGAGGCGTACGATCACCCGGTTCTCGTCGCCGCGATGGGCGGCAATGACCGGATCACCGGCAGCCGGTTCGACGATACCGTTGATGGCGGCGCTGGCAAGGACCGCCTGCGCGGCGGCGGCGGCGACGACACTCTCAACGGCGGAACCGGCCGCGACACACTCTCCGGCGGAGCGGGCGGCGACATCTTCGTCTTCGACACCGAGCCCGGCCGGGCGAATTGCGACAAAATCCTCGACTTCAGCTCCGCTGACGACCTCTTCCGGCTGGACAGCTCCGTGTTCGCCGGCGTTGTGGCGGGCGCGCTCGACCCTGGGGCCTTCGCGAAGGGCACAGCCGCGCTTCATGAGGACGACCACATCATCTACGACACATGCTCTGGCCGCCTGCTCTTCGATTCCGACGGGAGCGGCGATGCGGCCGCGGTGGCGTTTGCGGCCGTGAGCCACGGCACATCGCTTGCCGCCGACGACTTCCATTTCTTCTAGGCGCCGCCCCAACCGGCTTTAGAACCGGCGCGCCGCCCGTTTGTTGCCACATACATACGGGCGCAGCCTCGTTGCCCGGCGGGACTCAGTGTCCGAAATTCTTTAATTTATTCAATTGGTTATTAACCATATAGCAGGCTGCAATCCCCATGTTGCATTGCATCATGATCCAAAACCACCTACCGTGGGCCCGGCGCCACGGGGAAAACGCCATGGGAAACCATGTTCGAATAAGGATGTCAGATGCTTGATGCGCCAAAATCTAAGCCGAAAGACCTCGAAGCCATTGCCCGCACAGGCGGGCCCCTTCGCCGCATGGCAGCGCGCGTACCAACCTATTTAACCGATCTCAAGGAAAATCCCGCCTGGCTGCCGATGTTCCTGCTGGCGCGCACGATGCCTTTCCGTCGCGCCCATTGGCTGACCGCCAGACCCATTCCGTCTTCGGCAACTGCACCGTCAATGTTTGGCGCGATCAAGGCGGAGAAAGCCGCTGCGGAATTGCGAAGAAATGGCATCTTCACCGGCCTCACTTTGCCGCCAGCCATCCATGAGGAAATCGCCCGTTTTGCACGCGAGACGCCGTGTTTCGGCAATTTCGAGCGCAAGGTCGAGTTTCTCGCCGGAGAGCATGCCGAAGCCGAACGCCGCTTCGAGCGCACGATATTGAGCGGCCATCATTTCGAGCGGGTTCTGCAATGCAAGGCAGCGGTCGCCGTGCAGCAAGATCCGCTGCTCCTCAATATCGCGCGGCATTATCTCGGCGGCGAGGCGAAACTGATCACCACGCGGACATGGTGGAGTTTCCCCACGACGTCTGCCTCGGAAGCCGATCTAAGCCGCGCCTCGTTCAAGTTCCACTTCGATCTCGACGACTGGCGGATGCTGAAATTCTTCTTCTATCTGTCCGACGTCGATGCGGATGCCGGTCCGCATGTCTATGTTCAAGGCAGCCACAACCGCCGCCGGATGAAGCACCAGTTGACACTGCTTGTCGGACATTCGGCCGAGGACGTGCTGGGCTTCTACGGCAAGGAGAGCGCAGTCACGCTGACAGGAAAGGCGGGCACCGGCTTTGTCGAAGATCCCTTCGGCTTCCATATGGGAACGCTCGCCAAACATACGCCGCGCCTGATGATGGAAGTCGGATTTGGCGTATCGAAGCCGTCAAAGCGCCGGTATCACGGCGAGCCGGTGATCAGATAGCCGTCCCCCGGATTTTCGAAGCCGGCCCGGCTGGACCGGCTTCGGTGATTGGATGTGCTCTTGGCAGAGCGGCCCGCCGTTGCGGTTCAGGCCTCCGGGCAACCGTCCCGCAATTTACGCCATGTCGTGACGTTCAACTCCATCTCGCAGCGTGCGAGATACGACGCTCCGCCCACCCTGATGCAGGCAGTCTGGCCAAGCTCGTACTTCGTGCCATCCCGATTGCGGCAGGTGCAGCGCGAATCCGGGTGCGCCGCAGCGACGCTCGCTGCGGCCACGGCCAACGATAGCGTTGCAATCCATTTGGCGTGCCGGCGTTCCATCGGCTGAGCATAGCGCAAATGTTCGCAGTTGGCACGAAGCAAGGTGGCTTCCTACCGCGCCGATCACTTGCCGCAAGATTTCCTCCCGGCTCAGCCTTGCCGTTCAAGCTCTCCCAGCGAAGGGAGGCGCTGGCAGAGCTCCGCGATTGCCCGGCATCGGTCAGCGTATTGCGCCACGCTCCTGACAACGCCGGATCGCCTCGTCGAGCCGCACGCGGGAACGACGTCGTGAAACGGTGCTGAAAGCGCCTCAAACGGCGCCAGGAACCAGAGTCGTCGGAGTGAAGATGCACATTGGACGAGCTTTGATGCCAGCTCTCACCCAACCTCAAATCGCACCGATTTCCTTCAACTTCTTCAGTACCGCCTCGTTGGGCTCGCCGGTTTCCGGCAGGTTGTAGTGCTTTTGGAAGCGGCGGATGGCGGTGCGGGTTTGTTCGCCGGCGACACCGTCGACGCCGACATTGGCGTAGGCCATGTTGGAAAGGCCCTTCTGGATTCTCAGTACCAGATCGACATTGGTGAGCTCGGATGATGGGACCTGCTTCGGGCCGGCGGGCGCGGTCTTGATCTGCTTTTCGGCGCTGCGGATGGCGGCGGCGACCGGATCCTCGGCCGAGGCTTTCGAGGTCACATCCTCGCGCGGCTTCTCGGCGGGAACGGCCGAGGGGCCGATGGAATCGGTCCTGAGGGCGGCAAGCACATCCGGCGTCGCATCGCCACTCGGCAGCATGTCGACGGTTTCCTCGAAGAAGAGGATCGCGGCGCTGGTGCGCGGGCCGATGATACCGTCGGCCGTGCCGTTATAGAGGCCGCGGCGGATGAGCTCCTTCTGGATGTCCATGACCAGCTGACTGGGCTCTTGGCCGGGTGCTGCAGCCGGCGGCGTCGCATTGGTGGTCGAGGCAGCGCCCTCCTCGCCCGGACGTTCGATCTTGAAGGTCGTGACGTCGCCTGGGTGCGGCTCTTCCACGGTCGGACGGCCGATCGAGAAGGGCGCTAGCACATCGCGGGTGCGAAAGAAGGGATGCGGATGCGTACCCGGCTGATACCAGAGCGCATTGGCGGCGACGAAGCTGAAGATGACGACAAAGGCGGTGGTCCCGCCTGCGACCGACGGATTGCGCGCAATGACGCCGCCGAGCGCAGATGCGCCCGTCATGCCCACGCCGCCGAGGGCGGCAGCCCCTGTGAGAAGCAGGCTCGGCTGCTGCCGGCCTCTCCTTCCCTTAGGCGATTTTCGCTTGCGCGCGGCCATCGAAAAGCCCCTCTTCCAGTCCAGCGACATTCGTCGCCGCAATTTTCAGGCGCGGCGGGAAATCGACCGCCCCGTCCTTTTCCGCATGCGCGGCACCGGCGCCGGAACCATCCGCCGCGATCGAAATGGTGATGATCGTGCCTTCGCCGGGAACGCTGGCAATCGCGAAGTGACCGCCATGCAGTGCCACGAGGCCCTTCACCAGCGACAGGCCGAGGCCCGTGCCCTCGTAATGACGTGTATAATCGTTCTGCACCTGCATGAAGGGCTGGCCGAGCGATTCGAGCCTGTCGGCCGGAATGCCGATGCCGGTGTCGCTGACGCTGATCTGCAGGATGCCGTCGCGCACCGCCGCATCGACGGTGACGGCGCCGCCGGCATCGGTGAACTTCACGGCGTTGCCGACGAGATTGATGAGGATCTGCTGGATGGCGCGCTGGTCGGCGACAACCTCGTCGAGACCGCGCTGGATGCGGCTCGTCAGCGTCACACCCTTGCCCTTGGCCTGCAGCGCAAGCATCGCCTCGCAGGAGCGGACCGAGGCGCCGACATCGAACGGTTCGAGCAGCAGCTCATAGCGGCCGGCCTCGATCTTGCTCATGTCGAGCATGGTGTTGACGACGGAAAGCAGGTGCGCGCCGGACTCGCGTACCAGGGTCACGTATTCGCGCTGGCGCTCATTGTCGAACTTGCCGAAATATTCGCCGAGCAGGATATCCGAGAAGCCGAGGATGGCGTTCAGCGGCGTGCGCAGCTCATGGCTGACGGCGGCGAGGAAGCGCGACTTGGCATCGTTGGCGGATTCGGCATCGGCCGCCCGGCTTTGGGCTTCCATGCGCAGCTGCTGTTCGACCGAGACGTCGCGGAGCTGGGCGACGACGGCCAGGAGCTCGCCGTCCTCATCGCGCCGCGCCGTCATGTCCATTCTGAGATGCGCGAACTGGCGAAGATCAAGGGAAACGCAGGGGCGGTCGAGGCGAAGGTCGACGCTGGCGCACTCCTCGCCCTGGCGCAGCCGGTCGAGCGCCTGCAGGACGAAGATGCGGTCGGAGACATGCACCTGCTCGATGAAGCCCCTGCCCTTCGGATCGCGCATCCAGGCGAGGAACTCGCGGCAGTCACGGCCACCGGCGGTGGTGACGTTGCCTTGCGGATCGAGGAAGAGAACGAGGCCGGCACTGTTTTCCAGGAAGAAGTCTTCCGCGGGCGCCGCGGCGACGGCCGACACAGCAGCGCTCTGGCGGGCAAGCGCGATGCTGCCCACGGCTGAAAAGAGGAAGGCAGCGCAGACGGTCGCGACACCTGCAGGCAGTGCCACGGCGGGGCTGGTGACGAAGGAGAGGCCGAAAGGCGCAGCGATCAAGGCCGCGGAAGAGAGGAAGACAAGGCGGCGCAGGATCGCAAGCTCGCGCTCGGCAACAGCTTCGCCGCTTCCCGTGCGGGAAAGCCAGCCTGCCGCTGCTCGGTCCACGAGGGCTGCCGCCCGTCCGCCAATGTCACTCAATACGCGCACGCAATACCCGCCGAAAAGGCTCTTTACACAGTGCGGACAATAGGCCCCGGCGGCTTAAGGAAAGGATAAGGCAAAGCGGCCCTCCACAGCCCAAAAGCTGTAAAAATCCCATTTTGAGCCATCCGCAGGGCCCTTTGGTTTTTGTGGTTAATAGGGGGTAAGCGATGGATTTCGCTCGCATTTCGGCATTGTGTTAACCTTTGCGGCACGCTGCCCTTAGGGAATCCCTGCAATTCCAGGCAGCCCACTGCGCTATGCTTAACCCCGATGGCTACAATTTGACTGAAATGCGCTCAGAATGCCTTTATTTAAAATTCGAATTAAATTTGCCGCAAATGCCGTCGAGTTTCGAAAAGTGGCATTCGCATTTCCTCGCTAGGGTGAAAGCACACCGGAAAACCGGGCCTGATTCGGCGAGAAGACCGGACGGGAAAAACAGGATGGGCAACGACAATGTGGCTTCTGATCAAAGGATCGTTCTGGTTCGGCCTTGTGCTGGTCCTCTTGCCGCTCTTCAGCTCGGAGAGCTCGACGCGGCTTGCCAACGACCCGCAAATCCAATTCTTCGACGCCTTCACCGCCGCAAGCGGCGCCTATGAATATCTCACCGGCATGTGCAACGAGAAGCCGGAGGTCTGCGCCAAGGGCGCGGAAACGCTCACCGCCCTCGGCTACCGGGCCCGCGAAGGCGCCCGCGTCGCTTATGAGCTGCTGGACAGCCAGTTCTCGGACGAGACGGCACCGGCTCTTGCGGAGGCGACGCCGGCCGCACCGCTTACCGATTCTCCCGTCGCAGCCGATGCTCCTTCCGCAAAAGAGCACAGGGCTGCCGCACTGAACCAGCCGATGCCCTACCGCCCGCCGGTGGAGGACGAATCGGTTTCCGACAAGGTCGTAACCGGCGCCATTCCCTTGCCGACACCGAAGCCGGTCCTTTAAGAATTCCGCGGAGTTCTCCGCCCCAAGCTTGCACCGGCGATCCGCATGATACGGAGATGCCCGTGCCTGACGTGCCTGCCCTGTTTGATTTCAGCATTGTGCTGCGCCGTGAGGGTGCCCATCCCTCACGGCGTTTTTTCTATGCGTTCGAAGGATAGGCGGGCTGGCGACGAAGGCCGCCTTTGATCTTGAGGCGAGGAACAGGGCGCAAGGAAAGAGGATCAGGATGCCGTTGGCGTCGTCATTCTCGGCATGGCCGCCAGCGGCATCGGCATGATATCGTGAGCGGCGCGGCCTCCCCGCAATGCTGCCGAACTTCGCCGACTATCCTTCGCGCCTGCCTCACGGCCTTGGCGCCCGCCTGCTTGTCGCGCTGCTGGTGTGCCATGGCGAAGCTGCCCTCTATCACCAGTTCATTCGCAGCAATGGGCTGCTGCGGCAGATGTGGTGCGGCGGCCGACCCCATGGCGTTTGCCGCCTGGCAGACGTTTTTCTTTTTAATGGTTCAAAAGCGGCGGCAGTTCACCTATATCACTCACAATAGTGAAAGGCCCACTTATGGCATCTCTCGACGAGATCATCGACGACTTCTCCTTCCTTGACGACTGGGAGGACCGCTACCGCTATGTCATCGAACTCGGCAAGGGACTGCCGGACCTGCCGGACGACAAGAAGACGTCCGCGAACAAGGTGATGGGCTGCGCCAGCCAGGTCTGGCTGGTGACGCATCCCGAGGGGGATCCTGAAAATCCGGTGCTGATCTTCGAGGGCGATTCCGACGCGCATATCGTGCGTGGCCTCGTCGCTATCGTGCTTGCCACCTATTCCGGCAAGAGGGCCTCGGAGATCGCGGGCCTCGATGCTTTCGATATCTTCTCGAAGATCGGCCTTGTCGAGAACCTGTCGTCCCAGCGCTCCAACGGGCTGAGGTCCATGGTGAACCGGATCCGGGAAGAAGCGCGGGTGAGGGTCGCGGCTTAAGCGCGCCGTCATTCGTTTGGCAATACGCTCGTCTCGCGTGGAAACAGCCTGATCAAGTGCGTCCGCTCCATCTGCAGCCGTGAACGGCCGGACATGATATTCTCTTCGAGACATAACGTGATGTCGCTCGCCAGAGCCTCAGGGATCTCGATGCCTCCGGCCTTGAGGAGCCGATGCTCCATCGCCGAAAGGGAGCCAACGGCCCCATTGCAGCCGTCTGCGGAAAGTTCCGCCAGTCGTGTTCGGCGCTCGGCGGCATCGGCGGTTTGAATGCGCTCCCGCTCCTGATAGGCAGCGATCTGTCCCCACGCCAGATAAAGAGCCGCGGATGCGCAAAAGAACGCGATGAGAAGGCCGCTCCGCATGCGTCAGGCCTCCCGAACGTTGCAGTTGGCCGCAATCGGCATCTCGTGGGCGCAGGCTGCGACACGCATGACGTAGCGCTCGGCGGCGTCAGCGAGGGCCAATGCAACCTCGCTCTGCAGCCACCCCGCGTTTGCGGCTTCAATCGCAATCTGCGTCGCCAGATGGTCGAAGACGCAGGCGCACTCGTTCGCGCGCCGGGCATCGTCGACGTCGAAGGTGGGTGGCCTTATGTTCATGTTCAGTGGACGATCGCGGAAAGCGAGGACGGAAGGCCCTGAATGGCAAAACGGTGAAACGGCGGAACGGTAGGAGGCATGGCGACGACACGCTTTGCCTTGCCGAAGTGGCGGTCGAGTTCACTTGCAAGCTCGGCGGGCGAGGTCGTGCCTGCCTGGAACAACTGGATGAGCAGCAGTGCCGCAGCATTAAAAGTCCGAGGCTGATCGAAACGAATGTCGCCGGTATAGCCTGCATCGCTCAGCACCTGCTGCAGTATGCCAAGGTCCTCGCTGTTCAGGTATTTCATGGTGACTTCGGAAGACATGCAGTCCTCCTTTCGGTCGGGGCTAGGGCATGACCGCCCTCAGACAGCAGCGCCCGTGAAAATGGCTGCTGGAGGCTGGACAGTGCGCTTTCAGGGAATACAAAGCAAACGATATCTTTCGCATTCCCTTATATATCGTCAGGCGGTTGGCGGCGTCGGAACGGACCGCTGCGCGATGCCTTCAGTCGCTTCAGACAATTGACCACGGATGTACTTGCACTGGTGTGAAAAGCGATGACGAGGAAGGTCCGTGCGATTTCGCCCGGCCTTGTTTATTGCCTGCATTCTTCGGTGCGAGTGTCCCGACGGCCTTTCGAGCGGCCTTAAGCGCGGAAACATGTTTGGTCCAGAAAATAGCCTCGAAGGGGCAATTCTAGGAATGCTCCATTGCTAAAGAGCAGTGCGCAGGCCTTGCCCATCGCTTGGAGGATTCTTCGGCAAGCGCGGCCAATGTGACCTTGCCAAATTTCGCCAGCAAAATGGCTTCCGCCTCATGCATCGCCCCGGCAAGCGAGGCATTGACGGCCTGTTCGATGACGCAGTTCGGATTGTCGCCCGCCAGTCCGATCGAGAAGAGTTGCGGCGCGCCCAAGGCATTGTGGATGTCGAGCAGGGTGATCTCCCGCAAAGGACGCGCCAGGATCCAGCCGCCGCCGTGCCCCTTCTCGGACCGGACATACCCCTGATCCCGCAGGCCGGCCATGGTTCGGCGCACGACAACGGCATTGGTGCCCAGCATCGCTGCAATGGTTTCGGATGTTGCGACGCCTTCGTGGCGATCCATGTGAACAAGCACATGCAGCATGCGGGATAAGCGGGTGTCGTGTCTCATGGCCTGGTTCAGCTCGTTTGCGGATCACAGATGTAACAGATACATGATCATGCAACAATATTAGTTGCATGATCATTGACAAGCTATTTCACGTAACTTAACAAGTTTCATGACTTAACGTTCGGCTGTCCCGCCGGGCGATGAACCGGAACGAACGTAAGAGGATTATTTATGAGTTTCGACGTCATCATCATCGGCGGCAGCTTTGCAGGCATTTCAGCGGCGCTGCCGCTCGCCCGTGCCCGACGGAAGATCCTGGTGATCGATGCCGGTGAGCGCCGCAATCGCTTTGCCGCTGTCTCGCACGGTTTTCTAGGGCAGGACGGCCGTGAACCCGGCCTGATCGTATCCGAGGCCCGCCAACAGCTCGAACGCTATCCGACTGTCCACTGGCTGAATGCCAAGGCACAAGCCGCAGAGAGGACCAGCAATGGATTTGCTATCGAAATCGATGGCAAGCCTATGAAGGAAGGCAGGCGTCTGATCCTGGCAGCAGGGGTTGCCGATCGACTGCCCGCCATTCCAGGCCTGCAGGAACGCTGGGGAATATCTGTCTTCCATTGCCCCTATTGCCATGGTTACGAACTGAATCAGGGGCGGATCGGCGTCATCGCATCCGGGGAGCATTCCATGCATCATGCCCTCATGCTTCCTGACTGGGGCGAGACGACTTTTTTCACCAACGGTATCGTCGTCCCGAATGCCGATCAGGCAGCGCAATTGCGTGCGCGCGCAGTCAAGGTCGAGACGACACCAGTGCGCGAGATCGCAGGAGACCGTGCGGATGTTTGTCTGGACGATGGCAGGATTGTCGCAATGGACGGTTTGTTCACCCTGACGCGGACTTCAGTGCAAATTCCTTGGGCTGAGCAACTGGGCTGCGTGCTCGAAGAGGGGCCGCTCGGCCAGTTCATCAGGACGGATGCCGTAAAGCAGACGACCGCGAAGGGCATCTTCGCCTGCGGCGATCTAGCAAGGGCCGCAGGCTCCGTGGCTCTCGCCGTTGGTGATGGGGCGCTGGCCGGAACGGCAGCGCATCAGTCGCTGATGTTCGGGAGTGATTGACGGCATTTTCATGTCCGCGGCATGAACGAGAAACGTTCCAAACCGGCATGCCGCGTGGCGTCACAACACTGCAACTTTTGTGACGTTTAATCGCTTAATGACCAAACGCGCCCTTGTTATCATCGACCTCATCAATGACTACCTCGACCATTGGAGCGCAGATGAAGCTGCTCGGCTGATCGGTGAAACCAACACGCTGGCTGTGGCCTTTAGACAGGCCGCGTTGCCCGTCATATGGGTGCGGCCGGAATTTCGGCCTGACCTTAGCGACGCCTTTCTCGAGATGCGGGACAAGAACCTGAAGATCGCGATCGAGGGAACTTCAGGCGCCCATCTTCATGCTGGCCTCAATTGGGAGCCAAGCGACACGACCATCGTAAAGAAGCGCTATAGTGCGTTTTACCGGACCGAACTTGAAGACATTCTATCGGCGATGGGCGTGGGCGAGCTGGTATTGTGCGGCATCAACACGCACGCTTGTATTCGCATGACCGCTATCGACGCTTACCAACGCGACCTTCGCGTGGTGCTGGCGGAGGAATGCATCGATTCCTATGATGCCGAGCATGGAAGGGTCTCGCTTGTCTACATGAATGGAAAGATTGCCAAGGTGGCTACTGTTCCCGAGATAATCCAGGCTCTCCGCCCACTTCAGGCCGCAGGAGCCTTGCCGCCGGAAGCCGCAAGCAGCTTCGATGCCACCAGGACTTCGGTGCCTGCGAGGCCCGCCGAGCAAAACAACGTCGTTTGATCGTGCGCCTGGCGAACAGGCAGCCTGCCGCTGACGATCGCTGCCAAATCCACCAGGCGCACGGCATCGGGCGACCCATGCAGGAAGAATGGAGCCTTATAGGCGTCTGTCTGCTCCAGAGAGTCGGTCGCGATAACATGGGCGGCCGCGGCGATATCCAAGCCCAACTCATGCTCATCCACGGTCTTCGGACCGATGGTGTTGATGTGAACTCCGGGCTTCAGCCAAGCTGCCTCCATCACCGGTGTTCGGCTGGTCGTTGCACAAATGACGATATCGGCCTCGCTTACAGCGCGCCGTGGCGAAACCACGGGCTCCACGGGGATGCCTAAGCGCTGCTCCATCTCCGCTGAAAATGTGCGGCGGTTCTGTTCGTGGCGGCTATAGACGCGGACATGATCCAGCCTGCGGACAAGTGCCGCGGCCTCCAACTGTGTCCGCGCCTGTTGCCCGCTTCCAATGACGCCTACCGTCCTGACGCCAGGCGATGACATATGACGAATGGCGATGCCGCCAATCGCGCCGGTTCGGATATTTCCCAACCGGCTGCCGACGACAAGGCCTTGAAGCTCTGCCGTTTCAGTCGACCAGACCGCGACGACCTGTTCGTGGCGCAGCCCTTTGAATGTTTCATAAACCCTGAAGCCCGCAATGGAATCCTCGCCGATCGTGCCGCCGATAGTGAAGACAAGGTCGCCTTTGCCGCCAAAGGACACGCTATGCCTGGGCGGCGAAATCAATACCCCTGCTGATCGCGCCGCCATTGCTTCCTCGATCGCCTCGATGGCGATCTGCATAGCCGTGCTTCGGTCCAGGTCACTGTCGCTTAAAATGATGGCCACCGGCGCCTCCTTGGCTGACAGACTGCATCAAGTTCGCATCTCAACTTAGATTGAGGTCAACAGGGATTTACCGGTTCCGGCAATAATGCAGGCGCCAAATTCGATCCGGACGACCGGAAAAGCACCAGGTGCAATTCCTTTTTGTTTCAATTCGCCTTTTTCGTTACTGGCTGAATATACTGGGATTATTTTCCTCCATGTCCGCACAAAGAAAAAGCCGGGCTTGGGGCCCGGCTTTCGCGCTTAAGAGCGTGCGAGGCTCAGCCGCGGCCGCGTTTGCGGCGCTGGCCGAGGCCCATTTCCTTGGCGAGGCGCGAGCGCGCCTCGGCATAGGCGGGAGCGACCATCGGATAATCGGCGGGAAGATCCCACTTCTCGCGGTACTCTTCCGGCGAGAGACTGTGATGGGTCATCAGATGGCGCTTGAGAGATTTGAAGTTGCCGCCGCATTCCAGGCAGGTGATCTGATCATCCTGTACTGACTTGCGTACCGAAACGGCGGGCTTCTGCTTTTCGATGGTGGCTGCGGCGGGTTGCGGTGCAGACGTGTTGCTCAGTGCGGAATGCACGTCGGAAATCAAATTGGCCAGGTCACTGACCGGGACCACATGATTGCTGACATAAGCCGCTACGATATCGGCCGTCAGTTCTACCAGCAATTCCGGCCCGTTGCCGGTCGCGGTATCCGTCATATTCTGTTTCTCCTGTTCGCATGCGTGGATGACCCTCTTTCAGAGGATCGCCTTCGTAGAGGCAAACAGTAAAAGGCCAGACAGCGGCATCATGTCCTAAAAACGCGAATCCACCCCTAGATTCTTGAGACCGAAACCTGTTCTAATACTGCCCGAATACGAATCACAATCGCCGCACTCTTCGACCACAGCCTTCATTAGACATTCGAAATCAAAGCTAGAGATGGAATAGGCGAAACGATTCTAATTCGAAATCAGAACTCTACTTACACTTCAATTATCACTGTTTTACCGAAAGTCCAATTCTTATTTGCAGTTTTTCTACTTAAAAAGTTCAAAACACTAAGATTTTGCAAGCAAGGCTGCGGCTTTAGTTCACAATCGCGTGCATAACTTGCGTAAAACGAGCTAAATCGCTGAAAATTATACTCTCATCGGCCTTCCATGTCGTCGCGAACCGAGAGTTCCCACAATTTATGCCCCGTTTCATGCGCCGCCTTGGCCAAGAGGTGCGCTGCGACCGGGGCGGTCAGCAGCAGAAAGACGACGCCCGCGGCAGCGCGCGCGAAAATTGCAAGTTCGCCGGAATAAAGGCCGGCAGCAAGCAGCAGCAGGCCGGAGCCGACGGAACCCGCCTTGGAGGCTGCATGCATACGCGAGTAAAGGTCCGGCAAACGGACGACGCCGATCGCCGCCGAGAGCGCAAAAAACGCACCGGCAAGCATCGTGAGGGCGGTTGCCGTGGCGATAACGTATTCCATCATCCTGCCTTTCCTTCCGCATCGCCCGGCGCCGGCGTCACTGCCTGTTCTTGCCCGGCCGGCGACGGCCCGGCTCCCGGCCCACGGCGCGACAGGACGAAGCGGGCGAAGGCAACCGTCGCGAGGAAGCCGACCAGGCTCAGTGCGATCGCGATATCGATGTAAAGCGCAAAGCGCGTCTTGACGGCGATCACCGCGATGAAGCCGATGGCAATGCCGGTCAGCGTATCGAGAGCGAGAATGCGGTCCGGCAGCGTCGGTCCGATGATCACGCGATAGGCGGTGAGCACGAAGGCGATCCCGAGGATCGCAAGCGTGACCGCGGCGGCGGCCGAAACAAGCGTAAACGGCGCGATCATCGGAAAGCCTCCATGATCTTGCGTTCGAAGCCGCTCGCAATGGCGCGCTTCGTCGCTTCCGGATCAGCGCAGTCGAGCGCGTGGACATAAAGCGTCCTGCGGTCCTCCGAAACATCGACAGAGAGCGTGCCGGGCGTCAGCGTGATGAGATTGGCAAGCAGCGTGATCTCGAGATCACGATCGACGGTCAGCGGAAAGGCAAAGATGCCGGGCAAGATCTCCATCCTCGGCCGCAGCACCGTCCGCGCGACGGTCCAAGCCGAAAGCGCCAGTTCCTTCAGGAAAAGCAGCGCGAGTGACAGGACGAGGCGCGTGCGGTGAAGATAGCCCTTGCTGCCGAAAGGCTCGCGCACGATCGCCAAAGCGACGGCCCCGAGAACGAAGCCGAAGACGAGATTGTGCAGCGAGGCGCTGCCGGAAACGGCGACCCAGGCAATGGCAAGCAGCAGATTGACGAGGAAGGCGATCATTGCGCCGCTCCTTCCGGGAAGACAGAATGGATGTAGGCGCCCGGATCGGCGAGGCTTCCGGCGGCTGCCTGCGCCAGCGACAGCAACGGCTCCGGCAGGATGCCGAAACCGGTGACGAGTGCGGTCAGCGCCAGAAGCGGCAGCGCCGATTGCCAGCCGATCGCGACCGCCTCGACAGGCGCCGGCGCCGGGCGCCAGTAGGCGAGCAGGAAGACGCGGCCGAAACAGATGGTCGTCAGGAACCCGCCGGCCAAAAGGGCGGCGGCAAGCCACCATGCGCCGATATCGAGCGAGGCCTTGACGAGGATGACCTTCGGCCAGAAGCCGGAAAACGGCGGCAGGCCGCAGGCGGCGAGGAAGAGGATGAGCGAGACGGCGGCAAACCAGCCGCACTCGCGATAGAGCCCGCCAAGCGCGCTGAGCTGGAAGCTGCCGCCGAGGCGGGCCGCCTGCCCCGCCAAGAGATAGAGCGCCATCATCAGCATGACGGAATGCAGCGCGTAAAAAACCGAGCCGCTGACGCCACCCGGCGTGCCGATCGCGATACCGGCAAGCATGTTGCCGATGCCGGAGATGACGACATAGCCGAGCATGCGGCGGATATCGGTCTGCGCCAGCGCGCCGAGTGCGCCTATGAGGACGGTTGCGGCGCCGACAAGCGCGATCATCAGGCTCAGCGCCTCGCGCTCCACCGGCAGCAGCATCACCACCACCCGGATCAACGCGTAGATGCCGACCTTGGTGAGCAGACCGGCAAAGAGCGCGGAGACGACGATGCGTGGCGTATGATAGGAGGCCGGCAGCCAGAAGTTTACCGGGAAAGCGGCAGCCTTCATGGCGAAGGCAAAAAGGAAAAGGGCCGCCAGCGTCATCAGCGGCGCGCTATCGCGCAGGCCGGCGGCCTTCAGGGCGATGTCGGCCATGTTGAGCGTGCCGAAGATCGCGTAGAGGTAGCCGACCGCAATCAAAAAGAGCGTCGTACCGATCAGGTTCAGCACCGCATATTTCATCGCACCGTCGATCTGCTCGCGCTCGGATCCGAGGATCAGCAGGCCGAAGGACGAGATCAGCAGCACCTCGAACCAGACATAGAGATTGAAAATGTCGCCGGTGAGCAACGCCCCGGACACGCCTGCCATCAGGAACATGAGGAAGGGGAAGAAGCCGAAGCGCCGCCCGCCCGCGTCGATGTCGGTGAGCGCATAGAGGCTGCCCGCAAGCGCCGCGATCGCGGCTGCAAGCGCCATCAGCGCGCCGAAGAGGTCGACGGTGAAGGCAATGCCGAAAGGCGGCAGCCAGCGCCCCATCACCATCGTGACTGGGCCATCGTCGATCACCCGTTTCAACAACACCGCGTCGACCACCACCAGGGCCGCAAGGCCGAGAACGGCGATCAACGCATGCAGGCGGACATGGGCGCGAAGCATCAGCATCAGCGCGCCGAGCACGATGCAATGCACAACCGGCAAGATCACCAGCCAATTGCCTGGGGGGACGGGTGCGGTGAGGAGCGCGGCGGAAAGGTCGGTGCCGATGGGGGCGGCCATTTAAAGTTTCCTCCTCTTCTCCCCGGCGGGGAGAAGTGCCGCACCGAGCGAGGCGATGAGCGGGGCGAGCGGCGCAGGCCGCGAGCGTCGGGAGCGCAAGCGACGGATACCATATGCCGAGCCTACCCCCTCATCCGACCCTTCTGGGCCCCTTCCGCCCGCTGGGGAGAAGGGGGCCCCCATGGAAAAAGCCAGCGCCACCAGCCGATCTCCCTCCCTGTGGGGGCGATGCCCGGCAGGACGGAGGGGGGGTATCATCCGCACGATCCTCATCTCAATACCCCACTGGCGGAAGCGGCGGATCGTCGGGCTCGGCGACGCGCATCTCGTCGGTGTTGTCCGTGCCGATGTCCTGATAGGCACGGTAGGTCAGCACCAGCAGGAAGGCGAGGAAAGAGAAGGAGATCACGATCGCCGTCAAGATGAGGGCCTGCGGCAGCGGGTTGGCTGCACCGGCGGGCAGCGCGTCGAGGCCCGCCGGAATGATCGGCGGCACCTCGCGCGTCAGGCGGCCGGCGGTAAAGAGCAAGAGGTTCACGGCGTTTCCAAGGATCGCGATACCGAGCATGATGCGGATCGAGAATTTCGACAGCAGCAGGTAGATGGCGGCGGAAAAGAACAGGCCGACGAGGATCGCAAAAAGCGGTTCCATCACTCCACCTCCCTTTCCTCAAGGGCGAGCGCAATGGCGGTGATCGCGCCGACGACGACGAAATAGACGCCGATATCGAAGAGCATGACCGTCGAGAGCGGCACCTCGACGCCGAAGATTGAAGGATAGACCCACAGGCCGGTCATGAAGGGCACGGCAGCGGCGATCGAGACCAGGCCGGCGACCGCCGACATCATCAGGCCGGCACCGGCGATCGACAGCGGATGAAAGAGGATTGCCCGGCGCACAGCCGGCACGCCGGCCGCGATGCCGTAGATCGCCAGTGCCGAAGCGGCGATAAGCCCGCCGATGAAGCCGCCGCCCGGCTCGTTGTGGCCGCGCAGCAGGATGAAGACCGAAAAGAGCAGCATGAGCGCGACGAGGAAGGGGGCGATGGTGCGGAAGATGAGGGTGTTCATCGGGTGGGTGCTCCGCTTGGCGGCGAGCGGCGGACGAGGCTACCTTCTTCGCCCATCAAGTCAGTCGATGTGGCAGGCAAGGACAACCGTACCTCATCACCCGCCCTCATCCTCGAAGGATCACCTCCTCGTGCGCCACCCTGGCGATATGAATCGCGCTGAATGCGTGCGCTTTGCCACCAGCCCTCATCCCATAGTCCCCTCATTCCTGTGCTCGTCGCAGGAATGAGGCCACGGCGCGTCTGCGCCGTGAATGAACCGCCTTTTGAATGATTCCTATGACAGGCACGGGAATGAGGGCGGTTGAGGCAATGCCGTCTCCAGACAACAGCACCGGGCGCTGCAAATCTGCCGGAATGGAAACATCCGAGATGGAAACAAACGCGTTTCACTCCGCCGCCTCCACTCGATCCGGATCAGGCGCGACCAGCTTCCGCTCTCCCCCTGCCCGCATGCGGATCAGTGCGATGATGGCGAGGCCGGTGATGGCGACGACGGCGATCTCGCCGAGGGTGTCGGTGCCGCGGAAATCGACGATGATGACGTTCACGACATTGGCGCCGTGGGCAATGGTTTTCGAATGGGTGTTGAAGAAATCCGTCAGCGCCGCATTGAACGGCCCCTCCGTCGCCCGCATCAGAAGCAGCGCAAAGCCGAGGCCGCAGGCAAGCGCGATCGAGCCGTCGCCAAGCCGCTGACGCAGCGGACGCGGGTCGGTCGGCGAGAGGCGAAGCCTCGTCATGACGAGCGCCAGGATGACGACGGACAGCGTCTCGACCATGAACTGGGTGAAGGAAAGATCGGGCGCCCCGAAGAGCAGGAAGATCAACGCCACGGAAAAGCCCTGGATGCCAAGCGAGATGATTGCCGTCAGCCGGTCGCGGGCGCAAAGCACGGCCGCAAGGCCGATCACGGCGAGCAGGAAGATCGCCCATTCATGGAGCTGGACGCCGCGCGGCCAGACGGGAAACGACGGCAGTTCGCCGTAAAGCAGCGGCGGCACGAGGAGAATCAAGGCGAGGCAGACAAAGGTGCAGGTCACGTAGATTTCGAGCCGTCCCGGCTGGACGATGCGGGTGACGCGCCAGGCAAGGCGGACGAGCCCGGCGATGAAGCTATCGAAGCCGCGGTCCGGCCCCGGCCCTGCCGCCTGCAGGAAGGACACCATCAGCGCCCGGGCCAGCTCAATCTTCCAATAGACCGCAACGCCAAGGATCACGGTCAATACGGAAAGCGCGAGCGGAAGGCCGAGATGCGGCATCGGCGAGATCGCAACGTCGATTGCATCGCCCTGAACGGCCGAAGCCATCGGCGACGAGACGTAGTGATGCGTGATGCCGGAAAAGAGCGCGCCAGCAAGGCCCAGCACTGCCAGAATGCCGGGACCGAGCCAGAGCAGGACGGGCGCCTCGTTGGGATGTTTCGGGGTTTCTGCCGCCTGACCGACGAAGGGCTTCAGGCCGACCGAAAAGGCAATTGCAAACATCAGCGCATTGCCGAAGATCGCGACTGCGGTGAACACCAGCGAGCGCAGGTTGCCACCGGCGAGCGCAGCGTAGATCTCCTCCTTGGCGAGGAAGCCGAAGAAGGGCGGAAGGCCGCCCATCGAGATCGCGGCGAGTATCGCAATCGCAAAGGTCAGCGGCATGGCGCTCAGCAAACCACCGAGCTTCGTGATGTCGCGGGTGCCCGTCTCGTGGTCGAGGACGCCCGCGATCATGAAGAGTGCGCCCTTGAAGAGCGAGTGCGCCACCAGGTAAAGCACCGCGGCTTCGATGGCGTATTCCGAACCGAAACCGGTAAGCAGGACGAGAAGGCCGAGCGAAGAAACCGTCGTATAGGCGAGCTTCAGCTTCAGGTCGGCATGGGCAATGGCGAGCGCCGAACCGGCAACCAGGGTCATGCCGCCGAAGAACGGCAGCAGGATTTCCCAAGCCGGTGTGCCGCCCATCACCGGGTTCAGCCGCATCAGGAGATACACGCCGGCCTTCACCATGGTTGCGGAATGCAGGTAGGCCGATACCGGCGTCGGCGCCTCCATGGCGTTCGGCAGCCAGAAGTGAAATGGAAACTGCGCCGATTTGGTAAAGGCGCCGCACAGCACGAGACCGAGCGTTGCCAGATAAAACGGGCTGCCGCGGACGACATCGCCGAACGGCGAAAGCAGCGACATCTGCGTGACGCCGGTGATGTTCCAGAGAAAGAGCAGGCCGGCCAGCAGGCAAAGCCCGCCACCGCCGGTCACCACCAGCGCTTGAAGTGCCGCCCGTCGTGCCGCCTCCCGCTCATGGTCGAAGCCGATCAGCAGGAAGGAGGTGATGGAGGTCAGCTCCCAGAAGATGAAGAACATCAGGAAACTGTCCGAGACGACGACGCCGAGCATCGCGCCCATGAACAGGAAGATAAAGGAGAAGAAACGCCCCTGCTGCGGATGCCCCTTCAGGTAGCCGCCGGCATAAAGCACGATCAGCGTGCCGATGCCGGTAATCAGCAGCGCAAAGGTGAGCGACAGCCCGTCGAAAAACCAAGAGAAGCTCAGATTGTAGCTCGGCACCCAGGAATATCCGCCGGTCACCACCTCGCCGCGGGCGACGCCAGGTATGAAGCGAAGGAAGTGCAGGAACGACAGGAACGGCACGGCCGCCAGCAGCCAGACGCCGCTTGCGCCGAGCCGGCGAATGACGAAAGGGGAAAGCAAGGCGCCGAGAAGCGGCAGGCACAAGGCCAAAAATGTCAGACCAGTGACACCGGCCATGTCCCCTCCTCATTGCCAGAAAGTGATGCGTTGGCGCGAACTTAGGGTAATCGGCAAGCGCCCTCAAGCAATTTCGGAGGAGGTTTGGATGAATGATCGGAGGCGGGACCGATCAGGCCTGGCGGAGCGTAGCGGCAGAAGCAAACATGTGAAACAGCAGGACAATCACGGTCAGCGGCCAGAGGATGCATGCCACCGCGCCTGCGAGGCGGGCCAACGTCCAACCATCGTGGTTGGCCCAGCCTTCCAGCAAAGTCATCGTCAGAAAGAGCACAGCCACAAGGCAATAGGCCCACGGCAGAACAACGATGAACACGTCCATATCCCCCGCCTGGCATCAGCCGCCATGGCTAAAAGTACGTTAACGGCGCGGTCGGGATCAAACCATCAATTCGGATTAGCTATAGGCTAGGCATTTCGCCGATTGCCCCTTACCCTGCCCTCTCCCCGAGGGGCCGTCAGCTACGCCGCAGCCTTTCCGCGAAATCGCGGATGCACACTGCATGAGCCTTGTGTAGATATTTCGACGGCCCGCGATAGAACATGATTGCCGGGCTAATCCGTCCTGTCTTGATCCCGCTTGTCTTGCGCCCCACATTCTGGCCAAGACGGAACCGCCCCTCCGGCGCGAAAGGAGCATGCCTGATGTCCGACACCACGACCGCCAAAGTCCGCAAGACCGACGCAGAATGGAAAGAGCAGCTAACGCCGGAGCAATATCGCATCACGCGCCAGCACGGCACGGAACGCGCCTTTACCGGCCCCTACTGGGACAGCTTCGAGACCGGCCTCTACCGCTGCGTCGGCTGTAACGCGCCGCTCTTCCGCTCCGATACCAAATTCGATGCCGGCTGCGGCTGGCCGAGCTATTTCGAACCGGTCTCGCCGGATGCGGTGACAGAGCATCGCGACAGCTCCTACGGCATGGTCCGTACGGAGATCTGCTGCAGCAGATGCGATGCACATCTCGGCCACGTCTTCCCCGATGGCCCGCCGCCGACGGGCCTGCGCTACTGCATCAACGGACATTCGATGGTGTTCGAGCCGGGGAAATAGGCAACGCACGGGCGCTCATCACCACCGCCAGCTATTTTCCGGTAAGGGAAACGATCGACCGCCTGTGCCCGTCACAGGGATGAGGGCAGCGCAAGACAGCGATGCCTCGTTTGCCGCTCCCTCGCCTGCGATTGAAGTGCCAAGAATGCCCGCTTGAACGACGAGGGGTCACTTCGAAAGCTTGAGTTCCATGCAGGTGAGATCGAGCCAGCGGCCGAACTTGGTGCCGACCTCGGAGAAGGTGCCGGCGATGCGGAAGCCGAGCTTTTCGTGCAGGCGGATCGAGGCGACGTTTTCCGACTCGATGCCGGCGATCATGACGTGGACGCCGTTCTCTTTGGCCTTCTCGATAAGCGCCTGCATCAAAAGCTTGCCAATGCCGCCGCCGCGGCAGTCCTTGTCGACATAGACGGAGTGCTCGGCCGTATGGCGATAGCCGTCGAAGGCCCGCCAGTCGCCGTAGGTGGCGTAGCCCGCGACCTGCCCCGCCTTTTCCGCGACCAGAACCGGAAAGCCCCTCGCCTTGCGCGCCCGGAACCATTCGGCGCGGTTTTCGAGATCGACAAGGGTTTCGTTCCAGATCGCCGTCGTGTGTTCGACGGCGTGGTTGTAGATGTCGCGGATCGCCGCAAGATCGGCTTCGGTGGCGTCGCGCACGAGGACGGCGTCGGTCATGTCATGTCCATTCCGGTTCGTTCGGCCCAAGCGCATACGCCTGGCCTTCGGCGATGTAAACCGCGAATTTGTGCGAAGAAAGAACGATCAGAGCCTGGCAGCGCCCATGCTGAAGCAGGTGAGTACCGCCGAATAATGTACCGCTGCGGCGGCAACCACGAAGCCATGCCAGATGGCGTTCTGGAAGCGCAGCTTTTCCCAGACGTGGAAAATCACACCTGCCGAATAGATGATGCCGCCGATGACGATCAAAAGCATCGAAGCGAAGGGAATGCGCGAGGCGACCGGCCCGGCAACCAGAATGCCGCTCCAGCCCATGGCGAGATAGAGCAGGATCGTCAGCTTGTCGTAGCGCCCAGGAAAGGCGCATTTCAGGAAGATGCCGGCGGCCGCCATCGCCCAGATGGCAATCAGCATGGCGAAGAGCAGCGGGTCGTCGGCACCGCGTTCAAGGAAGGGCGTATAGGTCGCGGCGATCAGGATGAAGATCGCCGAATGATCGAGCCTGCGCAGGTACCATTTGGTGGGCGACACCGGCCAGGCATTGTAGGAAAAGGAAATGCCGAGTGTCAGCACAAGGCCGACGCCGTAAATCCAGGCGGCCGCGATCTCGCCGTAGGAGCTCCAAACCGTCGCATAGAAAATCAGCACGGTCGCACCGACGAGCGCAAGCGCCAGGCCGACGCCGTGCACGATGCCGTCGGCGATCAGCTCATATCTGTCGTAAGCCCAGCGAATGCCGTTGAACTCGCCCATTAATGCGCACCCATTCCTCGACCCTTACCGATGCTCTCACTGAACGGCCGGCGGCGCAACAGCCGGCAGCACCGTGCGCGGTAAAACTTCATGAAACGCTTTAATCCTTACCGATCCACCAGCACCGAGCATTTGGCGTGGCGTACCACCCGGTCAGCGGTCGCACCGATGAAATAGTTCGAGAAATCCGGAACATGCGAGGCGATGATGATGAGGTCGGCGTGGTGCGCCTCGGCGGCGGCGAGTATGCCGTGCGCCGGCGGGCCGCGGCCGATCTCCACCTTCGCCGCAATTCCGGTCTTCAGCCGCATCTGCTCCAGCTGCGCGCGTCCATCATCGATCGCATTGTCGATCAGTTCAGCCGGTAGGTCGACGGCGATATAGGTCGGCACGTCCTGCACGACATTGAGCAGGATGATCTCCCCGCCGGCATCAAGCAGCGTCGCAGCCTTGCGGAATGCCCTTTCCCCCCTCTCGACCGTACCCATCTCGATAGGGACGATGATCTTCTTGTACATGGTTTCCTCCACATCGGGCTTACCTACAAAAGAAGATAACGCGCGATGGACAGGTTCAAGTGGGCACAAGCGATCGTCAACATTCGCTCAACGCTTTATCCTCAAAAACTGATCTTCTGTGAACAATCGGAATCCGCCATATAAACTACAAGTACAGCGGCTCGAGAGGACTTGAAGGCGAAATGGACCGGCGAACATTCCTCGAGCTTGCTACGGGCAGCGCTTTCGCTGCCGCCGCCGGTGCGCCTTTCCCTTCCATGGCAGGAGATAGACATATGACGACCGAAACCTCTTATGCGCTGACGCGGCCTGCCTATGTCGGCCAGTCGCATCTGGTCGTCACCGACCTGCCGCTGGTCTCGAGCTTCTATCAGTCGATGCTCGGCCTCGAGGTGATCGAGAAGGCGCCGAGCGGCGAGGTGCTCGGCGTGAACGGGCTGCCGCTCCTGACGCTGACGACGGACAGCAAGGCGCAGATCGCGCCGCGCAATGCGGCCGGCCTCTTTCACACCGCCTTCCTGATGCCGAACCGCACGGAACTTGCCCGCTGGCTGCGCCATGCGGCCCATAACGATGTCGTGCTCGACGGCGCCTCCGATCATCTCGTCAGCGAAGCCATCTATCTCTCCGATCCCGAAGGCAATGGCATCGAGATTTACGCCGACCGGGCGCACGAAGCCTGGAAATTCCACCAGGACGGCCAGGTCGAAATGGCAACGATCCGCCTCGATCTGCAGGCGCTCTACGACAGTGCGCCCGAGGATGCCTGGGGCGGCATGGCCGACGGCACGGCGATCGGGCATATCCATCTGCAGGTCGGCGACATTCCGCAAGCCGATGCTTTCTATCGCGACGTCCTCGGCCTGAAGCTGATGGCGCGCTATCCCGGCGCGAGCTTCTTTGCAACTGGCGGCTACCACCATCACGTCGCCGCCAACATCTGGAACAGCCGCGGCGCCGGCACTCGCGCCGACGGTATGACCGGCCTTTCCGACTACACGCTGCGCTTCAACGACAAGGCGGCGCTCGACAATGCGGTGGCGGCACTCGACCGGCTGGAGATCGACAGCGCAAAGCGCGACGGCGGCGTGTTCCTCAAGGATCCGTGGGGCATCGGGCTGACGCTTTCGGCTTGAGGCAACGGTCCGTCCCCCATTCCTTCGAGCCGCTACGCCCGCGCCTCGAACACCATGTTGAACGGCGTTTCCGTCGCCCGGCGGAAATGCGAGAAGCCGGCGTCGAGCGCCACTTTCCTGAGCCTCATCTCGCCCGCCTGGGCGCCAAGGCCGAGGCCGACCTCCTGCGACAGCGACGCCGGGGTGCAAATCATCGTCGAAGCGCCGTAATAGACGCGTCCGACCGGATTGAGGTTGTCCTTCAGATTGTCGTGGGCAAATGGCTCGACGATCAGCCAGGTGCCGCCGGGGCCTAGCGTTTCCTTGACATGACGGCCGGCACCGACCGGATCTCCCATGTCGTGCAGGCAATCGAACATTGCGACCATGTCATATCCCTGCGGGGGGAATTCGGCCGCAGTGGCCTGCCGGAAGGTGACGCGGTCGCCGACGCCTGCCTCCTCAGCCGCGGCCCTGGCTTTCTCGATCGAGGGAGCATGATAATCGAAGCCGAAGAATCGCGAGGCGGGATAGGCCTGCGCCATCAGGATTGTCGACGCACCATGGCCGCAGCCGACATCCGCGACCTTGGCACCAGCCTTGAGCTTTGCCTCAACGCCATTCAGCGCCGGTATCCAGCTTGAAACCAGATGCGTGTTGTAGCCGGGCCGGAAGAAGCGTTCGGTGCCGCGGAAGAGGCAGACACTATGTTCGTGCCAGCCGACGCCCCGTCCGCTGCGGAAGGCTTCGGCGATCTTCGGCTCGTCCATCCACATGGACTGCGTCACCTGAAAGGCGCCGGCGAAGAAGGCGGGGCTGTCTTCTTGTGCAAACACCATCGCCTGCTCGGGCGTGAGATGGAAGCGGTCCGTCCCGTCGTCATAGGTTATGTAATCGGCTGCGGCCATCGCCGAGAGCCATTCGCGGAGATAGCGCTCCTTCAGCCCGGTCTCCTTCGCAAGGCGCGCCACATCCCGCGGCTCGCCGTCCGCCAGAGCCTTGAACAGACCGAGATCATCGCCGAGCACGACGAGCGCGCCGGAGACCGCAGCTCCGACATCGCCGACCAGCCGTTCGACCAGTTTATCGAGTTTCTGCATATCGGGTTCGCGCATGTCACCCTCCATTTCCACCGAGGTAAGACCAGCCCGCAAAACTATTCCGAGTAGGCCGCGCGATTGTCAATTTGCCCAAACTGAGTATCCGTCGGCACGCCAGCCTGCCGGGAACCAACACGCATTCCGTGCGTTTCCGTTTCGAGCCAATGAGGCTTTCGGGGACATTCCATAGATGGGCTTCGCCAACGGCATCCGGAAACAAGCAAAGAAGATCGCAATCGGCGAGCGGCGGACGAGCGCATGGGAAGACACGCTGACCACCGCGACGGAAGAGATGCCGCAGGCGCCGGCGCACCGCGTCCAGAAGGATGCGCTCGACGTCAGCATGGCCTGGGCGATGATCGGGATTTTCGCGATCCTTGGCCTTGCGGTCCTATACCAGATGTCGCTGATCCTGATCCCCATCACGCTCGCCGTAGTGGTAGGCATGATCCTCGGCATGGCGGCGGAAAAATTGAGCAAGCTCGGCGTGCCGCGCGTCACCGTTGCCATCATCCTTTCAAGCGCCGTTGCGCTGGTCATCTTCTTCGTCGTCAGCTCGCTTTCCGGGCCTTTGACGACGCTGACCAACGAAGCTCCGGCGTTCATCGAAAGGACGATCAACCGGATCATGCCCTATCTGGAGCAGATACGCTGGCTGCGCATTACCCCCGCAAGCCTCCAGAGCGGGCCGATCTCGATCAATGCGCTGCTCGAAAACACCGGAAACGTGCTGCATGTGGTGACGACAAACCTGACGCCGGCGCTCGTGCAGGCGCTGATTTTCTTTGCCGCCCTGCTGCTTTTTCTCTCCGGGCGCGTCAACCTGCGCAAGACGATCATCCTGACCTTCCGCACCCGCCAGCAGCGGCTCACGGCCATCCGCGTCATCAGCTCCGTCGAGCGGGTGCTGGGCTTTTATTTCGCAACCGCCTCGGTCATCTATGCGGCGCTCGGCGTCGTCATGGCGATGATTGCCTGGGCGGGCGGGCTCTCAGCGCCGGCGCTCTGGGGCTTCTTCGCCTTCCTTTCGAGCTTCATTCCCTATCTCGGCATCACCATGATGACGTTTTCCATCGCGGTCGCGGGCATCCTCACCCACAACGGCATCATCATCGGCCTCCTGCCGGCGGCCGCCTTCTTCATCGTGCACCTCGTCATGGAAAATCTGGTGTTCCCCGCCGTCATGGGCCGTCGGCTGGAAATCAATCCCTTCATCGTCTTCGTCGCCATCATCTTCTGGACATGGATGTGGGGTGCCGTCGGCGCCATGCTCGCTCTGCCGCTCTCGCTGATCGTCATGACGATCGTCGATGAACTCTTCATCGAGGAGAAAGTGCTGCCGCAATTGCCGAAGTGATGAGGGTGAGGCTGGCCGCTCAACGCCTCATCCTCCCAAATATCCTTTCAGCATCGGAGCCTTCCTTGCGCACTCATTCCTGTGCCTGGCACCGGAATGAGAAAGCAAGGGGCGAAGACCGCGGCAAGGGCCGCGCCACATCTCAATCATACAAATAATATGTGCTCCACTTTTCCCGCGGCACTTTCTCGCCGATCTCGTATTGCAGTTCGCGCACGTTGATGTGCTGGGGGCCGGTGATGCAGGTGTAGGAGAGGTGGTACCAGTCGCCCTGGCTGCGGAAGACGGCGCCGGGGGCTTCGAGCTTGTCGTCGCTGGGGATCGGGTCCTTGAAGGTGTAGGCGATCACCTTGTCGGGTTTGAAGCCTGTCTTGTCCTTGTTGATGCGGCTCATCGCTTCGGTGTCGCAGCTCTGTTCGAGGCGGGTGGCGGGATCGAGTTTTTCCAGCTGCTTCTTGATGGCGGGATCGACGGCGAAGGCGCAGGAGGCAAAGCTGACGAGACACACGGACAGGACCAGACATTTCGGCATTACGGGCAAATTCCTCTTTATGCTCATGGCAGAATCCGCCCGGTCTATGGCCCTCAGCCTAAGCCAAAACGAAGCGTACATTCCGCGCGACGGTAGCGGACTTTGTTAAACAATGTGGTGACATCAAGGCAACGTGAGGAAGGCTCCGATTTGCCGCAGGGGTTCTCGCCTGCCTTGGCGCTTGATCCAGCCCGCCTCCACCTCTATCTCTTCTCCACCCCGCAATTCCGATCCGGAGCCTTTCCTTGTCTGTTTTCCAGAACCTGCCGACCCCGCCCTCAGCCGCCAAGAAGCCCGTTTCCGATACCCGCCACGGCATTACCCGGTCGGACGATTATGCCTGGCTGCGCGCCGATAACTGGCAGGCGATGTTCAAGGATCCGTCGATCCTCGACCCCGAAATCCGCAGGCACCTGGAGGCGGAAAACACCTATATGAACGCGGCAACGGAAGATACCAAGCCGCTGCAGAAGACGCTTTTTGCCGAGATGCGCGGCCGCATCAAGGAGGACGACAGCTCGGTGCCGATGAAGGACGGCGCTCACGCTTATGGCACCTTCTTCGTGACCGGCGGCGAGCAGCCGCGCTATTTCCGGATCCCGCGCGACGGCGACGTCAAGGACGAGACGATCCGCACCGTTCTGCTCAACGGCGACAAAGAGGCGGTCGGCAGATCCTATTTTCGGCTCGCCGGCCTCGACCACTCGACCGATCACAGCCGCGCCATCTGGGGCTATGACGACAGGGGATCGGAATTCTTCACGCTGAGGGTGCGCGATCTTGCGACCGGAGAAGACATGCCCGACGTGATCGAGAACACCGGCGGCGGCGGGGTCTGGGCGCCGGACGGCAAGAGCTTCTTCTATTCGGCGCTCGACGAGAACCACCGCCCCTCCAAGGTGTTCCACCACATCATCGGCACGCCGCCGAGCGAGGACCGGCTCGTCTACGAGGAAAAGGATGCCGGCTTCTTCATGAGCGTCGGCGGCTCGCTGCTCGACGATTTCATCTTCATCGACATTCACGACCATGAGACCAGCGAATACCGGCTGCTCTCGACCAAGGATCTGACGGCCGAGCCGAAGCTCGTCGCCAAGCGCCAGGAAGGCATCGAATATACGCTGACGGAAGGCGGCGACGTCTTCTACATCCTCACCAATGACGGCGGCGCCAAGGATTTCAAGATCATGGAAGCGCCGGTTGACAATCCCGCCAAGGAGAGCTGGCGCGAGGTCGTACCGCACAAGCCCGGAACGCTGATCATCAACCACATGGCCTATGCCCGCCACCTGCTGTGGCTGGAGCGCAAGGACGGTCTGCCGCAGATTATCATCCGCGATCGCAAGACCGGCGAGGAACATGCGATCGCCTTTGCCGAGGAAGCCTATTCGCTCGGGTTGCAAGGCGCTGCGGAATACGACACCGACGTTATCCGCTTCTCCTATTCGTCGATGACGACGCCCTCGCAGCTCTACGACTACAACATGACGACGCGCGAGCGGACGCTGTTGAAGACACAGGAGGTGCCCTCGGGCCACAATCCGGACGACTACGTCACGCGGCGCGTCTTCGCGCCGGCATGGGACGGTGAGCAGGTGCCGGTCACCCTGCTCTACCGCAAGGATACGCCGCTCGACGGCTCGGCGCCCTGCCTGCTCTATGGCTACGGCGCCTACGGCATCAGCATTCCGGCCGGTTTCAACACCAACTGCCTGTCGCTCGCCGACCGCGGTTTCGTCTATGCCATCGCCCATATCCGCGGCGGCAAGGACAAGGGCTTTGCCTGGTACGAGAACGGCAAGATGGCCTTCAAGACCAATACGTTCAAGGACTTCATCGCCGCCGCTGACTATCTGAATCAACAGAAGTTCACGTCCTACGCGAAGATCGTCGCCGAGGGCGGATCGGCAGGCGGCATGCTGATGGGCGCCGTCGCCAACATGGCGCCGGAGAAGTTCGCAGGCATCATCGCTGCCGTTCCTTTCGTCGATGTGCTGAACACCATGCTCGACGACAGCCTGCCGCTGACGCCGCCGGAATGGCCGGAATGGGGCAACCCGATCGAGAGCCGCGAGGATTATGAGCAGATCGCGTCCTATTCGCCCTACGACAACATCAGCGAGAAGGCCTATCCGCCGATCCTGGCGCTCGGCGGCCTGACCGACCCGCGCGTCACCTATTGGGAGCCGGCAAAGTGGGTCGCCAAGCTCCGTGACAAGACCACAAGCGCAGCGCCGATCCTGCTCAAGACCAACATGGACGCCGGCCACGGCGGCGCCGCCGGCCGCTTCCAGCGGCTGGAGGAGATCGCGTTTGAGTATGCATTTGCAATCAAGGTGGTTGGGAAGGTGTGAGCGGGAGACGGCACGGGAATTGGCTTTCCTCATTCCTGTCCTTGTGACAGGAACCCAGCGGCGGCGCGTCCGCGCAGTGAACTATTCTCATGGAGTTCCTGCGCCCAAGGACTTGGGTGCGCTGGACGCCTGTGACGAGCACAGGAATGAGCGTCGCTGGGGTTGGCGCCTGTCCCGGATACCAGAATCGTGAAAGGAGCAAACCCATACCGGTCTATGTCGCGCTGCTTCGAGCCGTGAATGTCGGCGGAACGGGCGCTCTGCCGATGGCGGAGCTCAAGGCGATCTGCGAGCGGCTGAGCTTTACGAACGTCGAGACCTACATTCAGAGCGGCAATGTGCTTTTCCGCTCGGACGAGACCGAGGCGACGGTCGAGAGGCGGCTGGACGAGGCGCTGGCCCAGAAATTCGGCAAGAAGCCGGGCGTGATGATCCGCAGCCGCAAGGAACTGCAGAAGATCGTCGACGAGGCGCCCTTTCCCGATGCCAAGCCGAATTTCCTGCTGGTGACCTTCCTGCCCGAGGCTGCCCCCAAGGGTGCCCTTGACAATATGGTGGCGCCGGACGGCGAGGAGGCGAAGGTCGCCGGGCGCGAGATCTACGTGCATTATCCGATCGGCTCCGGAAAATCGAAGCTCAAGCTTCCGGCGCTGAAGGCAGGAACGTCGCGCAACCTCAACACCGTGCGCAAGCTCGCCGAGATGGCGGCGGCGATGGAGGAGAGCGGGTAAGACGCACCGCACTCGTCTTTCGAGGCTGCGCCCTGCGGTCTTGCATCTCAGGATAATGGCTGATCGCTGGCGCCCGCGGCACGGCCCTCATCCTGAGGTGCCCGAGGGCGAAGCTGCAGGGCCGCCGTCTTGGCGGCATGGATCCGCTGAATGCGTGCCTTTTGCCACCAGCGCCCATCCCATACTCTCCTCATTCCTCTGCCTGTCACAGGAATCCAGCGCGCTCAAGTCCTTCAGCGCGGGAGACACACATTCAAACAAGACGTCATTCACGGCGCGGAAGCGCCGTGGCTGGATCTCTGTGACAAGCACACAGATGAGGGAGAGAGTGGAGACGCCGAGACTTTCTGCGCCGCATAGCCCCACGCCATGGCCGCATCCGCCGCCTCTCGCGCTAAGCCTACGCCCTCGAGACCTCCACGGAAGGCTGGAACAGCAGCTTGACGAAGGTCCTGAGCATCAGGATCTGCTCGGCAAGCATGTTCGGTTCCTTGAGGGCCCTCGACAGCACGATGCCGCCTTCCAGGACGGAGGAGACCATGTCGGCGAGGTGGTCGATATGCACCGGCTCGCGCGGCGTGTAGACGGCCATGATCTCTTCGAACATGCCGCGGAAGCGGTGGCGCCAGGCGAGTACCGCGTTCCTGTTCATCTCCCGTATCTCGCGGTCGAAGAGCCGTTCGTAGTAGCAGACGGTGGCGACGAGGCAGCCGGGATGGCCGTTCGGCAGATCGGAGAGCAGTTCGGACAGAAGCTTGAGGCCGAGCAGGAAGGATTGCAGCGGATCGTCCACTAGGTCGCGGGCGCGGCTGAAGATCTCGTCGTAGATCCGCTCGTCGTTTTCGATGTAGCGGTTGAGCAGTGCTTTCGCGAGTTCGTTCTTATCCTTGAAATGATAGAAAAATCCGCTCTTGGTGATGCCGGTCTCGGCAATCAGCTCCTCGATGGAGGTGCCGCCGAAACCCTTCTGGAGTACGGCCGCCTCCGCCACATCGAGAATGCGGGTTCTCGTTTCCTCGCCCTTGCGCATCAGCCCCTCCTGTACCGCCGGTACAGTTTTTCATCGCGGCCCAACGCATCACCCATGCCGCCTCATCCTCCCAACCGATTGATTTCAAACGGCAACTTTGGAAATCGCCACCAGTATACCGCAAGCCGGCTAGTTTAGCAGGCTCTAAAGGCGGAGAAATCTCACATGGCCGATCGATCCGACCGGTCAAACGAGGGGCGGAGCTACCGATGAGCAGATACAGAGACAGACTGCCGCAGTTAAGCGGCACATTCATCACCGACGGCGGCATGGAAACCACGCTGATCTTCCACGAGGGCATGGAGCTTCCGCATTTCGCTTCCTTCGTCCTTCTCGCCTCGCCGGAAGGACGGCGAAAGCTGAAGGAATACTACCGGCGCTATCTCGATATCGCGCGGCAGCACGGCACCGGCTTCGTGCTCGACACGGCGACCTGGCGCGCCAACGCCGACTGGGGCAACAAGCTTGGCTATTCGCCGCAAGCGCTGAAGGCTGCAAACGAGGATGCCGTCGAATTGCTCGCCGGGCTGAGGGGCGAATACGAGCGGCCGCAGATGCCGATCGTCATCAGCGGCGCAATCGGCCCGCGCGGCGACGGCTACAAAGCGGGCGCGATGAACGCTTCGGAAGCCGAGGACTACCACGGCGAGCAGATCGCAGCTTTCGCCGGGACGGAGGCGGACATGGTGACGGCCTTCACGCTCACCAATATCGACGAGGCGATCGGGGTTGCCCGCGCCGCCAAGGCCCATGGCATGCCGTCGGCGATCTCCTTTACCGTGGAAACGGACGGCAGGCTCGTGACCGGGCGCAGCATCCAGGATGCGATCGAAACGACGGATACGGCGACCGGCGGCGCGCCAGCCTATTACATGATCAACTGCGCGCACCCGACGCATTTCGAGGCCGCACTCGATGATGATAGCGGCTGGGTGAAGCGTATTTGCGGCATCCGCGCCAATGCCTCGATGATGAGCCATGCCGAGCTCGACGATAGCGAGACGCTGGACGCCGGCGATCCGATCGATTTCGGCAACCGCTACCGGAGGCTATTGTCCAGCATGCCGCAGCTGCGCGTGCTGGGCGGCTGCTGCGGCACCGATCACCGGCATGTCACGGCAATCTGCGAAGCCTGCCTACCGCCGCAGGCAGTGAGTGCATGAGGTGTAATGATGGTTACGATCCAACAATGGCGGCCGAGCCACCTGATCCAACAAGCAGTGCGCTATGCTTTCAGCCACAAACACAAGCATCAGCACGAAGTTTTCGAGCTGTTCGATGCTGGGCTGATACCCTTTGAGGGCCTCGACGGTCACCTGTTGCGGGACATCGGCATCGGTCCGAACGGGTATCATGCGCATGTCGCCGATCAGCCAACCGGAACCGACAAACCAGGGCCGGTGCATGCTCAGTGACCGATGGCGGCAGATGTGTCCGCTGCCGTGCGGCTTGCATGCGCAGCGGCGCGGCCCTACCTATGGCCTATGACCTCTGTTCTTGAAAAAGCTGCGCCTGTGTGCGCCTTTCCGTTCGACAACAGCTATGCCCGGTTGCCGCAGCACTTCTTTGCGCGGCAGGAGCCGTCGCAGGCGGCGGAGCCCTGGCTGATCAAGCTGAACGAGAAACTCGCCGCCCAACTGGGCCTCGATGTGGATTTGCTGAGGCGCGAGGGTGCCGCGATCTTTTCCGGCAATCTCCTGCCGGAAGGCGCCGAACCGCTGGCCATGGCCTATGCCGGGCACCAGTTCGGCGGCTTCGTGCCGCTGCTCGGCGACGGCCGCGCGATCCTGCTCGGCGAGGTGATCGACCGGAACGGCAAGCGGCAGGACATCCAGTTGAAGGGCGCGGGACAGACACCGTTCTCACGCCGCGGCGACGGGCGTGCAGCACTCGGGCCGGTGCTTCGCGAATATATCGTCAGCGAGGCGATGTATGCCCTCGGTATCCCGGCGACACGGGCGCTCGCCGCAGTTTCCACCGGCCAGCCCGTCTATCGCGAAGAGGTGCTGCCGGGTGCGGTCTTCACCCGCGTTGCGGGAAGCCATATCCGCGTCGGCACCTTCCAGTTCTTCGCGGCCCGCGGCGATGCCGAAGGCATCAAGGCGCTCGCCGACTATGTGATCGAACGACACTATCCAGAGCTGAAGGCCGCCGAAAACCCATATCTTGCGCTCTACCAAGCGGTCTGCGAGCGGCAGGCGGCGCTGATCGCCCGCTGGTTGCATGTCGGCTTCATCCACGGCGTGATGAATACCGACAACATGTCGGTCTCCGGCGAGACGATCGACTTCGGGCCGTGCGCCTTTATGGATGCATATGATCCGGCAACCGTCTTCTCCTCGATCGACCATCACGGTCGCTATGCCTATGCCAACCAGCCCGGCATCGGCCAGTGGAACCTTGCGCGCCTCGGCGAGACGCTGCTGCCGCTGATCGATTCGGATCAGGACAAGGCCGTCGAGCGCGCCAACGACGTCATTACGGACTATGGCAAGCGGTTCCAGGCACATTGGCTTTCCGGCATGCGCCGCAAGATTGGGCTCGTCTCGGAAGAGGACGGCGATCTGGACCTGATCCAGTCGCTGCTGGCGCTGATGCAGGACGGAAAGGCGGATTTCACGCTGGCCTTCCGGCGGCTTTGCGCGCCTGCCGGCGACGATGCGGCGGTGACAGCCTTTACCGCGAGCTTCCGCGAGCCGGAGGCCTGCGGCGAATGGCTGGCACGTTGGCGCGAGCGGCTGTCGCGCGATCTGCAATCACCGGCCGAACGCGCGGAGGCGATGCGCAAGGTCAACCCGGCCTTCATCCCGCGCAATCACCGCATCGAGCAGGCGATCGTTGCCGCGACCGAGGACGGCGACTTCTCGCTCTTCGAGGCGCTGCTGACGGTTCTTTCCAAGCCCTACGACGACCAGCCGATGTTTGCAGCCTACATGGAGCCGCCGAAGCCGGAAGAGCGGGTGCTAAAGACGTTTTGCGGGACGTGAAATGTCTCTGCGCGGCGCCTGTTCAGATCGGCCGCGACATGAAGACTTCGGTATGCGCGATGCTGTCCGGCATCTGGCGGAACGGCCGGCAGCGCGTGAAGTCGAAGGCTTCGTAGACCGAGATCGCGTTCTCCATATAAACCGTCGTGTGAGCCACAATTGCGCGGCGATCGCCTTTTTCGACTTCAGCCAGGACCACTCGCATCAGCGCACTGCCGACGCCCTTGCCGCGGAATTCGGGATCGACGTAGAACTTGCGTATCTCCATGGTTACGTCATCGAATGGAGCAAAGGCCAGGCATCCCGCGGGCGAGCCCTCCCTTCTGGCGATGAACATCATGGCGTCCGCCGAACTGTATTTGGCGGCCAGGCTGCTGCTCGTTTCGCCGTGGTAAATGGCCAGCACTTCTTCCGCAGCGACGCCATAGGCCTGCACCTCGGCCGCATCCCAGGCCGCGAGCGCATCGCAGAATCCCGCGGCGATCTCAAAATCCGCCGCACCAATCGCCCTGGAAACAGAAATCATCGCATAATCCCCTGTATCCGATGATGCGATTGCATACCACGGCTGCGTGTTTCTTGCGAGCGGGAAGCCGGGGTTTTGCGATTGCTTCAGCTTCACGGAGGCCAAGGAGCGGGTACTACAGGCGCTTTTCGAAAAACGTGAGTGTTCCTCACTTTTTCTCATTTCTATGCTTGTCACAAGAATCCAGCCACAGCGCGTCTGCGCCGTGACATGACCAGCTCACAAGAAGGAGTCTCAGGCGCCAGGGACATGGCGCTGCTGGATCTCTTGGATCTCCCTGACAAGCAAAGGGATGATGGAGGACGAAGGGAATCGGGGACTACGAGGAGCGTTGCATGCGAGGCGATACCGCCGTCCATCCATGCCTCCCTGCGCCAAATGTGACCATTGAACGACAGCCCCTTCGCCCTAAGTCGCTGATTCGGCGGAATTGTCCCCATCCCACCATGCCCAGCTCACCTTAGCGGGAGACCGGCTTTATGGCGATCGTCATTACTTCCATCCTTTTTCTTGTCATCGGACTGGTTCTTAGCGGCGGCGGACTGTGGCTCGTGACGCTCGGCGGCAGCGTCTTCTATTTGTTTGCAGGGTTGATGTTTCTCATCACCGCAGCGCTGCTTTTCATGCGCAAGGCCATGGCGCTCTGGGTCTATGCGGTGCTGGTTGCCGTGGCGCTCATCTGGGCGGTGTGGGAAGCCGGGTTCGACTGGTGGCAGCTCGGGCCGCGCGGCGGCTTGATCATTCTGCTCGGGCTTTGGCTATTGACGCCGTGGATCCGAAGGCCGCTCGGGTTTTCGAGCCCGAGCGGCCTTCCCTACCCTGCCAATCCCTGGCCGCTCGCCGTGCCGGTGATCATCGCCATTCTCGTTGCCGGTTATTCGATGACGACCGATCCGCATGATCTTGCCGGCGATCTTCCCAACGAGGTCGTGGCGGCCGCGCCGCCCTTCGGCGGCAATGTGCCGGACGGCGAGTGGCATCAATATGGCCGCACGCCTTTCGGCCAGCGGTATTCGCCGCTCGACCAGATCAACAAGGACAATGTGAAGGATTTGAAGGTCGCCTGGGAGTACCAGACCGGCGACGTAAAGCGGCCTGACGATATCGGCGAGACGACCTATCAGGTGACGCCGCTCAAAGTCGCCGACACGCTCTATCTCTGCACACCGCACAACTGGGCGATCGCGCTCGACGCCAAGACCGGGAAGGAGAAATGGAAATACGACGCCAATTCCGGCATGAACCCGGACCGGCAGCACCAGACCTGCCGCGGCGTGACATACTATGCCGATCCGGCCGTCGCGGCCGGCCAGCCCTGCGCCGCACGGGTCTATCTTCCGACGTCCGATGCGCGGCTGATCGCGCTCGATGCAGCCGACGGCAAAATCTGCGAAAGCTTTGCCGACAAGGGCGTGCTGCATCTGGAGACCGGCATGAAATACAAGCCGGCCGGCTATTATTACTCCACCTCGCCGCCGGTCGCGGTCGCCGGGAAGCTTATCATCGGCGGGGCTGTCAACGACAACTATTCGACCCAGGAGCAATCCGGCGTCATCCGCGCCTTCGACATCAACACCGGCGCGCTTCTCTGGAACTGGGATTCCGGCAATCCGGATCAGACCGCACCCCTGCCCGAAGGCCAGACCTACGTCACCAACTCGCCGAACAGCTGGTCCGTCTTCAGTGTCGATGAAGGGCTTGGCTCCGTCTATATCCCGCTCGGCAACCAGGTGCCGGACCAGCTCGGCATGAACCGTAGCGCCAATGTCGAAAAGTTCTCCTCCTCCGTCGTGGCGCTCGACATCAATACGGGCCAGCTGAAATGGGTGCAGCAGTTCGTCCACCACGACCTCTGGGATATGGACGTGCCGGCGCAGCCCGTGCTCTTCGACATGACGAAGCCGGACGGCAGCGTCGTTCCGGCTCTCGTCGCCCCGACGAAGCAGGGCGACATCTACGTGCTCGACCGGCGCAACGGCGAGGCGATCATTCCCTTCAAGGAAATCCCGGCGCCGGGCGGCGCGATCCCCGAGGACCATACGGCGCCCACGCAGCCGATCTCCGACCTCAGCTTCTCGCCCGATCCGCTGAAGGAAAAGGACATGTGGGGGATCACGCTCATCGATCAGCTCGCCTGTCGCATCGCCTTTCACCGCTACAAATACGAGGGCCGCTATACGCCACCTTCGGTGGAGGGAACGATCGTCTATCCGGGCAATTTCGGCACCTTCAACTGGGGCAGCGTCGCGGTCGATCCGGAGCGGCAGATCATGTTCGGCATGCCGACTTATCTCGCCTTCACCTCGAGGCTCGTTCCGGCCGCCGAGATTCCCCCGCGCGGACAGGACGAAAAGGGCAGCGAGCAGGGCCTGAACCGCAATGACGGGGCGCCCTACGGCGTGTTCATGGGACCGCTCCTCGGCCCGCTCCAAATCCCCTGCCAGGCGCCGCCATGGGGCTATGTCGCGGGCGTCGATCTCCGGACCGGCAAGATCGCCTATATGCACAAGAACGGCACCGTGCATGACATGACGCCGCTGCCGCTACCCTTCAAGGTCGGCGTGCCGGGTATCGGCGGGCCGATACTCACCAAGGGCGGCCTCGCCTTCCTCGGCGCTGCCGTCGACAACTACCTGCGCGCCTACGACGCCACCAACGGCAACCAGCTCTGGCAAGCGCGTCTCCCAGCCGGCGGTCAGGCAACGCCGATGACCTATACGGCCAGCGACAACAAGCAATATGTCGTCATGGTTGCCGGCGGGCATGGGTCGGTGGGGACGAAGCCCGGCGATTACGTGATCGCTTATACGCTGCCGTAGGCGTTACCGGCGTTGGGCGCCGCTATAATGCGGCCTCCACTTCAAGCGGCAAAATTTAAACGCCGCCTCCTCAAGCACGACCTGAAATTGAAGCAAAAGCCTTGCGGCGTGTATTGCCGCCATGGTCTGCCTGCAATCTTTAAGTGAGTCTTTTCATGGAGATCGGGGGAAACATTTGAAGGCTTTTCAGTCCCAATAACCTCGCCGGAGAGCAGCGCGCCAAGCGAGAGCGGCGGTTGACTGCAGCTGAGCAATACAGGGCCTTCCATTTCCAGCGCCATGTGGGCGATGCAGCCCGCCGGGAGACACGACGATTGCCGAGGAAACCGAAGCCGATCTCGCCGCCCAAGAAACACCATGCCGAGTTGGTGGACGGGTTGCACGACTATGCCAGCAAGACGCCGGACGCGATTAACCGCAAGCGCGTTTTCAAGGAACCCGGTATACGCGAGGATGACCTTGCCGCCACACAGCCTGAGGAACGCGACGCAAGCGAAAAGCAGATTGCCGAGGCGATCAAACGAGCTTCCCGGCATCACCGAGACGATACCGAGGGCACCGCTTCCGGGTCTCAGGCGGCCGACACCCAAGGCGAACAGACCGCCTAAGTTCGCAAAATGATTCAAGACGATGCGGGGGAGATTCATATCTCCGCCGCATGCTTTTGAATTTGCTGATTATCGCGCCATGCCCGCGACGATCTTCGCGACTTCGGCAAAGACGAGGTTTAACTCCTTCACCGGCGCCGTCGCCTCGGCGATATAGGCCGTCACGAGGATCGGGCCGCGGCCCTTCGGCCAGATGATGGCGATGTCTGCAGCGGTGCCATTGTCGCCAGTGCCGGTCTTGTCGCCCACCTTCCAGGCTCCCGGCAGACCGGCGCGAAGACGTGCATCGCCGGTGGTGTTCGCCAGCATCCATTCGATCAGCTTTTCGCGTGAGGGCTCGGACAGCACCGAGCCGAGCGCGAGGTTGCCGAGCGTGTCGAGCATCGCGTCCGGGGTCGTCGTGTCGCGCGGATCGCCTTTCTTGCCTTCGTTCAGCGCCGTCTCCCAGCGATCGAGGCGGGTCGCGCGGTCGCCGATCGAGCGAAGCCATTTGGTGAGCGCCCTCGGGCCTCCGACGCTTTCAAGCAACAGGTTGCCGGCGGTATTGTCGCTCAGCGTAATTGCCGCCTTGCAAAGGTCGCCGACGCTCATCCCCTCCCCGCCGACGTGTTTTTCCGTTTCCGGCGAATAGGAGACGAGCTTGTCCTGGTCATAGATCACGCGACGCTCGAGATTCTCCTCGCCCTTGTCGACGCGCGAAAGCACCATGGCCGAGGCGAGCACCTTGAAGGTGCTGCACATGGGGAAGCGTTCGGTTTCGCGATAGCCGAGCGTGACTTTTGTTTCGGTGTCGATGACGGAAACGCCCAGCCTGCCGCCGGTGCGGTTTTCAAGCTCCGCCAACCGGCGCTCAATGTCGTCATCGGTTTCGGAGGCGCGGGCGAACGAGGCAAGGGAAAGTGCGGGAAAGAGCATCGCGGTCTTCAAGATCGTGCGGCGATGGATTGAAAAGTCATTCATGAAATCACTCCGGCTGAATCAACAAGCCAAAGAGCTAGGCCGCGATTGTGGCGCCTTGTCGTCGCCTTTGCGGCGTCGTCAGGCCGCCTGCAATTGCGTGACCTCGACGGTCACGTGCGAGAGCTCGTCCAGGCTTTCGAGCTTCGCCTTGTAGAAAGCAGGCTCGCGCGGCTCGGACGTCGCGACGGCGACGATCGCGGCGTGATGGCCGGGGCCGAGCTGCCAGACATGCAGGTCCGTGATGCGGTCGCTGCCGGTTTCGATCACCTTGCGGATTTCGCCTGGCAGCTCCTCGCCGTCCGCGATCGCATCGAGCAGCACGCGGCCGGAGGACTTCATCAGGCCCCAGGACCATTGCGCGATGATGAGGCCGCCGACGATGCCCATCAGCGGATCGAGCCAGAGCCAGCCGTAAAGGCTGCCGAAGGAAAGGGCCGCAATCGCGAGCACGGAGGTCAGCGCATCGGCGAGGACATGGGTGTAGGCGGCGCGCATGTTGTTGTCGATGGTCCCGCCCTGGTGGGGACGGTCGCCGTGATCGTGATGCGCATGATCGCCGTGGTGATGATGGGGACCGTGCCCGTGGTGATGGCCGCTATCCTTCAACAGCCAGGCGCTGACGAGATTGACGGCAAAGCCGATGACGGCAACGCCGATCGCCTGGGTGAAGCTGATGGGTACCGGATTGGCGATGCGCAAGACGCTCTCCCAGGCCATCAGCAGCGCGATCATGGCAAGAATGATGGCGCTTGCGAAACCCGCCAGATCGCCTAGCTTGCCGGTGCCGAAGGTAAAGCGCGGATTGCGGGCCTGCTTGCGGGCATAGAGATAGGCAACGGCTGAGATCAGAAGCGCACTGGCATGCGTCGACATGTGCCAGCCGTCGGCGACGAGCGCCATGGAGCCGAATATTGTGCCGGCGCCGATTTCCACGACCATCATCACCGCCGTCAGCGCGATCACGAACCAGACGCGGCGCTCGTTGCGCTCATGGCCAGCACCCAGGAAGACATGGTCGTGTTCTAGCGTTTGTGTGCTCATCGCGCGCTCCTTCGATCTCTTCAGCGGATGTAGGTCCGCAGCACTTGCGAAATTTCCTCGACCGCCTCGGCGCGGGCCTTCTCGTCGGCCGCATGCAGCACGTGCTCGTGTAGCTGATCCTCCAGCACCTCGCCGGTTAGCCCGTTCAGCGCGCCGCGGATCGAGGCCAGCAGCTGCAGGATGTCACCACAGGGGCGCTCGGCCTCCAGAGCGCGCTCGACGGCTTCCAGCTGGCCCTTGAGGCGGCTGACGCGGGCGATGAGCTTTTTCTTCTGACGGGTGGTGTGCGACAAGGGCTGCTACCATTTTAGTATAGGGGTCTATAGTATATGCGGCAACCGCGAAAGGGAAGCGTATCTTTGGCTTTCCATGTGATGTTCGACGGGCGGAACGGCAAAGACCGCGTTGCTGACTGGCGCTTCCCCATCCTTCCCGCCCTCATTCCTGTCCTTGCCGCAGGAACAGGAATGACGAGAGTATGGGATGGGCGCTGGTGGCAAAAGGCACGCATTCAGCGGATCCATACCGCCAAGGCGGCGTGCGAGGAGGTGATCCTTCGAGGCCCTGCGGGTTCGCCTTCGGGCACCTCAGGATGAGGGCCGTGCCGCGGGCGCCGGCGATCAGCCCTTATCCTGAGATGCAAGCCCGCAGGGCGCAGCCTCGACCATCCACCGGCTTGATGAGCCCGCCGCTTGGGCTGCGAAGCATCGCATAATGTTTTGTCCGTTCCGGAACGCTACAACGTCTTTGCACCCGCCATCTTGGTGAACACCTGCACGCGCTTCCAGCGCAGCGTGCCGGGCTTGTATTTCTTCAGCCACTCCTGGGTCTCGCTCTCGTCCAGGAAGAGGCTTGCACTGGTATCGGCCGAGGCATTCGCTTGGCCATCGCTCCGGCCGGCCATGACCTCCTGGATCGAGCGGAAATAATAGTGGTTGAAGAGCCGGTTGAACTCGGTGAAGTAGATGTCGGCCACGCGTTCGCTGCCGCGGATCAGCAGCATATTCTCGTCGTTGTCGTTGGTCGAAGCTTCTGAAAAATTCGCCGAACCGGACACGACGATCGGGTCGGCGCCGAGCGGGTCCTTCAGCAGAAATTTCGAGTGGACGTAAGCCACATGCTGGTTGAGCCCGAGCGCCCTGGCATTGGTTTCCCGTGTCCACTGGTAGACCGGATCGCGCAGGAACGATCCCCAGGCCTGGTAGACGTTGTGTTTCGCATTCAGCGGCACGAAGGGATCGCTGGCACGGGGATTGGGCTTGTCCTGCTTTTCCAAGAGCAGGAAGATCACGGGGCGCTGCGGCATCTCGGCTTCCGTGTTGTCGACCAGCGCCGTCTTGAATTTCTTGCCGATGCCGAACGCAAGCGTGATGCCGCCGTAATCGGTGGAGGAATCGAGCGCGTCGACATACATGTCGAGCACCTTGCTTCCTGACCGCGGACTGAAGACGCTCGATACGCCTTTCGGAATATTCTCCCAGTCCGCCGGAATCGGCGCCAGCCCCATCACGGCGTCGCGATAGGCCTTGCGCTTGGCATCGGATACGGCTCTCGTTTCTCCCTCAACTGCGCCCGGATCGTTTTCGAGCGTCTTCCAGTAAGCCTCAAAGGCCGCAGCAACATTCGCATTGCGCACCCAATGGCCGACATTCGTCTGCCCGTGGATGCCGCCCGGCGACATGTTGGTCGATCCTGTCCAGACTTCCGCCGGCTTCTGCGCAGCACCTTTCAGCAGGACCAGGAACTTGTTGTGCTGGATGTTGTTCGGATTGTTTTCCCGCCAGCGGGCAATCGCCGTCGCCGGAAGCCCGGCGTCTTTGACCATAGCCTTGTTGTCCTCGCGCGGAAAGCTCGGATGGAACTTGCCCTTGCCGTCGGTGTGTTCGTTGATCTTCGCGTCGAGGATGAGCTTTACCACGACGCCGCGATCGATGGCGGCCTTCAGGCGCTCGGCGACCGGCAGATAGCGGAATTCGTAGAAGCATCCGAGGAGCGTGTCGCCGGCCCGCGCCTGATCGATGAACCTGAAAAGCGCCTCGTCGAGGTCGCGGCTCAGCCATTGCAACGCTTCAAGACGCTTCTCTGCCGGCTGCAGATCGTCAGGCTTTTCGTTGCCGAAGCGGCGTTGATAGGCCTGGCTGCTGGCAACGCCGCGGTTGAAGAAGATATCGTGCTCAAGCTCCGTAAAGAGCGGCTCAGTCCTGACCACGATCTTCACCGGCGGCGCGCTGCGGTCGATGTTCTTCGGCTTGCCTTTCAGCGGATAGAAGAAATATTCGTATCGGCGGTCCGGCTTTGCCGTGAAGTCGTCCCAGACGAAACTTTGCACCGGGTGATCGTAGGTCGTAACGACCGTTTTCTCGTCCGGCTGCGGGATGACGCTTGCGAAGACCTTCATGCCATAGACGAAATAGCGCTGGTTTTCCGTGGGGTCGTAACGCTCGACCGCGAAACCGAGCAGGCCTTTCGTATCGGCATTTTGGTAGTCGACGGCAAACGAGACGGTGTTGACACCCGTGACCGCGAAAATGCGATATCCTTCAACTTCCTTGGAAACGAAACGCATGATGCCCCTCCGTAAAAGCGTTCGTCTGGAATTATGGGATTTTCTACATAAGGCTGCAGCGCCACACTACGCAACTTAACAGATAGTATCCACGGATGATGACGCCCCATTGACAAATCGCGCGTTCTGGAGAATCTATCGCGCATGATCAACAACGCGCACATCACCAGCACGTATTTTTGGCTGTACCTGTAAAGGGCGGCCGGACAGATCATGTTGTCAACAAGCCGCCGTCAGGCGGCTTTGTTGTAATCGGCAGCGTCCTGACGGCAGAATACCAAACAAGGACGCGAAGGCCATGATTGCAATCGAAGACAGCGAAATTTCATTGATCCGCCCCCCGGTGGTGACGATCCGCACGGCAAAACCGCGGGACCTGCCGGCACTCAACGAGATGATCGCCCTGCTTGCCGCCCATCACGGCGATGCGGCGATCACCACGTCCGAGCAGTTGGAACGCGACCTTTTCGGCCCGGTTCCATGGATCACGGCGCTAGTGGCCGAAACCGGCGACGGGCTGATCGGTTACGCCATCCTGGTGCCGCTCTACAGGGCGCAGGAAGGCAAGCGTGGCATGGACCTGCACCACCTCTTCGTGCGCGACGGCCATCGCGGCCACGGCATCGGCCAGCACCTCGTCAACCGCGCCCGCGAAACCGCGAGGAATGCCGGCTGCGATTACCTTTCGGTGAGTGCGGCGACCGGAAACATCCAGGCACACCGTTTCTATCAGCATATGGACTTCACCCCTCGCCCGGTCACCGGCATGCGCTATATGCAGGCGCTGGCTTGAGCGCCTGCCGCTCCAACGGACGAGGGAGAGACAAATGACACGGCTTGCTGTGGTTCTGACGGAGGCTTTCGCGGACTGGGAGGTCGGGCAGCTGACGGCTTCCGCCCGCACCGAATTCGGCTTCGACGTGGTGACGGCGGCGCCCGGTGGCGCTGAGGTGCGGTCCATGGGCGGCCTGCGCGTCACGCCCGATACGGCGGCCGAAGCGCTGCGGGCGGAGGCGTTCGACGGTCTGGTGCTTTGCGGCGGCATGATCTGGGAGACCGAGAAGGCGCCGGATCTAAAGCCCGTCATCGCCGATTTTATGGCCCGCGGCAAACTGGTTGCGGGGATCTGCGGCGCAACGCTGGCGCTTGCCAAGGCGGGCGCGCTGAACAATGCGGCGCATACCAGCAATGCCTTGCGTTTCATCGCCGACCTGCCCGGCTATTCCGGGCATGCGCATTACAAGGACGCGCCGGCGGCGGTGCGCGATGGGATGCTGGTGACCGCCCCCGGTTCCGCCCCGACCACCTTTGCCGCCGAAATCTACCGGGCGCTCGACTTCCGCAACGAGGATCTCGACCAGTATCTTTTGATGTTTGGCGCAGAGCACCAGCCGAAGGCTGCGTGAGGCTCAGGCGGCCGGCTTTCCGGCCGCTCTCGACAGTATCACTTCCGCCCATTGGTTGAGGCTCTTGCCGGCAAGCTCCGCGGCCGTGGCCGCGCGGGCATGGATCTCGCATCATCGGCTCGGCACCGCCTTCAAATACGCGGCGATCGCTTCGAGATCGCTTTTCGGCAGATGCGCGAGACTCCTCTGGACCTCGGCCATCGAGCCGCCGGCGGTGTCGAAGTCCGGGGTAAAGCCGGTTTCGAGGTAGTTGGTGATATCGGCCTCGCTCCAGGAACTGATGTCCTTGGAGCCCGGGGTGATGTTCGGGATACGACCACGGCCTTCCGGATTCGGAGCGCCTGCGAGCCACATATCAGGCTCGAAGCCGCCGAGCGCGTCACGCGGCGTATGGCATTCGCCGCAATGGCCCGGGCCCTCGACGAGATACCGGCCGCGCTTCAGCTTGTCGTCGGCGTTGGCGAGCACGATACGGGGCGCGTCGTTGAAATAGAGGAGCTTCCAGCCGCCAAGTGCGAGCCGGATATCATAGGGGAACGGCAGTTGGTGCGGCGGCGCGACATTGCCGCTCTTGGGCAACGTCTTGATGTAGCCGAAAAGATCGTTGACGTCCTTGTCGCTCATGCGCGCATAGGAGCCATAGGGGAAGGACGGGTAGAGGTGCTGGCCGCCGGGGGTGATGCCGCGCTTCATGGCATTGCCGAATTCGGCGAGCGTCCAGGAGCCGATGCCCGCCTTCTCGTCCGGCGAGATATTCGGAACATGGAAAGTGCCGAAGGGGCTCTTCAGCGCAAGACCGCCGGATAGCGTGAGCTTGGCATCGCCTTCGGAACCGGGAGCGGCATGACAGCCGACGCAGCCGCCCGCCCAGAACACCGTTTCGCCGTTCGTCACATCCGGCGTGCCGAGATTGGCCCAATGGCTTTCCGGCAGCGGGTTCGGCGCGGTGACGAAATAAAAGGCCGCACCGCCGAGGGCGACAATGCCGACAAGACAGAGCACAAACCGGATGAACCTGCGGACCATGCTGCTCCCCTTTTCAGCGACTGCAACGGTCTAAGATAAACCGGTGCACACCTCCGGCAAGGCAGGCGCGAACCGATGGATTCGGATGGGGACGGCGAGCGCTTAATCCGTCTTTATGCGGTAATTCTCATGACAGCCGCCGCAATTGGCACCGAGCGTTTTCAACGCGCCGCCGACACCGGCAGCGTCGGCCGGAAGCTGCGCGAGGATCTTCTCGGCGTCGCTACTCAGCTTTGCGGCGCGCGCCTTGAAATCATCCATGTTTTCCCAGATCTTCGGGCTCGCCGCCTTGTCGCCGGTTTCCGTGCCCGGCTTGAACTGGTCGGGGAAGACCTTGGCGGTTTGAGAGATCGTCGTCAGCGCTGCCTTCACCACCTCGGCATCATAGGGCTTCTCGCCCTTGGCGATTGCCGTCATGGCGCCGGCCGAGCCGCCGACCTTCTTCATCAGCGCTTCGCGCGCTTCATGCGTGCCCTCCTGCTGCGCGAAGACCGCCGTCACCCCCATGCCGACAACGAGCACAGCCGCCGCAACTGTTTTGAAATTCATATGTCCACTCCTCTCGATACCGAGGTCTCTCCGAGCCCGGCGCCTGATATTCGCGGCCGCATGATGGCAAATTTATACGGGGCGCGAAGTAACAAGTGGGTGATATGACAAGGAATTCAAAATGGTAATGCACCCGCAATCCTCATCCCTGTGCCTGTCGCAGGGTTCCAGCAGCACCATGTCCATGGCGCGGGAGACTCGTTTTAAGAAGGAGGAGTCATTCACGGCGCGTCCGCGCCGTGGCTGGATTTCCGTGACAGGCACAAGAATAAGATGCGCTCGGCAAAGTCTCGCTACCTATCTGCTCCTCGCACTATGCCACCGCCTTCCAGCCATGCCAGGCAGTCAGCAGCGAGACGGCGATCAGCAGTGCTCCGGCGGCGCGGCCGACGATGATGGTAGCGCCGGGATTGGAGATCAGCAGCGTTCGGCTTCGCGAGGCGGTGAGCGCCACTGCGCCGTAGATCGCGAATTGGGTCGCGAGCGTCATGGCGCCCATGATAAGGCCCTGCAGCCAGATCGGCCCGTAGACGGGTTTGAGGAACTGCGGATAGACGGCGAGCATGAAGAGGTAGGCCTTCGGATTGATGAGGCAGGTGATCGCGCCCTGCCGGAAGGCGCGCCAGCCGGAGCGCAGGCTCCCCTCGCCGACCGTATCCACCGTGATCGAGCTGCGGATCAGCGTGAAGCCGATCCAGATCATGTAGGCAGCGCCCAGGAAAAGCAGCGGGTTGAAGAGCGAAGGAAGCAGGCTCGCGAGGATGCCAACGCCGATTGCGCCATAGAGCGAATGCACCGCGCCGCCCGCCATGATGCCTGCCGTTGCCGCCATACCGCGGCTCCTGCCGCCGGTCAGGGAATTGGCGAGCACGAAGAGCATGTCCATGCCCGGCACGATGATGATGCCGAAGAGAAGGGTGAAGTAGAGCCAGAGGTTTTCCGTATAAGTCATGTCAGTTGTCTGCCTTCGAGCCGGCGGCCATTTTGGCGGACCGCCTTTGATTTCAATTCGATAGGCAGTGCTATACCAAAGCCCAACTGACAGTGTATTGTCAGGAGCCTTGGAGGAAACCGGCAAAATGCGCAAGGCGTCACGCCTTTTCGAGATCATCCAGATCCTGCGGTTGGCAAAGAAACCGGTGACGGCGCAGGCGATGGCGGACGCGCTGGAAGTGACGGTGCGCTCCATCTATCGCGATATCGCCGCACTGCAGGCGATGCACGTACCGATCGAGGGCGGGCGCGGCATCGGCTATATCATGCGCCCCGGCTTCGACCTGCCGCCGCTGATGTTTTCTATCGAGGAGTTGGAGGCGATCGTGTTGTCGCTGGCGCTTTTGGAGCGCACCGGCGACGCGGAGCTGAAGCAGGCGGCAAAGCGGGTGAACCAGAAGATCGCAGGCGCGGTGCCGGTACCGCTTCGCCAGGCGATGGAGAACAAGGCGCTCTTTGCCTGGGGCACCGTCGCGCAGCCGCCTGCGGGCTTTGATCTCGGCATGGTGCGCCGGGCGATCCGCGACGAGCAGAAGCTGGCGCTTAACTACCGCGACGAACTGGGACGCGCCACCGAGCGCACCATCCGCCCGATCGCGCTGATCTACTATTCACACTACGCCAATATCGTCGGCTGGTGCGAACTGCGCCAGGCCATCCGCAATTTCCGCAGCGACCGCGTCGAGCATTGCGAAGCGGCCGGCGCCTTCTTCCGGGGCGAAGGCGACGGGTTGCGCGAAGAATGGATGAACGGCTGGGCGGAAAGACCGCTTGCCGTCTCATCCTAACGCTGAACACGGCAGGGCTCTGCCCGGCGATGTGTCAGGCGGCGACGGCGGCGACGAGCAGGATCAGGCTGACCAGGCCGAAGACGGCGCGCAGAAGGTGGGAGCGCTCCCAGCGGTCGCGCAGGACGGTCCAGTCCGGCGCTTCGGCGTCCCGATGGGACCTGAAGCCGAAAAAGCGTTTCCCGGCTCCTTCCGGCTGATTTTCCTTAAGCCAGAAATTGTTTACCGGATGCGTCACGATCCAATAGATCGCATGCATGGCGAGCAGCGCCACGAAAGCGCCGGCGGTCAGCCAATAGGTGCCGCTGAAGGGCGGCGTCAGCACGATCAGCGCCAGGATCATGATCAGGCCGAGCGGCTCGGCGACGCCGCCGAAGGTAAAGCCGGGATAATAGATGGGCTGCACGGCAAGGTACTGCTCCTTCGAAAGCCGCATCTTGCCCGGCAGCTCAAGCGCATGGGCAAGGGCCAGTGCCATCGCGACGGCGACGATGAGAACAGTCAGTATTTCAAGAGCCTGGAACATCTGTATGGCCTCCTGAAGGGTCTCATGCCTAACTTTTCAGGAGCAGCATCGGTTCCATCCGGGGGATAACGATGGCGGCTCTACAGCGCCAGCGTGCGGCTTTCCTCGCGGCCGAAACCGCGGATTTCGAGGCGGCCTTCGAAGACCTCGACGATGGCGAAGGTGTTTTCCGTTTCGGTGTCGACCATCCCCTTGAAATTGACGAAGTGGCAGCCGCCGGTCTTGCCGTAGTTGCCGACGTGGTTGTGGCCGCAGAAATAGGCAACGGCGTTGTCATGGCCGGAGATGAGATCGATGATGCGTTCCCGATCCCACATGTCGTGCTCGTTCGGCGGATAGACGGGATAGTGGTTCATCACGATTACACGCTCGCGGGCGGCTTCTGCCGCATCCAGTTGGGCCGCAAGCCATGCGAACTGCTCGTCGCTCAGTGATGCATTCCAGCGATGGGCGTTGATCGCGCCCGTTGCCGCCAACGCCGCCAGACGCTCGGCTGCGAGTTCGCGGTATGGATGCCCTTCCGGCGGCGCGGACGTGCTGACTTCGTTGCCGTTCAAAACGACGAAACGCCAGCCACGGCACGAGAAGGCGTAATAGGGCGACGGCAGACCGACGCGCGCGGAAACAGAGGCAAGATGCTCCGCCGGGACCGCGAAATCGTGATTGCCGAGCAGGAAGAGGTTTTCGTGGCGGAGCTTTTCGTAGACCGGCAGGATATCGTCGAAGCTCTCCCAAATCCCGTCGATGAGATCGCCGAGCGTCATCACGAAGCTCAGCTCCTCGCCGTTAAAAACCTCGATCGCTTCGGCGAGCTTCGCGAGGCTGTTGGCATAATAGCGGTCCATCGCGGCATTCGGCGCGATCGCTGCATATTGCGGGTCGGCAATGATGCCGAAGCGGAAAAGGAGAGTGTCCGAGGAAGGCATGGCGGTTGCTTTAGGAGCGTCGGATGACAGGGCCGTGACAGGGAGCGGAAACGAAAACACCCGGCGTTTCAAGGCGCCGGGTGCTGGATTTCAACGCAATAGACCGCTTACTTAGTGGCGGCTTCGTAGCGCTCCAGGACGTAGTCCCAGTTGATCAGGCTGTCGATGAAGGCTTCCAGGTACTTCGGGCGGGCGTTGCGGTAGTCGATGTAGTAGGAATGCTCCCAGACATCGACGCCGAGGATCGGGGTGGCGCCGTGCACGAGCGGGTTTTCACCGTTCGGGGTCTTGGAGATTTCGAGCTTGCCGTTCTTGACGGAAACCCAGGCCCAGCCCGAGCCGAACTGCGTGGCGCCGGCATTGGCGAAATCGGCCTTGAACTTGTCATAGCCGCCTAGGTCGGAGCTGAACGCCGCTTCCAGCTTGCCCGGCAGCTTGTTGCCGCCGCCGCCCTTCTTCATCCACTTCCAGAAATGGACGTGGTTGTAGTGCTGGGCCGCGTTGTTGAAGAGGCCGGCATTGGTGCCGAAGGACTTCTTCACGACCTCTTCGAGCGAGAGATCGGCCAGGCCCGCTTCAGCCGCCAGCTTGTTGCCGTTGTCGACGTAAGCCTTGTGGTGCTTGTCGTGGTGGAACTCCAGCGTCTCCTTCGACATGAAAGGTGCGAGAGCTTCGTAGTCGTACGGGAGTGCGGGCAATTCGAAAGCCATTGTAGATCTCCTCTTGGCAAAAGATTGCGGGATCGGCAGGTGAGGCGGAACATAGGAGCGGAAACGTAGGGAGGCAACGGTGGAAGCATCAAAAATCGGCCGCCTGCGAGGAAAATTTGCCTCGCCTGCAGGCCTGGCTTCGGTGACAAAAATCGCCCATCATCGGCATATAACCGCGCTTGCGGCAGACACCACGCCCAAGGAAACCAAGATGCAGAGGAATAATATCCGCCTTTACGCAACGATCCTCCTTTTTATGACGGCAGGTAGTGCACTTGCCTCCTCCGACGAGGCATGGAAGGAATTTGCCGCGGATGTGGAGGCCAAGTGCAGGCAAGCGGCGGCCGGATCCATCGCGGATGCAAGGGCCGTCGTCGATCCGATCGGCAGCGCGCATTATGGGCTGGCGCTGGTCACCGGCAGGCCGAAAGGCGCCAACGGCTTCGTCACCCATATCTGTGTCTACGACAAGCAATCGAAAGGCGCGGAAATCGGCAGCGAACTGGACACGCAGACGCTCAACCTGCTGCCGGAAGAGTAAGGTGCGGCGCCTGCCCGGGCGTACCTCCTGCGGCGTAAGCGATCCGCTGCTTTTGCGGGCCTTGTTTTCGCCGGGATTTTAATGGTTTCTTAAGAGAATACCACCGGGAGGAAAGCCATGGCGCTCGGCGCATCCCATCGCCTGCAGGACGGCATCGACGCCGTCGAAACAATGACGCGTTTCGCGCTCGCCGTTCTGGCGCTCGCGTCGGGCGTCTACACCTATCTCGGCGTGCGCAGCATCCTCGACGGTTCGGCAACGGCCGTGTTCTTCGCCGCCCTCATCTATTCCAGCGCGGTTTCGGTGGCGATCTATGCCTTCTGGACCTATATGGCGCGCTTCTATCCGCATGTGACGGGTGCGGCAGGACGCGGCGCGATGCTCGGCGTCATGGCGCTCGGCTGCGCGATGATCATCGCCATGTCGAGCTGGCTGAATGCGGCTGCCCTTGCAGGATCGGCCGCACTCGAACAGCATCTTGCCGAGACGCTGGAGGATTACACCGCCGACCTCGACAAGGCGCATCAGAACGCGCTTGCGGCCCAGAGCCTGCTGCCGGACATCCAGCGCACGCAGGAGCGCTTCGAGCGGCTGGCCGACCAGGAGCGGGAAACCGGCGCGCTGACGGGCACGACCGGCGCAGGCAGCGTCGTGCAGCTTCTCTCGCAGATGGCCTCGCAGCTGACGGAGCTCGAAAACGGCATCAATGCCTCTCGCGAACGGGTCACCTCGCTCTTCGACGAGGGCCGCAAGCACCTGGAAACGATGCGTACGCTGGTTTCGGCCCCCGGCGCGATCGATCCGCGCGCCGACCAATTCGCCGCCGAAGCCGTCGGGCTTTCCGGCGTCATCACCTCGCTGGAGCAGACATCCATCGCCCCTTCGGTAAAGCGTGCGGCCGAAGACCTTTCGCTCGGCTTCATCGCCCCCGTCGCCGACGGCCGCGAGGTCGATCTCGCCAACCGGCAGGATCAGGTCATGGAGACGATCCGCTCCTCGGTTGCGGCGCAATCCAAGGTGCTGTCGCAGGCAGCCGACCAGATCCTTTCGCGCGAACCGGTCGCCGAGCGGCGGTTCGTGCCCCTCTCCTCTGCCGAAGCGGTGTTGCGCTATGCTTCCGACTTCATCCCGAGCTGGGCCGGCGCAATCTCGATCGATATCCTGCCGGCGGTGCTGGTCTTCATGCTGTCGATCGTCCACTCGACGCTGCGGCGCCAGGAACAGCGCCTGCCATTTGCCGAGCGGATCACCGCGGCGGAGCTTCTGCAGGCGCTGGAGGTGCAGCGGGCCGTCCAGCAGCGCGGCGTCGATCTCGAAGCCGCGCTCACTCAGGCAGAGAAAACGGAAACGCCGGACCAATCGAACATTGCGAGCTTCGATCTCTCCGGGAAGGGACCGAGGAAGGGGCCGCCTGTATGAGGCTGGAAACGGCAGGGCAGCGGCTGAAGGATTACTTGCTTTCCACAGAGGACGGCACGCTGATACGGCACGCCTTCCACGCCCTGCTTGCCGCTGCGATCGTGCTTGCGGTCATCGACTGGCGCGAGATCAGCGCCGCCAACGCCGAGCTGCCGGGCTTCGATCCGGCACAGCCGGAGACCATGCCGGTGCTGCCGCCGGCATTGACGGAGGGTGGACCGCAGGCGCCACCTTCCGAGATCACGACCAGCATCGAGCTGCTCAAGCAGCCGATCCGTTTCGAGCTACAGCCGGGCGGTGTGCTTCTGGCGCAGGGGGCAATCGAGCTCGGCGCTGCCGCCCGCTTCGAACAGGAGATTGCGGCGCGCGGCGAATATGTGAAGACCGTTTCTTTGGATTCGCCGGGCGGCGCCGTCGGCGATGCGCTGGCGATGTCGAAGCTCATTCGCGAACGGAAGATCGGTACCAGGGTGGCAAGCGGCGCGCTCTGCGCCTCGTCCTGCCCGATCATCATGGCCGGCGGCGTGACCCGAGAGGCCGAGGACGGCGCCGTCATCGGCGTGCATCAGGTCTTCAACGGCTCGAAGGAGAAGCTTTCGCCGGAGCGCGCCATGTCGGAGGCGCAGCGCACGACCGCCGGCGTCACCCGCCATCTCGGCGACATGGGCATCAAGCCCGGCCTCTGGCTGCATGCGATGGAGACGCCACCCGACCGGCTCTACTATCTGACGCCGGAGGAAATCAAGAAATTCGCGCTAGCGACGACGCCGGAGAAGGTGGCAACCCGGAAAGCAAAATAAAGCCGGGGCGACATTTCGTCCCGGCTTCGTCAATCTCAGCGTCTACCGATCGCTGCGCCGCTCAAAAGCTGCTGCGCTCATAGCGGTCATAACGGTCGTAGCGGCCCCAGTCGCGGTCGCGTCGATGGCGCGGGCGCTCCCAGCCCCAGCCCCAACGTGGCGACGGGCGATGCCAGTAGCGCGGCGGCGGCGGACGGTGGAAGCGCGGGCGGCATTCGCCCCAGCGGTTCAGGCGCCATCCGGGCCCGCAGGCATAATCGACTTTCGTGATCGCAGACGGGGCGGCGGTATCGGCACGCGCCGGCGCCATCGGCATCGCTTCGGCGGAAACTGCCGAAAGGCCTCCGATAACGAGCGCTGCTGCCAGCGAGATAATCTTCATTGCGAGTCTCCATAAATCCAGCCGAAGCGAGATTTAGCCGTGCGGTCCTGAACCGATAATGAACTGCCCGTTCATCAACGCTCAGGCGCGGGCAGAACGCGCGAGGTCTTCGCCGGATGGATTTCCGGCCATTTCGAATTGTTCGGCGCCGGCTGACTGCCGATCGCCGATATCGATACGACGATCGCGGTTACGGCCGAGAAAAGCACGAGTGCATGGGTCATAGCTTCCGATCCTCAATGGTTGGTTCCCAGCCACCGGGGCGCAAACTGATGCGGGAGGATGAACGAAAGCCTAAGCGATATGGTTAAGCGCAAAATATTGTAGCAAAATGCCACAAGTCGAATCCATGCGCCAAGGCAACTCATCTCGCGGCGTGAAAGAGAGCCTCTTCCTTCTATTTTCTGCAACCATTGCAGCTTTGGTCTGGTGAAACCCTCGGGGATGAACCCGCAATCAGCGCGACGGGTCATCACGTCGTTAGTTACCCGCCGCCAATGCTGCCCGCCCTCGTGCCAAGTTCTTTTGCGACTGCGGCAGAGGCCTCAAGCGATGCCGCAGCAGCGTCGGCGCATCCTGATGGCCGGCGAGCTTCTTTTGGCTTCGAGAATGAAGCAGTCGCGCTTGTAAAGAGCGATGCGCTTACTGAAGACCGAGCCCTCTTGTTTCGCGCATGACCTTTTCGAAGACGTAGCCGTTCGGTGGCCGTGGAGGCGGGATCGCCCTGCGGCAGGCCCAGGCCGCAAAGATCCGTCAGGAAGAGCGGTCTTTACTGGCCGCCTTCCTGGCCCTGCCAGCGCTTGGTGAACGCTTCGACCGCTTCAGCCACATACGATTCTTCCATTGCTCCAAAGGCGTTATCGCGCGAAACTTGGCGCCTGAAGCAAGCAATTTGCCGGACATTGCGAAAGGAACTTTTCTCGCCTTTTGCGTGTTCCCTTGCGAAGCCGCCAGCTCGGGGAGTTCAATGACGCTTGATTTCTTCTTTTTCGTGCTGGTCGGTTTCTGCGCGCAAATCGTCGATGGCGCGCTCGGCATGGCGTTCGGGGTGCTTTCGACGACGAGCCTGCTGGCGCTTGGCGTGCCGGTCGCCAATGCCAGCGCGATGACACATGTGGCGGAGATCTTCACGACCGCAGCATCAGGCGCATCGCATGTCTATCACCGCAATGTCGACTGGAAACTCGTGGCGCGTCTGGCGCCGGCAGGGATGATCGGCGGGGCGGTCGGAGCCTATATCCTCGCCACTGTCGAAGGCAAGGCGATCGAGCCCTTCGTTTCGGCCTATCTGATCGCCATCGGCCTCGTCATCCTCTTCAAGGCATTCCAGCCGCACTGGCCGCGCGACGTCAAGGACTGGATCGTGCCGCCGGCCGGGCTATGCGGCGGCGTGCTCGATGCGATCGGCGGCGGCGGTTGGGGGCCGATCGTCACCAGCACGCTGGTCAGTCGCGGGCACGATCCGAAGAAGGTAATCGGCTCTACCAGCCTTACGGAATTCGCGGTGACGCTCACCATCTCGCTTACCTTCGTTCTGACGCTCGGCTGGTCGGAACTGCGTTCGGCTGTCGGCCTCATCGTTGGCGGCGTGATCGCCGCGCCGCTCGGCGCGATGCTCGTCAAGCGCCTGCCGGTGAGGCCCTTGATGATCGCCGTCTCGCTCGTCATCATCTCGACGTCGGCGATCCGGTTTTTCTAGGGACGAATGGCGCATGATCAACTACACGACGGTCGGCACTTCCGATTTTAGCGCGAGCCCTAAGATTCTATGGGTCGCTGTTGCCGAAATAAGCCTCGATCAATGCTAGAAAACCTCCGAACTTTGCGTTCGGTTGGCGCCTGGCTCGGGCTGACAACGCGGCGCTACCAGTCAGGCGATGTTGATTATCACGGCCATATCTTGCGACCGCAGATACAACCTGCTCCCGGGCACCGGAGAGCTCTGAAGAAACCATTGCCGCTGAGGGCCGATCCAACCCATCAGTTTAGGCCGCGTTTGCCTGTTGTGCAACACGAGGCTGCCGACTGCCCAGCCCACCTTGACCAAGGCAAATGCGGTCAGACAACCTCACGCCCGAAATAGACCTCCACCGACGCAAGCTTGCCGTCCTTGAAGCGCAGCGCCTCCATGTTACGGAAGGCGGTGCCGTCAGCTTTTTCGGCGCGGTAGCGGACGACGGCCTCGTCGCCGTCGATCGCCAGGAATTCGATCTCCATGCCGCGAAAGAACGGCGGTTCCGGCCAGCAGCGGTCGAAATAGGCGTTGCGGTCGATATGATCGTCACGCGGGCTCGAGAAGGTGAAATCCTCGCTCAGCATGCCGCCGACGATACCCTTACGGCCTTCGACATAGGCTTTGTAAAGGCCCCGCACGGTGTCTTCGCGGGTCGTTGCGGTCATTGCCGCTCTCCTTTTGAAATCAGATTGCGAATTGCAATCAGTTTATAACAAGAAATAGGGCGAAACGCAAATTGCCGGACGGTTCAAGCCCGATCCGTCCTTGGCACCGGAGCCGGCGGGGCGTAAGTTTCCGCTTCTTCCAAACCGGTACCCATAGAGATCCCGACATGACAGAGACGCAGATGGACGCGGCAGATGCGGCGGCCGGGTCCGCCTACTGGAAACGAAACCTCGCGATTTCGCTGACCGGCTCCTTCACCACCATCGTGGCAATGACGCTGCTGCTCCCCTTCCTGCCGCTCTATGTCGCGGAACTCGGCGTCAGCGAGCATGCCGCGATCGTGCAGTGGTCGGGCATCGCCTATGGCGCGACCTTCTTTGCCGCCGCGCTCGTCGCGCCGCTCTGGGGCCGGCTCGGCGATATCTACGGGCGAAAGCTGATGCTGGTGCGCGCCAGCCTCGGCATGACGATCGCAATCTCGCTGATGGGCATGGCGGAGAACGTCTGGCAGCTGGTGGCGCTCCGGCTCTTCGTCGGACTTGCAGGCGGCTACGCCTCGGGCTCCATGGTGCTGGTCGCGACGCAGACGCCGAAGGACCGCTCGGCCTGGGCACTCGGCGTGCTGTCGTCGGGCATCATGGCGGGCAATCTCGTCGGACCGCTGATCGGCGGGGCGCTGCCGCCCATCATCGGCATCCGCGGCACGTTCCTGGCGGCGGGCGGCGTCATCTTCCTCGCCTTCCTGACGACCACCTTCCTGATCAAGGAGGAGAAGTCCCCTGCGCGCAGACAAGCGGCGAAGGCAAGCGGCGGCTGGCGCGCGATACCAGACAAGGGCCCGGTGGTCGCGATGCTGGCGACCGGCCTGCTTCTGATGCTCGCCAACATGTCGATCGAACCGATCATAACCGTCTACGTGGCGCAACTGGTCGAAGACCAGGGACGCGTAACGATGACCGCCGGCATCGTCATGTCGGCGACAGCACTCGGCAGCATCCTTTCGGCGTCGCGCCTCGGCAAGCTCGCCGACAGGATCGGGCATTGGCCGGTGATTGCGGGTGCGCTTGCTGTTGCGGCGCTGCTCCTGATCCCGCAGGCCTTCGTCACCAATTCGTGGCAGCTGATTGCGCTGCGCTTGCTGATGGGAATTGCGCTCGGCGGGCTGTTGCCCTGCATCACCGCCGTCATCCGCCACAGCGTGCCGGACAGTGCCGCAGGCAGCATACTCGGCTACTCCATCTCGACGCAATATGTCGGCCAGGTCGCAGGCCCCGTGCTCGGCGGCTTCGTGGGCGGGCATATCGGCATGCGGGCGGTCTTTCTCGGCACCTGCGTGCTGCTGTTGGCGGGTGCTGCCTATGCGTGGATGGTGCGGCCGAGGGAGAAAACGAGCTAGCTCCATTGGCTGCTTGTGCGTCGCCTACCGCAAGGCTCGAGGGAGCGGCCGCTCATCCGCCCTTCGGGCACCTTCTCCCCCGGGGGAGAAGGTGATTTGACGTGGCGTCCCGGCACTTGTCCATGGCAGGAAGCGCTCCGCGGCGCGACACATCTATGCCAGCATGCGCACATTCGGCTCGCGGTACCAGTAGCGCTTGGCGGCGGCCTCGAAGAAAGCGCCGTCCAACGCGACGACACCTTCGTCGGGTTCGACGCCGGCCCTCTGAAGCAGGGGCAGGGCTTCCGGCGTGTGGCCGATCGCCTTCAGATGCACGAAGGCATTCATCACCCATTGCACGGCGGCACCTTCCTTCAGCAGTATCCCGGTGCCCTCACCGGACAGGAGAACCGCGACCGCATCGAATATCTGCGACGGGGAACCGGCGAGCTGGCCATCGGCCTTGATCGTGCTGCCGTCCGAAAGCCTCGCCTTCCCGACCTTCGGAGCTACGACGAAAGCCGTGGCATTCGCATCCTCGATCGAGTTCACCAGGGATTGCAGGGCGTGAGCGTCACTGCCGTCGGCGATCAGGATGCCGATCTTGCGGCCCTCGATCGTCTGCTTCATGTTTTTCTGGATCGAGAGCGCCGGCGACGGGGGCATGTCGATCGGCTCGCGGGCGGCCGGGTTCTTCTGCGGCAGATCGATGCCGAGGCCTTCGGCGACACGATTGGCAAGCTCCGGATCGACGTTCAGCAGGTTGCCGACCATGCGTGGTGGCACCTGCTTCAGGCCGACCTTGGAAAGCTCGAAGACGAAGGACGAGGCGATATGGGCCTGTTCCGAGTGCGTCTGCGACTTCCAGAACAGCCGCGCCTGGCTGTAGTGGTCGGCAAAGAGCTCGGCGCGGATGCGCAGCTTGTCGCCCTGCTCCTCTTTTCCGGACGCGGCGCTGAATGTCGGGAAGCCGGTGACGGGACATTCGCGCGGCCCGCCTCCCTCGCCATGCGCGCCAAGGCTGTTCGGCTCGTAATTGGCTCGACCCGTCGGCACGTTCATCTGCATCTGCCCGTCACGCTGGAAGTTCATGACCGGGCATTTCGGCGCGTTGATCGGCAGCTGGTGGAAGTTAGCGGTGCCGAGGCGCGATTTCTGCGTATCGAGATAGCTGAAGAGGCGTCCCTGCAGCAGCGGGTCATTGGTGAAATCGATGCCAGGCACGATATTGGCGGGGCAATAGGCGACCTGCTCGGTTTCGGCAAAGAAATTGTCCGGGTTGCGGTCCAGCACGAGGCGGCCGACGATTTTCAGCGGCAGCACTTCTTCCGGAATGATTTTGGTGGCATCGAGCACGTCGTAAGGTTGCTTGCTGGCAAAGTCCTCGTCGAAAAGCTGCAGGCCGAGTTCCCATTCCGGGAAGTTTCCGGCTTCGATCGCCTCGTGAAGATCACGGCGATGGAAATCGTTGTCGGCCGCCTGCAGCTTCAGCGCCTCGTCCCAGACGGTCGATTGGAGGCCGAGCTTAGGCTTCCAGTGAAACTTCACGAAGGTCAATTTGCCCTCAGCGTTCACGAAGCGGAACGTGTGGACGCCGAAGCCCTGCATCATCCGGAAAGAGCGCGGGATGGCGCGGTCGGACATCGCCCACATCAGCATGTGGGTGCTTTCGGGCATCAGGGACGCCCAGTCCCAAAAAGTGTCATGGGCGCTGGCGGCCTGCGGATAGGCGCGGTCAGCCTCCATCTTCACCGCATGGACGAGATCGGGAAACTTGATGGCATCCTGAATGAAGAAGACCGGGATGTTGTTGCCAACCAGATCCCAATTGCCTTCCTTCGTATAGAACTTGACCGCAAAGCCGCGCACGTCGCGCGGGGTGTCGACCGAACCGGCGCCGCCGGCGACCGTCGAGAAGCGCACGAAGACCGGCGTCTTCTCGCCCTTGCGCTGGAAGAGATCGGCCTTGGTGATGCCGGAAAGGCTTTCCGTCAGCTCGAAATAGCCGTGCGCTGCCGAACCACGGGCATGCACGATCCGCTCCGGAATGCGCTCGTGATCGAAATGGAAGATCTTCTCGCGCAGCACGAAATCCTCGAGCAGCGTCGGGCCGCGCGCACCCGAGCGCAGGCTGTTCTGATTGTCGGAAATGCGGATGCCCTGATTGGTGGTCAGATGGTCGAGGCCCTCGTGCGGGCCTTTTTCCGGAATATGCTGATGCGTCTCGCCGCCATTGCCGCGGCTGGTGTCGAACGGGTTGTCGGACATGATACGTCCCTCATTTTGGGGTGATAGACGCCAAACGAGGACAGTGGCCTAATGTTCCTGAAATGACGGTCGGATAAGGCGAAAGGCAGTCTAGCCGCCGGACTCGGCCCATAGTTGGCGCTGGCGCACCGTCCGCCTACGCGCGAAGCGGACACTTGGAACGAATGTGGGCCGAGCTCGCCCCGCGTGCAGGAAGCGGCGAGACGCGCATGGTTGCGCCCGACCTAACTTGATCGCGATCGAAGGCGCTCAGCTTCTCTGGATAGCGGCCGCGTCATTGATTAAGTGAGATAGCGAGAGTAAGTTTTTGGGTGGCAGTAGGTGTCGGATGGGCGGCGTGAGTGCTTCGCCACGGCAAGGCCCGAGAACAACACCGGATGATCGACAAGAGCGGAGCCGCGCCCGCCCGATCTGAACGGGCGGGCCATTTTGGCCTCGCACAATGGAGGGCGCCGGCATGGACTTCCCTCTACCTGACAACGAGGCTGAACGCTTGGCCGCGGTACGGGCCTATGATGTTTACGGCACCGACCCGGAAGCCGGATTCGACGATCTCACCGATCTCGCCGCCCTGATTGCCAGTGCCCCGATCGCGATGGTCAACATCGTCGGCGACACCAAGATATGGCTCAAATCCCGTCACGGCGTTCCTCCCGGCATTGAAGAAGTGCCCCGCAGCGGCGTCTGCTGCGCCTATGCACTCTGCCGTAGCGACATGCTGGTGGTTCCCGACACCCGCGCCGACGATCGCTTCAAGGCACTGCCGTTCATCGCGACTGAACCCTTCTTCCGCTTTTATGCAGGCATGCCGCTGATCGATTCAGGCGGCCATGCGCTGGGCACGCTCTGCATCTTGGACCTCACCCCGCGCGAGCTCGCCTTCGAGGCTGCCGAAGGCATCCGTCGCCTCGCGCGCCAGACCATCGCCCAGCTCGAACTGCGCCTGAGGATGGCCGAGGTGCTGCGCTCGCAGCAGGAACTGGCCGCTGAGAAGCAGCGCGCGGACAGCCTGCTCCTCAACATCCTCCCACTCAAGGTAGCCGCGGAATTGACAGAGAAGGGCTCGGTCGAGCCCCGCCACCACCCTTCGACGACGATCCTCTTTACGGACTTCGTCGACTTTACCAAATCAGCCGTTGAACTCTCCCCTCGGGAGTTGGTCGATGACCTCGACATGTACTTCTCCGAGTTCGATAACATTGTCGCGCGACATGGGCTGGAGAAGCTCAAGACCATCGGTGACTCCTACATGTGCGCCGGCGGTCTGATGCAGGGCCGCAAGGACCATGCGATCCGCAGCTGCCTTGCTGCTCTCGAGATTCGACGCTTTGTCGTGGCGTCGAACCAGCGCTGGGCCGCGGTCGGGCAGCGGCCCTGGCACCTCCGCGTCGGCCTGCATACCGGCAGTGTGATGTCCGGCGTCGTTGGCCGGAAGAAGTTCGCCTACGACGTCTGGGGCGACGCTGTGAATATCGCGGCTCGTATGGAGAGCACGGACGAAGCAGACCGGGTGAACATCTCCGAAAGCACCTACCAGCACGTAAAATCATATTTCGACTGCACCCCGCGAGGTGCCCTTGACGTGAAAAACAAGGGTAAGATGACGATGTATTTCCTCGACCGGCTGAAACCGGAATATGCCGCGGATGCTGCGGGCGTGGAGGCGAACGAGCATCTGAGGAAAACTCTCGCCGGTACTTCGGTCACTTGGTCGCTGCACGGATAGACCGCGCTCCCAGAGGAACTCACGATGAGGCGTCACTTGCGAATCCTGGCTGCGTTGCTGACACTGTCACTCATCAGTGCCGGACCGGCTGACGACGGACGTTTCTATGCTGGGGATTATTCCTTCTCCGATGAGCTTGGCGGCTTCCGCATCCTGTCAGTTACAGGCTCAGGTACAAAAGCCGATCCAATCGAAATCCACGAGGAACTTAACTCGGCCAGCCCCGTCACTCTGGTGATTAGGGCCGCAAGGCCAATTCAACATCACGGGTTTCCTGAGGGCGCCTTCCACCTGCGCGTTGTCACTCTCAACAAGAGCGGATTGGCCTGGATCGAGTTCGAATTCGAACTTCAAGAGATCCTTGGCAAACCGAGCGACTTTTATGACGGTCTGTCATTTGATCAGACCAACCCCAATCCGGACCTCATTTCGTCCAACCGGTTTGCCCGTTTCGAGAACCACTTCGAGAAATTCGACCGGCTGCGCTTCGCCAGCGGTCACGTTGATCCCCTCGATCGACCGGCATTTGGCTTTTTTATCACTGACGTCACGCCGGTTACCGAGTTCTACTTGGTGCAGGATCCGCGCGTACCTTTCTCGTGAGACTGCAACGGTTCGCACTCCCCTGCGCGCGGATCGCTACTCGCCGCTTTGGCTATGGCTGCGCCCGTTGGCCCAATCCATGTAGAGATCGAGCGCCTTGCGGGTGACCGGGCCGTCTTCGAAATCGCGGCCGTCGAGGCGGTTGACGCCGACGATCTTTGAATAGTTGCCGCTGGTGAATATCTCATCGGCATTCATGAAGTCTTCGACCGAGAGCGTCACCTCGCGCACGTCGAATCCTGCCTGGTCCAGCAACCCCATGACGCGGGCGCGGGTGATGCCGGCGAGGAAAGTGCGGTTGGCAACCGGCGTGAAGACCACGCCGTCCTTCACCATGAAGATATTGGAGGATGCCGTTTCGGCGACATTGCCGTTCAGGTCGCGCATCAGGGCATTGTCGAAGCCGCGGCTTCGCGCCTCGGCGATCGCGCGGCCGCTGTTCGGGTAGAGCCCGCCCGCCTTGGAATCCGTCGTCGCCGTTTCCGGCGACGGGCGGCGGAAGGGCGAAACGGTCAGCGACGAACCGCTATGGCCGCCCATCGGCGCTTCGAAAAGGCAGAGCGCAAAGCGGGTCGATTCCGCATCGACGGAGACGACGCTGCCCGGCGAACCGTGCTCGCCCCAATACATCGGCTTGATATAGATCGGCGTCTTGCCATCGAACTTCTTGATGCCTTCCCAGGCGAGCGCCTCGATCTCCTCGGCCGTCTTGATGGGCTTCAGCCCCATATTGACGGCTGAGCGGTTGACACGCTGGCAGTGCAGGTCGAGGTCCGGCGCGATGCCATCAAACCAGCGGGCACCGTCGAAGACCGTGGACGCGAGCCACATGGCATGCGAGGTCGGGCCGATCAGCGGCGGGTTGCCGGCAAGCCACTCGCCCTCGACATGGGTCCAAGTGGTCGTGCGGGGCGATGTATCGACGGGCATGATCTTCTCCTTCCAAAGCCCGAGAAGCAAAATCCTTCCCGGCAGGCAGGGTCAAGCGGAAATTCGGTCGCTCAAGCGGGACGCACGAAAAATGCCGCAACCGCCCATATCGCCGCAACAATCATGCGCGTTCGCCCGCATGAAAGCGATGGGTCCATCAGCGAAAATGATCGAACGGAGTGTTGGAACCGCAGGCTCCCGCGTGGCATCATGGCGGCGGAATCTCAAACAAAAGAGCTGGAGGCCGTCCGATGAAAGCCATGTATTACGAAGCCTTCGAGCAGACACCCGACATTCGCACGGTGCCCGACCCGACGCCGACCGAGGACGGCGTCGTCATCGCCATCGGCGCGACCGGCCTTTGCCGCAGCGACTGGCACGGTTGGATGGGACATGATCCGGATATCTGCCTGCCGCATGTGCCGGGACACGAGCTTGCGGGCAAGATCGTCGCCACAGGCAAGGGCGTGGTGCGCTTCAAGGCGGGCGACCGGGTGACCGTGCCGTTCGTTTCCGGCTGCGGCCATTGCAGCGAATGCCACTCCGGCAATCAGCAGGTCTGCCCGAACCAGTTCCAGCCCGGTTTCACGCATTGGGGCTCGTTCGCCGAATATGTCGCGATCGACTATGCCGACACCAATCTCGTGCATCTGCCCGACAGCGTCGACGATGCGACGGCGGCGAGCCTCGGCTGCCGCTTCGCCACCTCCTTCCGCGCCGTTGCCGACCAGGCACGCACCGGCCCCGGCGAGTGGATCGCCATCCATGGCGCGGGCGGCGTCGGCCTCTCGGCGATCATGATCGCCAGCGCGCTCGGCGCCAATCCGATCGCGATCGACATTTCGGAGGAGAAGCTTGCCTTTGCGCGCGAATGCGGGGCGGTGGCGACGATTAATGCGGCGGCGGTTGCCGATGTCGCGGAAGCCGTGCGCGAGATCACCAAGGGCGGCGCGCATGTTTCGATCGACGCGCTCGGCCATCCCGTGACCTGCTTCAACTCGATCAAGAACTTGCGCCGCCGCGGCCGCCATGTGCAGATCGGCCTGATGCTCGGCGAATATGCCACGCCGCAAGTCCCGATGGCGCTGGTGATCGGCCATGAACTGGAAATCTACGGCAGCCACGGCATGCAGGCATGGCGCTACGACGCCATGCTCTCCATGCTTGCCGCCGGCAAGATCGCGCCGCAGAAACTGATCGGCCGGACAATCAGCCTGGAAGAGGCTGTGCCGGCGCTGATGGCGATGGACCGGGCGGAAGGAACCGGGATCAGCGTCATTACGCGGTTTTGAATGAGGTGGCGCCATGCTGATCGCCCAGATAAGCGATATCCACGCCAGCCCCGACAATGACGGCCTTGCCCGGCTTAAGAGGGCAATTTGCTGGCTCGCCACGATGCAGCCGGCTATCGTCGTGGTGTCCGGGGATCTTGTCAACGGCGGCTGGCGGGAGGGCTACCGGCAGATCATTTCTGCGTTGGAAAGCCTCGCGTGCCGCACCTTGATTCTCCCCGGCAACGTGGACGACCGCACCGTCATGCGCGAGGCGATGCCCGAGGCCGGCCATTGGGGCGATGACGAGAAAATGCATTTTGCCGAACCCCATGGAGACGCTTTGATCGTCGGCCTTGACACATGCGTCGACGGACATGCCCATGGTGACGTTACGGAGCACCTTCCGTGGTTGCGGCAGACGCTGGCGAGCGGTCCATCGGGCATACCCTTGCTCTTCACGCATCACCATGTTTTCCCCACGGGAATATCGCCTCTGGATGATGTCATGTGCAGGGGTGCAGATGCCTTGGGCGACCTGCTATCGAGTGGCATAAGGCGCCCCATCGCAATCTGCAGCGGCCACGTCCATCGGCCGATGTCGAGCCTGATCGCAGGCATTCCGGCCTACATATGCGGCTCGATCTGTCCCGCAAATCCTTTGCTGCTCGATCCCACACGTGAACCGCCTGTCACCGATCCTCCAGGCCTCATGATCCATGATCTTCGGAATGGCCGGCTGGTCAGCAGTCACGTTTCCCTCTGATAGAGAGATCTGGTGGATGACCAACCGTGGGCCCGGAGAGATCGAGGCATCCGCCAGCGTCCGCCTCATGCGCATAAGATCGGCTTAGAGCCTGTCCTTCGACACAGCGAATATCTCAGCCAAGCCATCCCATACCGCGCGGATGCGCGGGATATCGACCAGATTGGCCGGGGCAAGCATCCAGAGTTCGCGATCGGGCATTGCCTCGCCGCAATCGATCTCGACCAGAGCCGGATTCTGTTTCGCGACGAAGCGCGGAAGCATGGCGATGCCGAGCCCGGCGGCTGCGGCATTTGCCTGCACGACATTGCTGCTCGAGCGGAAGACGAAGGCATCCGGGCCGAATTTCGTTTCCAGCCAGCGCGCTTCGGCCACGCCGTCGCTATCCAGGTCAAATCCGATGAGGCGGGCTGGCCTGCTTTCCGCAACAGTCTCGGCGGCCGCTTTCGAGGCGTAGAAAGCGTATCCGATCGTCGCCACGCGTTTTCCGGTGAGATCACTGTCCTTCGGGTGCCCCAGCCGAAGGGCAATATCGGCCTCGCGCTGGGCAAGGCTCTGCACGCGGATATCGGTGACGATTTCGAGTTCGACGTCAGCAAGCCCGCGCAGCACATCGCCGAGCCGCGGCGCGATGACGAGATCGGCGATCGAACGGGTCGTCGTCAGCCGCACGCGACCGCTCGGGCCGTTCGAATAAGCCAGCCGGTCGCGGATCGCCCCAGCGGCACTCTCCATGGCACCCGCCTCGGACAGGATCGCGGTTCCGTGGCGGCTGAGCTGGTAGCCGTCGGCGCGCCGCTCGAAGAGCGCGAAGCCGAGAGCACTTTCCAGCGCGCCAACGCGGCGGGCGACGGTCGCATGGTTGACCTTCAGCGCACGCGCCGTTGCCGAAAGGCTGCCGTGCCTTGCCAGCGCCGCGAAAAAACGCAGGTCCTCCCAATCGATATCTGTGCGCTTTTGCTCAGGCATTGTGAATTGATAGCGAATATTCGCTCAGTACGAAAGCGGTTAGCGTCCTTGGCATCGATCCATCCAAGGAGATATGCCAATGGTTCCCCTCACCCTTCTTCAGCATGCGGGCGTCACGCCGAAAGCTGCCGACTGGTCGAAGTCGGTCGTTGTCGTCATCGACGCCCAGAACGAATATGTGGACGGCGGACTGCCGCTTCATGGCATCGCGGCACCCGTCGGCGAAATTCGCAAGTTGCTCGATGCGGCCCGGCGTGATGGCGTTCCGGTTATTCATATCGTTCACCACGCGGCGCCGGGCAGCGGCCACTTCGCGATCGGCTCGCATGGCGCGAAGATCATTCCCACGTTGACGCCGGCTGACGGTGAAGCCGTCATCCCGAAGACGCTTCCCAATGCCTTTGCCGGAACCACGCTTGCCGCAGCTCTCGCAGCAATTGCCAAGCAGACAGGGCGCTCCGATGTGATCCTCGTAGGCTTCATGACGCATATGTGCGTCAGCGCTGCGGCGCGTGCGGCACTCGATCTCGGCATCAAGGCGACCGTCATCGCATCCGCCGCCTTAAGCCGCGATCTGCCGGATCCGCTCGGCGGCATGATTCCGGCCGAGACCGTACATCGTACGGCGCTGGCGGAGATCGCCGACCGTTTCGCGACGGTCGTCCCGGATATAGCGGCGATTGTCAAACGGGCCGCAACGGCCTGACGGGCCGCAAGAAGCCGTCTCCCTCTACGGCTTCGCCCGCTTTTCCTGCTCTTCCCTAAATTGCCTGACGGTTGCGGCGCGCTCCGTCTTTTCGGCTTTCGAAAGAGCGCCGTCGCCGTTCTTGTCGTAGAAGGCGAAGGCGGAAAGGAGGAGCGCCTTGAACTCATCCTCCGTCAGTTTGCCGTCCTTGTTGGGGTCGATCGCCAGCAGGGCGGCGACGCGTTCCGTATCGCTCAGTCCGTAAGCGAGCGGCATGCGAGGCAGCGGCGGTGATTTCAGCGCTTCGTCGAGCGTCACGATACCGTCGCCGTTGCGATCGAAATTCGCAAAGCGCGCTTTCATGCCGAGTTCGGCCTCGTTGCGGCTTTCATAGAGGTTGGCGAGCTTGTACTCGTCGAGCGTCATGCGCCCGTCGGCATCGAGATCACCGGTGAAGAACGGCATTGCGGCGGCCGCCCTTTGGCGTGCGGCATCGACCTGCCGGAGCCTGGCGATATCGTCTTCATCGAGGGCACGGTCGGCACCGCTGTAGACGGCAAAGGGCTCCAGATGGCTGGACACATACTGGTCGCGCGCATTGCCCATGTCTTCCACAAGGAAAATCGGCGGAGCGGCCGGCGTCTCGGCCCTTGCGGACATTGCGGCGACCGATAGGCAGACTGCGGCAAAGACGAAACCGGCTCTCATGAATCCCCCAACCCAGAAACGACATCAATAATGCAACCCGCTCGTGCAGGCAATTCGAAGACAGCTGCACCACGCCGCATACAAGCGGCCGAGAATTGCTGCTAGCATGACGCGCTTTGAATCATTGCCGTATCGGAACACGGGAAAAACAGGAGGTGCCCATGGCCTGGTCTGCCAGCCAGTATGTGAAGTTCGAGGATGAGCGGACGCGCCCGGCGCGCGATCTCCTGGCGCAGGTGCCGCTGGAAAGGGTCAGCAAGGCGATCGATCTCGGTTGCGGGCCGGGAAATTCGACCGAACTCATCATCGACCGCTACGGCAAGGATGGCGTGTCCGGCCTCGACAGCGACCTCAACATGCTGGAGGCAGCGCGCAAGCGGCTTCCGGGCACCACCTTCACCGAGGCTGACCTTGCCACCTGGCAGCCGAATGAGCCTTCCGACCTGCTCTTCGCCAATGCCGTCTTCCAGTGGCTGCCCAACCATCTCGACATCTTCGACCGGCTGATGGACGGGCTTACCAGGGGCGGCGTGCTCGCCGTGCAGATGCCCGACAATCTCGGCGAGCCGACGCATCTGCTGATGGAGGAAAGCGCCCATGCCGGACCATGGAAGACGGCCTTCGAAAAGAAGAGCGTGCGCCGCAATCCCCTTTCCCAGCCGTCGGCCTATTACAGCCGCCTGATCGGCAAATCCGCGCGCCTGGATATCTGGCACACGATCTACAACCACCCGATGGCGGATGCCGCGGCCATCGTCGAATGGGTGAAGGCAACGGGTCTGATGCCCTACCTCGCGGCTGCCGGCCAAGAGCATCGCGAGGCGTTTCTCGCGGATTATCTTGGGCGTGTCGAGAAGGCCTATCCGAAGATGGCGGACGGGCGGGTGCTGCTCGGCTTCCCGCGGATTTTCATGGTGGCAGTGAAGGGTTAAGCGCGGCACGTTTCATGGAGTGCCGCGCAGTCGCCGCGTCGTCCCCGGGGGATGGTTCGGCTCTCCCTCATCTTTGTGCTTGTCACAGAGATCCAGCCACTGCGCGTCCGCGCCGTGAAGGACTCATTTGCCTTGAAGGGAACCTGCGCCGAAAGACTTGGGCGCGCTCGATGAGGGAAGGATAAATGACAGCGCCGAGGGCAACCTCTTGCTTGCCGCAGCCTTGCCTGAGATCGAGCGCTTGGAATGTTGCCCATCAACTGACTTGATGAGGGTAGGAGAAGCAGACCTGGTGACAACAGGCCACGCTTGCGGTAGCGCCCGGCGGCCTTATATTCCGGCGCTGACAATCACGGAGAGCGATCCCTATGCCAGACGCCAAGCCAACGCCGCCCACCACTCTGGTCATCTTCGGGGCGACCGGCGACCTTACCCGGCGGCTTCTCGTTCCGGCGATCATCAATCTCACCCGCGGCGCCATGGTTGGCGACGATCTCGACATTCTCGGCATCGGCATCGAGCCCGGCGGCGACGAGATGCTGCTCAAACGGCTAGACGATTTCCTGGCCGGCCTCGGCGACGGCGAACCGCTCGTCAAGGATCCGGCCTGGGCACGGTTGCGGCAGCGGATCAGCTATATTTCCGGCGATTTCACCGGCGACGATATTTATCTGGAGATCGCCAAACGCCTCACTTCGGCGCCGGGCGGCAATGCGGCCTTCTATCTCGCCGTGCCGCCCCGCTTCTTCGGCGGTATCGTGGAGAAGCTCGCGGCTCACGGACTTGCCGCCGAGAGTGAAAATAGCTTCCGTCGCATCGCCATCGAAAAGCCCTTTGGAACGGACCTCGCTTCGGCCCGTGCCCTGAACGCGCAGATCCTGAGCAAGGTCGGCGAAAGCCAGGTCTACCGGCTCGACCATTTCCTCGGCAAGGAGACCGTCCAGAACCTGCTGACGGCGCGCTTTGCGAACATGATGATCGAATCGCTGTGGAACAGCCGCTATATCGACCATGTGCAGATCACCGCAGCCGAAACCGTCGATGTCGGCAGCCGCGGCGCCTTCTACGACGCGACGGGCGCACTGCGCGACATGGTGCCGAACCATTTGTTCCAACTGCTCGCCATGATCGCCATGGAGCCGCCGAACAGCTTCGACGCCGAAGCGATCCGCAACGAGAAGAGCAAGGTGCTGAAGGCGCTGCGCGTCTTTACGCCCGAGGAGGCGGCAACACACGGCGTTCGCGGCGTCTATTCCGGCGGGACGCTGAACGGCGCTGAAATCCCCGCCTATCACCAGACGCCGCAAGTGGTGCCTGACAGCAGGACCGAGACCTTCGTGGCGCTGAAGCTTTATGCCGATACGTGGCGCTGGGCGGGCGTGCCCTTCTATCTGCGGACCGGCAAGGCGATGACAGCGCGCGACACGGAAATCGTCGTCGAATTCCAGCCCGTGCCGTTCGCGCAGTTCCGCGAGACCGACGTCACGCGCCGGCTGCCGCCGAACAGGCTGGTCATACAAGTGCAGCCGGACGAAGGCATGAGCCTGGAGATATCCATCAAATCGCCAGGGCTTTCGGTCGATACCGTGCCGGTTTCGCTCGACTTCCGCTATGCCGACCAGTTCGACATCGGTAAGATGACCGGCTACGAATCCCTTATCTACGACCTGCTGATCGGCGACCAGACGCTGTTCCAGCGGGCCGACGGCATCGAAGCCGGCTGGGCGGCGGTGCAGCCTTTTCTCGACCTGTGGGCGAAGGGCGGCGAGCCGGAAGCCTACGCCCCCGGCAGCATGGGGCCTGCCTGCGCCGACGGCCTCATCGAACGCGACGGGCGGCAATGGCATGCGCTGGACGTGGTGCATGCGAAGCACAAATAAAAACCCCGCTTCACATGGAAGCGGGGCTCTTTCCGATTCGGCATGAAGGCCGGATCAAACGAACTGGCTCAAGCCCGGGACCGAGGCGACGACCTCGTCGACGACTTCTTCGCCGGCATATTGCTTGGCAATGGCGATGGTTTCCTTCGCGAGCGAGGTGATTTCGCCCATGCCGAGGCCCTGGCTCATGAGCTGCTGGCCGAGGCCCATGATTCCGCCGCCGCCGAGCGCGCCCATCAAACCGCCGAGCAGACCGCCGCCACCGGCGCCTTCGCCGTTATACTGGGCGACGAGATCGGCGCCGCCGGGAATGGCTTCTATCATCTTGGCGACTGCTGCATCATCCCCTTCACGCTGCAGGAAGCCGAGCATCATGCCCAGCGCCTTCTCCGCCAGATCGGGCGCAATGCCCACGCGATCGGCAATCTGGGTCACAACTTCATTCATCGTCAGCCTCCTGTTATTTGACGTTGACGTCAACGTTATTCGAGTTTCGTCCGCAACTCAAGCCGCGCCGCCGAGAGCCGGCATTTTCCCCGGATTTGCTTTCAATGCAAACAGTTGTCGGCATCCCGGTCCCTGCATATAACAGGTGGACGATAGTAAGATGAATGCTGCGGCTTATTGCGATCTCCGCATTTCAAACGCAAGCGGCGGCATCGGCCGAAGGGAGAACTGCTTCATGCTCGAGGAAGGCAAGATTTTCATCGGCGCCAGCCGCAATACGGACGACAGCATCAACAAGCCGGAATATCTGGACCTGAAATTCGGCAACCGCCATGGCCTGGTGACGGGCGCGACCGGCACCGGCAAGACCGTAACGCTGCAGGTGCTGGCGGAAGGTTTTTCCAAGGCTGGCGTCCCGGTCTTTGCCGCCGACATCAAGGGCGATCTTTCCGGCATTGCCGCCAAGGGCGAAGCGAAGGATTTCCTCACCAAGCGGGCCGAGCAGATCGGCTTTGCCGATTACCAGTTCGACCAGTTCCCGGTGATCTTCTGGGACCTCTTCGGCGAGAAGGGCCACCGGGTCCGCACCACGATCGCCGAAATGGGGCCTCTGCTTCTGGCCCGCCTCATGGATGCCTCCGAGCCACAGGAGGGCGTCATCAATATCGCCTTCAAGATCGCCGACCAGGCGGGCCTGCCGCTGCTCGACCTCAAGGATTTCTCCTCGCTGCTGAACTACATGGGCGAGAATGCGAGCGAGCTTTCCAGCCAGTTCGGCCTGATCTCCAAGGCGTCCATCGGCTCGATCCAGCGTGCGCTGCTCGTTCTCGAACAGCAGGGGGCCGAGCATTTCTTCGGTGAACCGGCGCTGAAGATCACCGATATCATGCGCACCAGCAATAACGGTTATGGCCAGATTTCGGTGCTTGCGGCCGACAAGCTGATGATGAACCCCAGGCTTTACGCCACCTTCCTTCTCTGGCTGCTTTCCGAGCTTTTCGAAGAGTTGCCCGAAGTCGGCGATCCGGACAAGCCGAAGCTCGTCTTCTTTTTCGACGAGGCGCATCTGCTCTTCAACGACGCGCCGCGTGTCTTGACCGAACGCGTCGAGCAGGTCGTGCGGCTGATCCGCTCTAAGGGCGTCGGCGTCTATTTCGTCACGCAAAACCCGCTCGACGTGCCGGAAACGGTCCTCGCCCAGCTCGGCAACCGCGTGCAGCATGCGCTTCGCGCCTATTCGCCACGCGAGCAGAAGGCGGTCAGGACAGCCGCCGATACCTTCCGCCCCAACCCGACCTTCGATTGCGCCACCGTGATCACCAATCTCGGCACCGGCGAGGCGCTGGTTTCGACGCTGGAGACCAAGGGCGCGCCATCGATCGTCGAGCGCACGCTGATCCGCCCGCCATCCGGCCGCGTCGGCCCGGTAACGGAAGCGGAACGCCGTCAGATCATGGACCGGAGCCCGGTACTTGGGATCTATGACGAGGATGTCGACCGTGACTCTGCCTTCGAAATGCTCACAGCCCGCGCGAAGAAGGCTGCCGAAGCGGAAGCCGCCAAGCGGGCGCAGGCAGAGGCCGAAGCGCAGCAGACGAGCGCCGGAACGACCTCTGGCTGGACTCTGCCCGGTTTCGGCGGCAGCGACGACGAACAGCCGAACCGCGGCCAATCGCGCGGGCGTTCGTCCGGCTATCAGCGAGAGACGGTCGTCGAGGCGGCGATGAAAAGCGTGGCGCGGACGGTTGCGACGCAGGTCGGCCGGGCGCTGGTGCGCGGCATTCTGGGGAGTTTGAAGCGGTAGGTCGCGGAGGCAAGCCTGAAGGGTGAAGCCATTCGGCAGCTTACCTCCCTGTGCCTTGCCGGGCAGATGGGATGCCAAAGGGTATATCAGGCCTGGCTCGGCGAGATTTGTATCCTCAACGCTTGCGGACGAATTCCGTGCGCAGGACAAGGCCCTTGATAGTGTCGTGGCGGCAGTCGATCTCTTCCGGGTTGTCCGTCAACCGGATCGACCTTATGACCGTGCCCTGCTTCAGGGTCTGATTGGCACCCTTGACCTTCAGATCCTTGATGAGCGTGACGGAATCGCCGTCGTTGAGGATATTTCCGGCAGCGTCGCGGACCTCGACGGCCGCCTGCGCGGCGGCAGCCAATTCCGAAGCCGGACGCCATTCGCCCGTCACTTCGTCATAGACGTATTCGTCGTCATCGCCCGCCATGGTCGTCTCTCCTAAATCAAGAATTTCCCGGTCGGGCCGCTTATAACAGCCAGCCTGTCCTGCGCAAGTTCGGCCGCGCAGAGCAAGTGCCTGATGCGACCGCTTTGGTTGCATTCCTGCATAGGTGATGATATTTCATGCTTGCACTCTAAAGAGAAAGGAGGGTCGCGTGCATAATTACTATTTCCGGTTCAACCGTCAGCGCGGCCCCGTCAACGCCCTGCAAATGCGTTTGCAGGGCTGACCAGAGACCTTTCTCGCAAAACCTCTCTTCTGGTCTGCCCGTTGTGGCCTGCAGCGCCGAGCTTTATCGCTTGAGCGTCTGCGATTTCGATCCACGGCTGACGCATCGCATCGATGATGGCCCAGGAGCCCTCGATGGATGATCGCGCGGTCAAGACCAGAGAACGATCATGACTCTCCTCAATATCCGCAATCTCGGCATCACCTTGTCGAGCCCTTTGTTTTCCAGGCTCAATCTCGTCGTCAATGCTGGCGACCGCATCGGCATCGTGGCCGCCAACGGCCGCGGGAAATCGACGCTTTTCCGCTGCATCGCCGGCACGCTGGAGCCGACCGAAGGCGACATCACCAGGGCGCGCGGGCTGACGGTCGGCTATGTCGAGCAGAATGTGCCGCCTGCCCTATTCGCCAAGCCATTCTACGACGCCGTTCTCGATGCGCTCGCTCCGGAGCAGGCGGTAACCGAGAGCTGGCGCGTCGATGTCGTGCTGGGATCTCTGGAGGTGCCGGAGGAGTTGCACCGGCGTTCGCTCTCGGCGCTCAGCGGCGGGTGGCAGCGGCTGGCGATGCTTGCCCGTGTCTGGGTGACCGAACCCGACCTCTTGATGCTCGACGAGCCGACCAACCATCTTGATCTCGGCAAGATCGCGCGGCTGGAGGAATGGCTGAATGCGCTCCCCCGCGACGTGCCGGTGATCCTGGCCAGCCATGACCGCGCCTTCCTCGACGCCGTGACGAACCGCACGCTCTTCCTGCGGCCGGAGCAATCGCAGATCTTCGCTTTGCCCTATTCCCGGGCGCGGGCTTCGATCGACGAGCTCGATGCGGCAGATGCGCGCCGCTACGAGCGCGACATGAAGACGGCGGAGCAACTGCGCAAGCAGGCGGCGAAGCTCAACAATATCGGCATCAATTCCGGCAGCGACCTGCTGGTCGTCAAGACCAAGCAGCTGAAGCAGCGCGCCGAAAAACTCGAGGATGCGGCAAAACCCGCGCATCTGGAGCGTTCGGCGGGTGCGATCCGGCTTGCCAATCGCGGCACGCATGCCAAGGTGCTGGTGACGCTGGACGATGCGGCGGTTGAGACGCCGGACGGCACGCTGCTCTTCAAGACCGGCAGGCAGTTCATCTGCCAGGGAGACCGGATCGTGCTGCTCGGCGAAAACGGCGCCGGCAAGACGCGGCTGATCGCCATGCTGCGCAAGGCGATCGCGAACCCGGAGACGGCCGAGAACGGCATCAAGGCCACGCCTTCGCTGGCGCTCGGCTACGGCGACCAGGCGCTTGCCGATCTGCGCGATGCCGACACGCCGATGGACACGATCATCCGCCGCTTCGACGTCGGTGACCAGCGCGCGCGCACACTGCTGGCCGGCGCCGGCATGTCGATCGAGATGCAGGGCCGCCCCATCGGCCAGCTTTCCGGCGGGCAGAAAGCAAGGCTCGGCATGCTGGTGCTCCGGCTCTCCAACCCGAACTTCTACCTGCTCGACGAACCCACCAACCATCTCGACATCGACGGGCAGGAAGCGCTGGAAGGCGAGCTGATGGCGCACCAGGCAAGCTGCCTGCTCGTTTCCCACGACCGCAGCTTCGTGCGCGCCGTCGGCAGCCGCTTCTGGCTGATCGAGAAGCGGCGGCTTGTGGAAGTGGAGAGCCCCGAAAGGTTCTTTTTGCGTCGGCAGCTGGTAGGGTTAACATCTTCCCCCGCTTGAAAGCGGGGGGATTTCCGAGGGGGCGCGAAGCTCCGCCGATGGTTATCGCTTCAACGGAGAGCGGCTGCCCTTCCTCCACGATCATAGACGCCGTGTTCCGACGCAGGATGTTGATTGCAGCATTGTGGTCGGCATGGGCGCGCAAGCCGCATTGGCAACAGCGGAAAGACGCTTGGCTTTCGCGGCTTTCCCTGTCCACGGCTCCGCAGGCCGAACAGGTCTGCGAGGTGTGGCGGGGATCGACCTTGCACAGGTATCCGCCCCGTTCTTCGAGCTTGTAGGCCAACACGGTTTCAAAGCCGTGCCAGCCTTGTTCGAGGATCGCCCGGTTCAGGCCCGCCTTCTGGCAGACGTTGGTTGCGGGCGCGTCCACGGTTCCCCTGGCGCTGCGCGTCATGTTGCGCGTGGCGAGGTCTTCCAGCACGACCGTTGCGAAGCGACGGGCGATATCAAGACTGGCCTTGTGCCGCCAATCCTGCCGGATGCGGGCAGCACGGGCCTGCAAGGCTGCAACGCGGCGGCGGGCCTTCGCGTGGCGACGCGACCCGCGCTTGCGCCGCGCCAGAACGCGCTGGGCCCGGCGCTTCCTGGGCTCGATCTCCGCAAGGCCGGCAGGCATCCACCAATGCTCCCCGGTCGAAAGCGTCAGCGTGTTCGCCACGCCCCGGTCGATCCCCACGGCGGGCAAATCGTTTTGCGGGACGGCATGGTCGATTTCGCAGGCGAAGACGATGTGCCAGCCGTTCGCCGCCAGGCTCACCGTCACATTCATGGTCTTGCCACGCAGGCGCCGCGTGTCGCGGAACTTCACCCAGCCGATCTTGGGAAGGCGCGCGGCGGACCACTTGCCGTTCAGGCGCTTGACCTCGATCTCCCGCCCCTGAAAGCGGAAGGCGCTGTTCACGCCCTTCTTGCGGGGCGAGGGATATCCTGCGCGCCCGGCGAAGAAGTTGGCATACGCCTTATCCAGATCGCGCAGGGCCTGCTGCTGGGGCGTCACATGCACGGCGGCAATCCAGTCGAACGCGGCCCGCAGGGCGGTCAATTCCCGCGCCTGGGCGATGTCGTTCAAGCGGTTACCGGTCTCCAGTCCCTGCGCTGCTCCAGCGCCAGATTATAGACCAGCCGCACAACACCCGCGAACTGCCGCAACAGGACTTCCTGTTCGGCGGTCGGAGCGAGCTTGTAGCGGAAAGCGCGGTGGATCATGTTACGATTCTATCAATTGCTCCAAGGAGCGCAACCGTGGATCGCACCGGCAGGCATGTCGTCTACATGCTCCATGGTCATTTGGCAGGCCTTTGTCACGAAATACCGCCGTGACGTTCTGTCAGAACCGGCAATCCGCCACCGGCGGCGCATCTTCGCCAAGGTGTGTCGCGACTTCGAGGCCGAATTGATCGAATGCGACGGCGAGGACGACGGCCGGGTCCGCGTAGGCATGGGACAGCCAGGCGCTGGTGCCGACAAGAACGAGATTCGCCTGGCCGCTTGCTTTGATCGCACCGGCGACCGTCGGCACGATGACGCTCTTGCCGAGGATGACGACCGTATCGGCCGGCTGAAGCTGGGCCTTCGACTTCTGCACGACATTGGCGGCGGCCGCATCGCTGAGATCGAAACGTGCGTCCCGGCATAGGTGCAGCCGCCTGCGCGGATGGCATCCGCGAGCCGCATCTCAGACGCAGGCGGAAAATCCTTCGGCGCGAAAACCATCACCTTCTTGTGGCCGCCCGCGGCAGCCGCCCGGATGCCTTCGAGCGCGCTGTCGAGTTCGCCCGAGGCGAAGTTGTAGACATTGCCGGCAGTTGCCGGAACGTCGTCGCCAAGATTGACCAACGGCGGGCGCTGATCGGAAGACATAGCGGCGATTGCCGATGTGACGGCGGGCGAAGCATGGCTGATGAGCAGCGACGAATTGCGCCCCTTGGCGGCGCTGACGGCGACAGGCACGGCACCTGCGCCGTTCGAAACATCGACGACCTTGATGAAGACCTGGCCGTGGCGGAGCTCGCCGACGCTGAGGGCTGCGCCGTCGCGCACATCGCGGGCGGCACCCTCGTAAACGCCGCTCGCACCTCTCGGCAGCAGCAGCGTAATCTCCGTACCGGCCAGAAGCGCCACTTCTACCATGCGGTGCTTTCGGTCGCCGTCGATGGCAACTACTTCATCCTGGACAACATGCGCGACCGGGTGCTGCCCGACAGCCGCTTGCCCGACTACCAGCCGCTTTTTTCGATCGCCCGCGGCAAAGGGTATCTGCACGGGCTGCGGGCCGGCAACAAGCAGGTTGCCTCCCGCATGCCGCTGGAAAAGGTCGCACCGGGCGAAGGCGCGGCACACTGAGACAAACCAAAACGCATGACGTTCAAAGCGGTCGCATGATCCGGCCGCTTTTTTCGTTTCATGCGTCGGTCAGTAGCGGGAAATATAACCACGCAGATATAGCCGATTATGCATCCACCCAAAAATGTTCAGGAAGGGTTAACCTTGCGGGGCGCTTTTCGGGCGGGAACGATAAAATTTGCATAAAATTTAGAGATTAGCGGGACGGATTTTGCCGCTCAAATGAAAGGGGCGGCCCGCTTCCAAGGGCCGCCGCCGATCACTTTCCGTATCTCGATTCGCCGTTTCCGGGATGTTGCTGCGAGGTCAGCGGCCCGGCGCGACGAGGCAGAAGAAAGCGCCCTGCGGGTCCGTCGCATTGATGATCCAGCTGCCGCCGGGCACTTCCATCGGACCGACGATTACCTTGCCGCCGCCCGCATTGACGCGTTCGATGGCGCTGTCGATCGCCGGCACGTTGAAGTAATAGCCCCAATAGCACATCGGCACACCGGCGGGTTTGGTCATCATGCCGCCGATCTGTTTTCCATGTTCGGCGAAGATGCGATAAGCGCCCATCTCGCCCATGTCGAAATCGTGGTCCTTGGTCCAGCCGAAGACCTTCGAGTAGAAGGCGAAGGCTTCCTCCATGTTGCCGGCCATCAGTTCGTGCCAGCCGATATGGCCGGGCGTACCCATTTCCGGCTCCCAGCCGCTATCGCCCTCCATTGGCAGCGGCGTCATGATGCAGAGGACGGCCCCGTGCGGGTCGGCGACGACGGCAAAGCGGCCGATGGTCGGGATGTCTTCGGGGGGGCGGCGGATCTGGCCGCCGTTCGCCTCGAAATCCTTCGCGGATTGGTCGACATCGTCGACACAGACATAGCCTGTCCAGTTCGGCGGAATGCCCTGCCCTTCGAGCTCGGCCGGAAAGGTCATCATGCCGGCGACGCCGCGGCCGTCCGCCTCGAAGATGGTATAGGGGGAAGGAAGGTCCTCCATCGGCATCTCTTTCGTCGTCCAGCCGACGACAGAGCTGTAGAAGCCGGCGGCAGCCTTGGTATCCGTCGTCATCAGTTCGCACCAGATGAATTTGCCATGCGTGTCGGAAGCCATGATCTTTTTCCTTTTCGTGCCTATGGAATCGGGTTTGGTTCGCGATCACGGCTTGCGCGTGTAATGCGCCTCCATAAACTGCTTCCAGCTGCCGTCCGGCTGCTTGGCCGCCGAGTTGAAGGTGCGGTGATCGTCATCGGCGAAGATGATCTGCTCGCGGTAGTCCTGCTCGGCGCCTTGGTTCTGGAAATCGGGGCCACGGGTATAGAGGCTGAGCACCTTGCCGTCGGGCGATACATCACCCTCGTAGACCCACATGTGGTCCATCATCGAGCCGATCCAGCTACCGACATATTTACCCTTGGCCGCATTGTAGCCGAGGGTGAGCATGGTGGTGGCAGCCCCGCCGCCCGGCATCTCGCCATTGCCTTCGGCAACGAACCAGATGCCGTGCAGCGAGCGCACGATCTCCGTCCATTGCTGGTCAGCGGTCATTTCGGATGCCGTGACATCCCATACGCCCACCAACCTCTCGAGGAAGCGGTGCTCCTCCAACGCTTTTGCAGTTTCCATCATCCTTCTCCCTTGGCGATGTTCGCAGATTTCAGTGACGGGATTGCGTCTTTCGAGCGCCCTCGTATTCGTCGTGGCGCTTGACGAAATCCATCGTGCCTTCCTCGTTGCGGCCCTTCGGCGCGCGGTCGAGGATCATCAGCGTGCCGATCAGTTCCTCCGGCCCACGGGCATAGCTAGAGTAGGTATGGAAGATTTCACCCCGCTCGTTCTTGTAGAAGGAACTCAGCCCCGGCAGTTCGTCATGGGCCTCGGCGGGTTCGATCGCGGTGAAATTGTAGAAAACCTTATCCTTGGCGAGATCTTCCGGGCTGAAGGAAACGTGGTAGTCGAAATTGAAATCGCTGCCGAAGGACGAAACCCAGGGGAACTTCCAGCCCATGCGCTTCTTGTAGGCCTCGATCTTGGCGAGCGGCGCGCGCGAAACCGCGACCCAGGTGACGTCGTGATGGTTGAGATGCGGCAGCGCGCCATCCACGTGATCGGAAAGGAACGAGCAGCCGGTGCAACCGGCCTCCCAATCCGGACCGAGCATGAAATGGTAGATCATCAGCTGGCTGCGGCCGTCGAAGAGATCGGATAGGCCCTTCTTTCCCTGCGGCGTGTTGAAGACATAGTCCTTGTCGACCTTGACCCAGGGCATGGCCAGGCGCTCGGCATTGATCCTGTCTCTGAGATGCGTTGCTTCCTTCTCCTTCAAAAGCAGCGCCTGGCGGGCCTCCAGCCATTGTTCACGGGAAACGACTTGATTCTGCATCGCGAGCGCCCTCCTCCGGCGCCGCCGGCAAGACCGGCATTCGTTCTCATTCGCTTGACTAAATACATTGATATCAATAGAAATAGGGCATGTCAAACGCGATAGAAATTCCCTTTTCGACGACACTGCTGGTACGGGACACCTGCCTGTGCCTGCATGTTCAGCGCGCCGCGCGAGCACTCGCACGGCTTTTCGACGATGCGCTTCGTCCGGTCGGGCTCACCAACGGGCAGTTCTCGCTGATGATGTCCCTCAACCGGCCGGAGCCGCCGCCGATGGGGCCTGTGGCCAATGTTCTCGCCATGGACCAGACGACGCTGACGGCCGCGCTGAAACCGCTGCAACGCCGTGGCTGGGTAAATGTAACGCAAAATCCGAAAGACAAGCGGGGGCGGCTGCTCAGCCTGACGCCGGAGGGCAAGGCGGTGCTCGCCGCAGCGCTGCCAATCTGGGAAAGGACGCATGCAGCGCTGGAAGAGAAGCTGCCTGGCGGCAGTGGCGAGCGGCTGCGGAGCGCGCTGCAGGCGCTCGCCTGATCAACGGGCGATGCGTGGATCGTTGCCGAAATCGCTCCTGGCAAAGCCGATCCGCATCTTCGGAAATTCGCACAGCGCCTGAACGCCTGCCGGCGACAGGCGAATGCGCCATGTCTGGCGCTCGGCCGGTTCGCGGGCGCTGAAGGCCTTGGCCGTCAGCAGCGCGATATTCTTGCCGTGATGCGGATCGCGGACGGATTCATAAAGGATCGCTTCGGTGCCGATCGCGCGGGCGGTATCGGCAAGCGCCTGGCAGGGTTCGCAATTCATAGGATCGGTCCATGTCGGGCGATCGCGGTTGAGCGGCGGCAAAGTCAAATCGAGCGCGGCCTTCGTCCCGACGAGAGCCGCAAAGGCGGTGTATTCGGCTGCATTCGCAGGCAGAGGCGTCTCAGGAGAATCCGCGAAGAAGAGCAGGCGGTAGAAGGCCATCTCGGAAAGCGCCGTCTCCACCTTTTCCGAAGCGTAGAAAACGCCGAGCGTGCGCCCTGCCCTGCGAAAGCGCGAGCCATGCGGGTAGACAGCGCCGTAGCGGAAGGGCGTGGCGAGCAGATAGTCGAGACCGGCGCATTCGGGCGGCAGCGCCGGCTTGCTCTCCTCGAGCAGTGTTTCGAGCAGCGCCTGCTCTTCCAGCGTATCGACGAGCTTCAGCGTCGAGATATGATGCTGTGCCTCCACCAGGCGCCAGAAACTGCCGGATATCGCGCGCGCCTCAGACGAGAGCGCGGCGGGCGTCCAGATAGGCAAGGACATCGGTCAATCCGGAAATGCTGGCGATCTTTTCAAGCGGTGCGGCACCGAGCGCGGTATTGGCGTTGCGCAACCATTGCCTGGCAACCGCCTCGTCGCCGCCGACGATCGCATCCAGCGAGCGGAAGAGACGGACAAGCAGGACAGCGAGCTCAAAGGACTTGCTGCCAGGCTCCAGAAGATGATCCTGCCGCTTCATGCGCGAGACAGTGGCTTCCGATACGCCGAGAACGACGGCAAGCACGCGGGCGCTGATGCCGAGCCGGTCTGCGGCATTGACCGCCGCCTTGGTGATCACCGCGGCTTCGGATGTCCGGCGGCTGTCCTGAAGATGCAACGAGGTCATCGGCATATCCTTTCCTTGGAAATAATATAGCGATTATATTTCAGATGAAAAGGGTGCCGCTTGTTTCCTTTCCGCAGCTGGGGAGAAGTGCCGGAGCGAAGCCGAGGCGATGAGAACGCCATGAGCGAGCGTCTGAGGCAAAAGCGAAGACGACATTTGCCGTGTCGCTCCCTCATCCCGGCCCTTCGGGCCACCTTCTCCCCGGCGGGGAGAAGGTGATTCCGCATCAGGCCACCGTGACCGGAACTTCGGTCGAGGTGCGCATGGCGTGGCTGTAGGGGCAGACGATGTGGGCGGCGGCGGCGAGCTTTTCAGCCTCGGCCTTATCCAGGCCGGGGATATTGACGGTGAGCGCCACGTCGATGCCGAAGCCCGTGCCGTCTTCACGCGGACCAATGCCGACCTTGGCGGAAACCGTCGTGTCTTCCGGAATCTTGACCTTCTGCTGGCCCGCGACAAATTTCAAGGCACCGAGGAAGCACGCGGAATAGCCGGCCGCGAAGAGCTGTTCGGGATTGGTGCCGGTGGCGCCATCGCCGCCGAGTTCCTTCGGAACAGTCAACGTCACGTCGAGAACGCCGTTTTCGGAAACGGCGCGGCCTGCGCGGCCACCGGTGGCGGAAGCTTGGGTCGTATAGAGGATAGGCATGTCAGTCTCCTTTGCGTTGGGGCTGGATTTCATATATTGCACAATTAAATTGTACGCAAGTGAATTTCGCAAATTGCATTCGGAATCTGAAAAGAGGAGAATTGCACCTCAAAGGAACAGGACCATGAAAGCGCAGATGGCAAAGACGATGGAAATCCCGCAAGAGGAGAGGCGGCTGGAGAAACAGCTCTGTTTCGCGGTCTACGCGACGGCGCATGCCTTCACGCGCGCCTACAAGCCGATCCTCGACAAGGTCGGCCTCACCTATCCGCAATATCTGGTGATGCTCGTGCTCTGGGAAAAAGCCGAACTTCCGGTGAAGACGATCGGCGAGCAGCTCGACCTCGATTCGGGCACGCTCTCGCCGCTGCTCAAGCGGCTGGAGCAGACCGGGCTGATCAAGCGCACCCGGGACGCACGCGACGAGCGGCAGGTGATCGTTTCGCTGACGCCGAAGGGCCGGTCGATGAAGAGCGAGGCGGCAACGATCATGACGGCCATCGGCCAGGCGGCCGGCTGCACGCTCGAGGAAATGGCGGAAATCCGCGGATCTTTGCAGAAGCTGCGCGGGAACCTGAATGCAGCCGTGTGAGAAATCGCCCGCGCCTTTAAGCGCGGGCGTTCGCAGATTTTACTCGGCGGCCTGATAGGCTGCGGCGCGCAACGGCGACGTCCTCGGACCGATGGCGGCGAGAAGCACGACCGCAACGGCAAGCAACGCCGTGAAGGCGACGCCTGCCACATAAGGATCCCAGCCGAAGGACGGCGCCGCGCCGAAGACCGCGGAGGCGGCCGCGAGCACGATGCCGCCGCCGATCTGGAAGGCGGCAAAGAGCATGCCGGAGGCCAGGCCCGATTTGTCTTCCTCGACATCAGCGAGTGCCGCGACCTGAACGGAGGGATAGGTCAGCGCGTAACCGAGGCCGAGCGGGACCTGCGACAGGACGACGAGCAGGATCGGATTGATGTCACCGACAGCCGCGACCCAGAAGATATAGCTTGCTGCCTGCAGCGCCACGCCGAGCGCCATGAGGCCCGTGGTGCCGCGGTTCTGCGCGATCGCGGCAAAGCGTGGCGCCAGGAACATGACGAAGACGCCGCCTAAAGCGAAGCAGAAGCCGGTGCTGAAGGCCGACCAGCCGAGCTCGTTCTGGTAATAGAGCGTCGCGATGAACTGGAAGCCGACATAGACGCCCTGGAAAAGGGCGGCGACGGCATTGGCATGGCTGAGTTTTGCCCGGCGGAACATCGCAAGCGGCACCATCGGATCGGCATGTCGGGCCTCAACGGCAAGGAAGAGCAGGATCAGGACGGCGGCCGCAGTCAGTGCGCCCCAGGTGGGAAAGGCGCTCCAGCCGTCGGCTGCGGCGTTGGTGATGCCGAAGACGAAGAGCAGCAGGCCGGGGGTGATGGTCAAGGCGCCTGCCCAGTCAAAGCGCGGACGGCCGGCTCCCCGGCGCTCGTCTGCGGGCAGGACGAATGGCGCGATCGCCAGCGTGAGGATCGCCACCGGAGCGCCCATGACGAGTGTCGCCCGCCAGCTGAAAATGGTGGCCGCACCGCCGAGCACCATGCCAAGCACGAAGCCGGCGGCGCCGGTGGAGGAGAAGACCCCGAGCGCCTTGGCGCGGGCGCTGCCCTCTCCGAAGACGGAAAGCAGAAGCGCCAAAGCGGCCGGTGCAGTGAAGGCCGCGGCGATGCCCTTGATCAGACGGGCGGCAATCAGCGTCGGCCCGCTGTCGACAAAGCCGCCCGCGATACTCGCAGCTGCAAAGACGGCAAGCGACCAGAGAAAGACGCGGCGGTGGCCGAAAACGTCGGCAACGCGACCGCCGAGCAGCAGGAAGCCGCCGTAGCCGAGGACATAGGCGCTGACGGCCCATTGCAGCGAAGTTGCCTGCATGCCGAGTTCGGCCTGAATGGCGGGAAGCGCGACGCCGATGGTCGAAACGTCCATGGCGTCAAGGAAATTGGCGGCGCAGAGCAACAGCAATGCCAGCCCCGCCCCTCTTCGAGATTGTGTGAGAGTCATCGAGATCGTTCCTTTTGCTGCCGCGCTGGTTGGGAGGAAGCGGCAGAGGATCGAGAAAATGATCATCTCCGAATCCTATTGCAAATTGATAGTAACCATGCCAGGTATTACTGATAATGATGAATGACGCGATCCTTCGGAAAATCGACCTGAACCTCCTGCTGGCCTTTTCCGTGCTGATGCAAGAACGCAATGTCAGCCGCGCGGCCGAGCGGCTGCTGCTTGGCCAGCCGGGACTTTCGGCGGCGCTGCGGCGGCTGCGCGAAGCACTCGACGACGAATTGTTCGTCCGCGTCGGACGCGGCCTGCAACCGACGCCGCGCGCGCTTGCCATCGCGCCGGCAATCGAGGATGCGCTTTCCGGCATCGAGCGGGCCATCCGCCCGCCCGCCGCCTTTGACCCCGCCAGCTGGAAGGGCGAATTCCGCATCGGCCTGTGCGACAATCTCGAATCAGCCTTCTTCGGTCCGCTCGCGGCGCGCCTGCGGGAACTGGCGCCGGGCGCCCGGCTGGTCGGTGTGGCTTTCCACAAACGCGACGCCGCACGCCTGCTCGACGAGGGCGCCTATGATTTCAGTGTCTCGATCCACGACGAGCCCGCTTCCTGGCATATCCGCGATCCGCTCTTCGACCAGTGTTCGATCTCGATCTACGATCAGAAGCAGCTCAGGTTGAAGACCCCGCTGACCCTTGAGGACTTCGCCAAGGCAGACCATGTCGGCGTCTCGTTCGAAGGCAGCAATGGCTCGACCAATGTCGATATCGCGCTTGCCCGCTTGGGGCACAGCAGGCAGGTGGTGGCCACCGTGCCCCGCTTTTCCGCCTTGCCGACGGCGCTGCGGGCGATGCCGGCGATCGCGACGATCCCGGAATCGATCGCCCGCTGCATGGCGCAATTGCATGGGCTAACGGTTTCAGTGCCGCCAATCCCGCTGCCTGCCGAACCGGTCACCATGCTTTACCGCCGCGTCGACCGGGCGGACGGACGCTCCGTCTGGTTCCGCCGGCTCTTCATCGACGTTGCCAGCGCTGCACTCGAAGCATCCGGCTGCCGGATGGGCATTTCCAGGGCGGCCGCCTAGCGAATCAGCCGCTGGAGACCTCATCTTCCCTTTGAAATATAAGGATTTTTCCTAAATCACGAAATGTGTTTGGAATATTTACGAACGTGAGGTAAAACGTTTTCGCGACGTGATTTGGGCTGAACTATCACAATAGGAGGCACCGGCCGTTGAGGGCGCGATACGCATTGGGCAAAACCATCTCCGGGATTCTCTTCGCCGGACTGGCTGCAACAGGGTGCACGACGGCCGCCAAGGCGCCACCGCCGACTGCACGTCCTTCTTCCACCGCGAAACCAGCATCAGCCAAAGTGACTTATAATTACACGGCACGGGACCGCGATTGTCTGAAGCGCGCCATGTATTTCGAATCCGAACACTCGGATCGCGATGGCTATATGGCGGTCGGAACCGTGGTAATGAACCGGCTCACATCGCCCGCCTATCCCGACACGATTTGCGAGGTCGTAGCGCAGGAAAAGCAGTTCGCGCCCGGCGTCATGACCAGGGTCGTCGACCCGAAGGCCGGACCGGAACTTGATTCCGCCGTGGACGGAATCTTGCGCGGGGAACGGCATCCCGGCGTGCAGAACGCCATGTTTTTCCACACCGACGGCCTGAAATTCCCCTATCGCAACATGCATTATGTCGTCGAGGCCGGCGGCAACGTCTTTTATGAAAAGCGCGGCAGGGACGGAGCCTTGCAAACGCCGGCACCTCTGCCGGCCTATGACGTCGCAATGAACTACGTTTCCGACCCGCGGCTATCGGGTCCGGTTCAGTTCGCAGGCGTGCAGCCGTTCGCGACTTCCACACAAATCGACGTGTTGCTCCCGGAGAAGGGGCCAATCCCGAGGGCCATGCCCGATGTGGCATCGATACCGGATGCCACCACGACCTCCGCCATTCCGGCCGCTCCCCCGGCATCGACGACTCCAGGCACGGTCATGCCGCCGGAAGGATCGCCAATCGCACTGCCGACGCCCCGCCCCGCCTACAACAGCGCAGGACTCGCTGCCGGCCATCTGCCGGCGGGCGGCTGAGGCCGATCAGAAAGACTTCCTTCCGATCGGAAGGAAGTCGAGTTCATTCATCACTGCCAGACGACGATCGGCGTCTTGTTCGGCACGCGGTCGTAGAGATCGATGATATCCTGGTTCAGCAGGCGGACGCAGCCGGACGAAACGGCCTTGCCGATCGACCGCCATTCCGGATTGCCGTGCAGGCGGTAGAGCGTATCCTCGCCATTCGAGAAGATATAGAGCGCGCGCGCGCCGAGCGGGTTCAGCAGGCCAGGCTCCATGCCGCCGCGTTCGATCGAATACTTTGCGAGTTCCGGCTGGCGGGCAACCATCTCATTCGGCGGCTTCCAGCGCGGCCACTTCTGCTTCCATTGGATGACGCCGTTGCCAGACCAGGCAAAGCCTTCGCGTCCGATGCCGACGCCGTAGCGCATCGCTGTCCCGCCCGGCTGGACGAGATAAAGGAAGCGCGACGGCGTATCGACGACGATCGTGCCTGGACGCTCGCCTGTCGGGTCGATGACCTGCTGGCGATAGTAGCGCGGATCGATCTGCTGGTAGGGGACGGCGGGGATCAGGAAGCCGCCGTCCTCGATGGGACCGTATATCACCTCAAGCTCGGCATCCGTGGGAGCGGGCGTCGTCTCGAAAGGGCGTGGGAAACGGAAACCGACGGGCTGGACGCTCGGTGCCGACGTGGAAGCGCAGCCAGCGAGCGCGGAGGCCGCCGTCAAAGCCGAAAAGGAGAGAAAGTTGCGGCGGGAGAGAGATTTTTCGAGACTCATGCGCGGGACGGATTTCCTTCTGTCGCGGGGAGAGCCGGCATGCGGCACGCACCCCGGTTGGTTCATTCAACGCCGGTGACGAGTCGGAAATCTATCTGCCGCTGCCAAATAAACCATACCCTCACGAAGTCGTGTCCCCGTGCGGACAGACGATATCGCCTGCCCTGTTGCGCCGCTACATCACAACGATCTCGGCCTTGGCCGGAACGCGGTCGTAAAGGTCGACGACGTCCTGGTTGAGCATGCGCACGCAGCCCGACGACGTCGCCTTGCCGATCGATTGCCAATCCGGTGTGCCGTGCACGCGATAGAGCGTATCCTGGCCGTCGTTGAAGATGTACATGGCGCGGGCGCCGAGCGGATTTCCGAGGCCAGGATTCATGCCGCCGTTTTCGGCCGAGAAGGGGCGGATATCCGGCTGGCGCGAGACCATTTCGGCAGGCGGCGTCCAGCGCGGCCATTTCTGCTTCCACTGGATGACGCCGCGGCCCGACCAGGCGAAGCCTTCGCGGCCGATGCCGACGCCGTAGCGGATCGCCTTACCGTTCGGCTCGACGAGATAGAGATGGCGGGCGCGCGTATCGACGATGACAGTGCCCGGCTTCTCCTGCGTCGGGTAGTCGACTTCCTGACGGAGATACTCGGGGCTGACGCGGCTGACCGGAATGGCCGGCAAAAGGAAATCGCCATCGCGAAGCTCGCCGTACAAGGCGGCGTTCACCGGATTGGTGACCGGCAGGCCGTAGGTCTGGTTGAATTGCGTCGAGTAGAGATCGCGCACCTGCGGCACCGGCGGATCGGGGATCGCCCTTACCTTGCGCGGATCAACGCCCGGCGGCTCATAGAAGACCGGCGAAGTCTCCTGCACGAAGCGGGCCGGGTCGGTCGCGCCCGTATCAGGAACAAGAACGTTGCAGCCGCTGAGGCCAAGGACCGCCACGGCAAGGCCGGCAAAGGGAAACACCCGGCGCGAAAAATCCATAAAGCCACCCTTTTATCCATTGTCAGCGGAGCGATATCTGGCGGGAGGATGGCATTTGCGGCTGGCGTGAAGCTGGCGTCAGCACCGGAAAACTTGCCGGCTTCACGAGACTGGACATCACACGAGCACAACGCCGTGGCCGTAGACGGTCGCCAGTTCGCGCACAAGCTGCGCTTCATGTTCGGTGAGCTTGCGAACATCCACAAAGCGCCAGTTGCGCTCATAAAGGGCGAAGGCTTCCTTTGCGGAAATGGCGCATAGAGGATCGCGATCCATCAGGAGCGATTTCAGCTCCGGGAAGTCGTTCGGAATGATCTCGTCTGCCATTTGCGCCATCATGCGTCCAATATAGACCGTCGCGGCGAAAATTGAAGACGCGTTCAAGCGGCCACCCCACGGAAAAAACGGATGCTTTGCTCGATCTCGGCCGGCAGCGCGGAGGTGTGGTTGCCGGCCACCCTATCGGTCTCGATGCGGATACCGGCCGCACGGGCGCGGGCAGCGAGCAGGCCGGCACGGTCGTTGAATTGATCCTCTTCCGTGCCGTGAACGACGTGGACGGGGCACTTGAAGCTTTGCGCGTAGCAGAGCGCCGAGCGGACCTCGAATTCGTGCTTGTTGCCGTCGTCGAAGCGCATGTCCTGCGGGTAGCGATTGAAGAAGCGGAAGGCGTCCGGATTGCCGGAAATCGGGGCGGCGGCGCGGAAACGGTGCGTGCTCATGGCGGCAAGCATAGTCAGCGTGCCGCCGATGCTGTGGCCCGCCACAAAAAGCCGGCTTGGGTCCACACCCGGCAGATGCGCCAGCCGGTCGGCGGCGGCAAGAACGTCGTCCACCTCGTCGTAGAAGCCGGAAAAATTGCCCATCTGGCCATTTTCACCGCGGACAGACGGCATCAGCACCACGAAACCCGCCTCGGCATAGGGTTTCAGGAGCTGCCACTGGCCAGCACCCATGGCATTGCCGCCATGAAGGAAAAGCACGCCGGGCTTTGCGTGGTGCCCGCGCTTGTATTTGCTGACCCAGGCCGCCAGTTCGAGCTCGCCGCCAGCGCCCGAGCGGTAGAATATCTGCTCGCCATCCGGCGGCGTGGCCAATGCCTCGTATTTGTCCGGCGCGGGCCCCTTCTGCAGCAGCTTCGTGCGGAAGCGGCGGCGAACCTTGGCATAGTCGTGGGTGATCAGGCGCGGCTGATCCGGAACATTAAAGGCGGAGGCGGCGCGGGGGAGCATGAGGGCACCCGCGATACCGGCGAGGACAGCGCGGCGTTTGCGGAAAAAGGCATTTCGATCGTCGTCAAAGGACATGACACAGCACCCGATAGCCCCCGGGGCACTCAAATATCTGCACCAGAACGGCATTTCGGCCAATACATATTGCGTTGAAATCCGGCCCTGCGTCATTGTCGCGCAGGCGGGCCTATTCCACGGCTTTCGTCGATCATCGCGACCAGCGTTTCGAGGCGGTCTGCCTCATAGGAAGGCTTGTCCGGCCGTAGCCGGGAGATGCGCGGAAAGCGCATCGCCACACCGGACTTGTGCCGCGTCGAGCGGTTGATGCCTTCGAAGGCGACCTCGACGACGAAGCCGAACTCCCGATCTGCGCGCACGGCACGAACCGGACCGAAACGCTCGATGGTGTTGTTGCGGACGAATTTATCGAGCAGCTCCAATTCCTGATCGGTGAAACCGAAATAGGCCTTGCCGACGGGCACCAGCTGTTCGCCGTCCGGCGTCTCGGCCCAGACACCAAAGGTGAAATCGGAATAGTAGCTCGAGCGCTTGCCATGGCCACGCTGGGCATACATCAAGACGGCGTCGACGTTGTAAGGATTGCGCTTCCACTTGAACCACGGGCCCTTCATGCGGCCCGCCTGATAGATGCTGTCCCGACGTTTGATCATCACGCCCTCGATCACCGGGTCGGGCGGCGAAGTCCGCAGCTCGTCCAATTCCTCCCATGTCGAAAAGGCGACGAGCGGCGAGAGGTCGAACCGATCGTGCGGCGCCTGCTCGATAATCTCCGAGAGCCGGTCGCGGCGGTCGATGAAGCTATGGCCGCGCACATCCTCTTCGCCGTCGAACAGCAGGTCGTAGGCACGGATGAAGGCCGGGTATTCGTCGAGCATCTTCGCCGTCACCGTCTTGCGGTTCAATCGCTGCTGAAGGTCGGAAAAGGTTCTCGTCGGGCTGTTCGAGCGTGCGGTTCCGCCGACGAGCAGTTCGCCGTCGAGCACGCCGTTGAAGCTGATGGACTCCAGAATATCCGGGAAGGCATTGGAGATGTCGTCGCCGGAGCGTGAATAGATCTTGCGCGTTTCGCCGGAGCGGGAAAGCTGGACCCGGATACCGTCCCACTTCCATTCCGCCGCATAATCCGCCGGGTCGAGGCTGGTGAGATCGTTGTCTTCCACCGGATGGGCGAGCATGACGGAATGGAAGATCGCGGGCGTCGCGAGCACTGGCTTGCCGCCCCTGCCCTCCAGCCATTCGAAAAGTGATTCATAGGGCGGCTCCAGACCGTGCCATAGCGTCTCGATCTCGATCACGTCCTTTCCACCGAGATCGGACAGCGCCTGCTTGGCAAGCCGTGCCGAGACGCCGATGCGCATGGCGCCGGTGGCAAGCTTGATGAAGGCGAAGCGGCCAGACGGATCCAGCCGGTCCAGCGTATCGCGCACGAAACTGCGAACCTCGGTGCGGCCGAGCGAATTCATACGGGTGATGACCTCGCCGAGGCGTGGCTGGACGAAGGCGGAGCGCTCGATGTCCTTTTCGTTGTCCCAGACGAGCGAGATCGTTTCGGCGAGGTCGCCGACATAGTCGTAGGAGTAGCGGAACAGCACCTCGTCCATCCGCTCAAGCGTCAGATCGCGGAGCATGGCAGGCTTGACGTTGCGCACTTCGAGCGTGCCGGCGATCGCCGCAAGGCCATAGCCGCGGTCCGGGTCGGGTGTGTCGCGGAAATAGTCGGTCAGGAGCTTCAGCTTGCCGTTGCGGCTGGGCGTCAGGACGAGACGGTCGAGGAGATCGGCGAAGGGTTTCATGGGGCCGCTCCGGCCGGTCGAGAAGCCATTTCTTCTGAAGACCCCTCCCCAACCCCTCCCAACAAGGAGGAGCGGCTTAGACGCCGTGCCCACCGCGTCCCATTCGCAACGATGCAGCACGAAGCGACGCTGTATTGGGGCGAAAGGGAGCCGCATCGTAACCCCTGCCCCTTCTGGTCAAGGGTTGGGGAGGGGTCGTTGCGAATAGTCCCACACATCTTCCTCAATCCCCCTCGTCCTCATAACCCACCAGATGCAGCGGCCTCGCCTTGATGCCTTGCAGTTCGCACCAGCGGACGAGCGCTTCCTCGCGGCCGTGGGTGACCCAGACTTCGGCGGGGCTGAGTTCGGTAATCGTCTGGGTGAGTTCCGGCCAGTCGCAATGGTCGGAGATGACGAGCGGCAGCTCGACACCCTGCTGCTTGGCGCGCTGGCGCACCATCATCCAGCCGGAGGCGAAGGCGGGGAGCGGTTCGTTGAAGCGGCGCGCCCAGCGATCGGCGAAGGCCGAAGACGGACCGACGACGACGGCGCCCTTGAAGGCGGATTTGTCGCGGCTTTCAACGGTGGCCGGCCGCAGGTCGCCGAGGTCGACGCCCTGCCCGACATAATATTCGCAGAGCCGTTCCATGGCCCCGTGGATATAGATCGGCTCGCCGTAACCGGCATCGCGCAGCAGACGGATGACGCGCTGGGCCTTGCCAAGCGCATAGGCACCGATCAGATGCGTGCGCTCCGGAAACTGCCGGAGCGAGGCAAGCAGCTTGCCGATCTCCTCCATCGGATCGGGATGATGGAACACCGGCAGCCCGAAGGTCGCTTCGGTGATGAAGACATCGCAGGGCACCGGCACATAGGCCGCACAGGTCGGGTCCGGACGGCGCTTGTAATCGCCGGAAACGACGATGCGGGTGCCGCTCTTTTCAATCGCGATCTGAGCAGAGCCGAGGACATGGCCTGCCGGATGGAAGCTTACCTTGACGCCGTTCAAATCCAGCTCTTCGCCGAAGCCGACGGCCTGCTCGCTGCCACAGAACCCGTCGCCGCAGCGCAGGCGCATGATGTCGAGCGTCTGGCGCGTCGCGAGAACATGCCGGTGGCCCGGGCGGGCATGATCGGAATGGCCATGAGTAACGAGCGCCTGCTCCACCGGCCGCACCGGATCGACATAGAATCCGCCCTGCGGGCAATAAAGCCCTTCGGGAGCCGGAAAAAGAAGAGCATCGGGTCGCATCATCAACGGGAAGATAGCGGGAAATGGGCGGAGAGCCAGTAGCTTCCCGCAATTCCGTCTGCCTGCCGCCGGCTGCCGCAGATCGACCCAAATCTCGCCTTAGCGATTCGCCACATTCGTTGGGAGGGAACCGTTTTGAGAAAGAAATTGCGTTATAGCATAGCGGCAATCGCCGTCTTCGCCGCAGCCGTTTATCTGAACAATACCAATCTTTTGGCATCGCACCAGGAGGGCAAGCCGGTGCTGCTGGCACATCGCGGGATCGCGCAGCGTTTCGACGAGCGCAATTTGACGAACGACACCTGCACGGCGGCGCGCATGCTGCCGCCGAAGCACGACTATCTGGAAAATACCATCCGCTCGATGCGCGCAGGCTTCGATCTGGGTGCGGATATCGTCGAGGTCGATGTCCATCCGACGACGGATGGGGAATTCGCGATCTTCCACGACTGGACGCTCGACTGCCGCACGAACGGGCACGGCGTCACCCGCGAGCACGCGATGGCGGAGATGAAGGCGCTCGATATCGGCTACGGCTATACGGCCGACGGCGGGAAGACCTTTCCTTTCCGAGGTACCGGCATCGGCCAGATGCCGACGCTTGCGGAGGTGCTTCAGACGTTTCCGGACAGGCGGCTGCTGATCAATGTCAAAAGCCGGGATCCGTCCGAAGGCGAGAAACTGGCTGTCGTCCTCAATGCCCTGCCCGCCGAGCGCCGGGAACTGATCATGGTCTATGGCGGCGACGAGCCCATCGAAACCATCCGCCGCCTGGCGCCGGACATCAAGACGGCATCGCGCGCAAGCCTCAAAGCCTGCCTGCTCGGCTATATCGGCTACGGCTGGACGGGCATGGTGCCGCAAGCCTGCAAGAACACGATGATGCTGGTGCCGGTCAATATCGCTCCGTGGCTCTGGGGCTGGCCGGACCGTTTCCTCAATCGCATGGAGGCTGGAAACAGCGTGGTCTTTGCGCTCGGCCCTTATCGCGGCGGCGATTTTTCGACGGGGATCGATACGCCCGAAATGCTGGAAAAGCTGCCTGCCGATTATTCCGGCGGCATCTGGACGAACGAGATCGAGGCGATCGGCAAGCTCAGGGAAAATTAGGCTCCCCAAGATACTTCGCGGCAAGGATTCTGTGTCAGAACATATATTCGTTTGGCACGAATGATGACGGCGAAAGGCTCCTTGATGTATCTGCGGCGCGATATGCTCGGCTTTGTCGGTGCGGCTTTGGTCCTGCCGATGGCCGGTCGCGCCTTCGCTACGTCAAAACGGCCCGCACTGCGCGGGGCGCTGGATGCATCCGGCGCGGCAAAGAGCGGGCTGCAGGCTCTGATCGACGAGGCGGCACGCAGCGACACGCCTCTTTATCTTCCGGCCGGGACCTATGAAGCTTCGAACCTCGTGCTACCGGACAATGCCCGCATTATCGGCGTTCCGGGTGCGTCGCGGATTCTTCATCAAGGCAGTGTCAATTCGGCGGAGGGCGCCCGGCGCATCGAGCTTTCCGGCATCGTCATCGAGGGTGGCGGCGGGATGAGCGGCGAGGACAATAGCGGCCTCGTGCAGTTGACCGGCATTGCCGACGTGCAGATCGACAACTGCGAAATTGCCGAGGCCGGCAAGCATGGCCTGCGCCTGGAGCGCTGCGGCGGCCGGATCGAACGCAGCCGTATTTCAGGGGTGGCGCAGGCCGGTATCTTCGCAGTCGATTCCACCGGGCTTGCGATCACCGGAAACACGGTTGCCGATTGCGGCAATGGCGGCATCCTCGTGCACCGCTGGGAAAAGGGCCAGGATGGCACCGTCGTTACCGGCAACCGCGTTAGGCGCATTAGGGCGGATGACGGCGGCACGGGGCAGAACGGCAACGGCATCAATGTCTTCCGCGCCGGCGGCGTGATGGTGGCAAATAACCAGATTTCCGATTGCGCCTTTACCGCCGTGCGGGCCAATTCCGCCGACAACGTGCAGATCACCGGCAATCAATGCCTGCGCTCCGGCGAGACGGCGATCTATGCAGAGTTCGATTTTCAAGGCGCCGTCTTATCCGCCAACCTCGTCGATGGTGCTGCGAACGGCATCTCGATCGCCAATTTCAACGAAGGCGGAAGGTTAGCCACCGTCATCGGCAACATCGTGCGGAACCTGAGGCGCGACGGCCCCTACAAATCCGAGGTCGGTTTCGGCATCGGAATTGCCGCGGAAGCCGACACGACCATCTCGGGCAATGTCATCGAAAACGCGCCGCTCTGGGCGATGCAGCTCGGCTGGGGGCCATATCTGCGCAATCTCGTTGTCACCGGAAATGTCGTACGCAAGGCGCCTGTCGGCTGTGCGGTCTCGGTGGCGGAGGGTTCAGGCACGGCGGTGATCACCGACAACGTCTTCCAGGAAATGACCGAGGGCGCAGTCTTAGGCTTCGAATGGGAAAAAAAGGTCTCCGGGGATCTCACGCAAGCGGGGAGCGAGCGATACCCGCATCTCTCCATCGAACGGAACCGCATCAGCTAGGATGCATCAAAAGCTTTCATTGATCCATCAGGACCAGCCGCTTTCGCTTCGCCCGGCCGCGCTCTAATTTGCGCGCAACGTTCAAGGGGGACAAGCATGCTGACAATCTACGGCGTTTACCGTTCGCGCGCTGCGCGCGTCTACTGGACGGCAGAGGAACTCGGCATCGCCTTCACCTCCGTTCCGGTGATCCAGGCGAAGCGGCTTGCCAATCCGCTGGCGCCGGACGCACCGATCAATACGCTCTCGCCCGAATTCATCGCCATCAATCCGATGGCGCGGATCCCCTCGATCAAGGACGGCGAGCTGGTGATGCACGAGTCGCTGGCGATCAATCTCTATCTCGTGCGCAAGCACGGCGGTCCGATTTCCGGCAAAACCGTCGAGGAGGACGGTTTGCTGACGATGTGGACCATCTGGGCGCTGGCGGAACTCGAGCCGCATACGGTAAGGATCGTCGTGACCTATGACAACGAGCACGAAAACACCGAAGCCGGAAAGGCCACGATCGACGTCGCCTGCCGCTCCATGAAGCGCCCCCTCGCGGTGCTGGAAAAGCACCTCGCCAACAAGGAGTGGATCGTCGGCGACCGCTTCACCGTTGCCGATCTCAACGTTGCGGAAGTGCTGCGCTATGGCCAGACGGAACAGGCACTGTTCGACGCTCATCCGAAGGTTAACGCCTGGCTGAAGCGCTGCCAGTCCCGCCCGGCCTATCTCGCCATGCAGGCGATACGCTCGAAAGAGCCGGTCTGAACCAACGACAGTTCGATCACCCTATTCCGATTGGCTGGATTTCCAATCGAGCCCGATGTCCAGCGTCGGCGCGCTGTGCGTCAGCCAGCCGACCGAGATCAGATCGACGCCGGAAGCGGCAATCGCACCTGCGGTTTCCGGCGTCACCCGCCCGGAAGCTTCGGTGATCGCACGGCCGGCGACGATTTCAACCGCCCGGCGAAGCTGGTCCGGGGTCATATTGTCGAGCAGGACGGCATCCACGCCGGTCTCCATCGCTTCACGCAACTGGTCGAGCGTATCGACCTCGACTTCGATCTTCACCATATGGCCGGCACCGGCCTCGGCCCGGCAAATGGCCTCGGCGACGCCGCCGGCAATGGCGACATGATTGTCTTTGATCAGCACGGCATCGGAAAGCGCGAAGCGATGGTTGACGCCGCCACCGGCGCGCACGGCATATTTCTCCAGGGCGCGCAGTCCCGGCGTCGTCTTGCGGGTGCAGGCGACCGAGGCATTCGTACCGCCGATCGCGGCCACGATCCCGGCCGTCACCGTGGCGATGCCCGAAAGATGGCCGAGAAAGTTCAGCGCCGTCCGCTCTCCGGTCAAAATGGCGCGCGAGCGACCTTCGATCGTGGCGATGACGTCCCCGGGTTTCACCGCCGCGCCGTCCTCGACATGAGGGGTCATGATGATCGCGGGATCGACAAGCTCAAACGCCAGCGCGGCAGCGTCGAGCCCAGCGATCACGCCCGGCTGGCGGGACACCATGACGACCGTGGAGCGGTGATCGTGCGGAATGACGGCAGCCGAGGTGATATCGCCAGCAAGGCCGAGATCTTCCAGCAGCGCATTGCGGACGGGCGACTCGATCAGCAGCCGAGGCAGGGGAACAAGCGTCATGTCAGGCACTCCTGGCAAGGGGGTCGGATGCAACGGCCCGCGCAAAGCTTAAAACCTGAGGAAAATTCATCTTTTGGCGCTTTGCATGCACGTGCTTGAGCGGAAAATCGGTTCGGGCATGGGCACCGCGCGACTCCGTCCGCAGCGCCGCAAAGGCGGCAATCAACAGCGCGACGGTGGCAGGATCCGTTGCCGGCCCCTCCTTCTCGACGAAGGGCAGGAGCGCGCCGATCGCGCCATGGATCGTACCACCGTTCCGCAGCACGCCGAGATGCGCGGAGACAATCCGCCGGATCGGCGATGCGTCGGGTTGCGGCGGCAGCGCTTCGATCACTGTTGGCCGCAGGGATACGGTCGTGCCGGCGATATCCCGGGCCGAGCGCATGCCCATGACCGCGGCTTCGAGCAGCGAATTGCTGGCAAGGCGGTTGGCGCCGTGCAGGCCAGTCGATGCTGCTTCGCCGGCGACCCAGAGGCTAGGGAGGGAACTGCGGCCGTTCTTGTCCGTGGCGACACCGCCCATGTGGTAATGCACGGCCGGTGCAACCGGGATCAGCTGCCGCGCCGGATCGACCCCGGCTTCGCGGCAGAGAGTATCGATCACCGGAAAGCGGCTTGAAAAGCGAGCGCCGAGGGCCTCGCGGGCATCGAGATAGACCTTGCCGCCGCGGGCGATCTCGGCGCTGATCGCGCGCGCCACCACGTCGCGCGGTGCAAGTTCCTGAGCAGGCTGATCCGCCATGAAGCGCTCGCCGCGCTCGTTGACCAGCATAGCCCCTTCGCCGCGCACCGCTTCGCTGACGAGCGCCAGCGGCCGGCGCTTCGAGCGGAGTGCCGTCGGGTGGAATTGCACGAATTCCATATCCGCAAGCACGGCGCCTGCCCTTGCAGCGAGGACGATGCCCTGGCCGAAATTGATGACCGGATTGGTCGTCGCGTCGTAGAGGCCGCCGAGGCCGCCGGTTGCCAAGAGGACATACGGCGTCGGCACGATGAAAGCCTTTCCGCCGGACGCGCAAAGGACGCCGCCGATCGCACCGTCTGCGAGCGCCAGACGCCGGACTTCGAAATTGGCAAGCACGGTGATCGACGGCGTGGCCGAGACGGCTCGTACCAGCGCGCGAATGATGGCGGCACCGGAGCCGTCGCCTTCGGCATGTACAATGCGCGGGCAGGAATGAGCGGCCTCCAGCCCGAGCGCTAGCCTACCTTCGGCATTCCTATCAAAGCGGACGCCTAATTTCTCAAGCGCCGCGATCACCGCTGGCGCTTCGCTCACGATTCCGGCGGCGGTCTCAGGGTCACATAGGCCGTCACCGGCAGCAAGCGTATCGGCAAGGTGCAGTTCCGCGCTGTCATCCGCGCCGATGCTTGCTGCGATGCCTCCCTGGGCCCAGGCGCTCGAGGTCTCGGCGCCCAGGGCGGCTTGCGTGATCAGGACGACCGGCTGCGGCGCCAGCGTGAGCGCCGCCATCAGCCCGGCAATGCCGCTGCCGACGATGACCGGGCGGCCGGCAAGGTGGGTGAGGATTTCGGTCATATCGCCAGCATCCTTTCCACGGCACGCCGCGCGGCAACCGCAATGGCGGGCTCGACGGTGACTTCGTGGCGGTTTTCCTGAAGCGCCGTGCGGATGTTCGAAAGCGTGATCCGCTTCATGTGCGGGCAGAGATTGCAGGGCCGGATGAATTCGACATCCGGATGGTGCACGGCGACGTTGTCGCTCATCGAACATTCGGTGAGCAGTACGACACGCGCCGGTCGCTTCTTCCCGACATAGTCGGACATGATGGCGGTGGAGCCGGCGAAATCCGCTTCGGCGACGACGTCCGGCGGACATTCCGGATGGGCGAGCACGGTGACGCCCGGATAATTTTCCCGAAGCTGGCGGACATCATCTGCGTTGAAGAGCTCATGCACCTCGCAGTGGCCATGCCAGGCGATGATCTCAACATCGGTTTCCTTTGCGACGTTGCGGGCAAGATATTCATCCGGGATCATCAGCACGCGCGGCACACCAAGCGATTCGACCACCTGCTTCGCATTGCCCGAGGTGCAGCAGATATCCGAGGCGGCTTTCACCGCCGCCGAGGTATTGACATAGGTGATCACCGGCACGCCGGGATGGGCCTGGCGCAGCAGCGCGACATCCTCCGGCCTGATCGAATCCGCCAGCGAGCAACCGGCGCCCATGTCGGGAATGAGTACCGTCTTTCCGGGATTAAGCAGCTTCGCGGTCTCGGCCATGAAGTGGACGCCGGCAAGCACGATCACCTCGGCATCCACCTCGATCGCCTTGCGCGCCAGCGCCAGGCTATCGCCGACGATATCGGCAACGCCGTGGAAGATCTCCGGCGTCTGGTAATTGTGGGCGAGGATGACGGCGTTGCGGCGGCGCTTCAGATCGAGGATCGCTTCGACATCGTCCTGGAAGGTCAGCCATTCCGCCTTGGGGATGACGCGGCTGACACGGTCATAGAGAGAGGACGCGGACACGGGAGAATTCACGGCGAGCTCCTTTTATACTCGAAACGAGTATTTCTTGACAAATCAATTATTCTCAGTTTGAGTTTATGTCAAGCGCGGGAGAGCGGGAGTTTCGAGCCGGACAGCGCGCGTTCTTCGAGAACGGCATGCCGGTAGCGAAAGAGCTTCGCCGGGCGGCCGCCGGTTTCGCTGGCCATCTCGCCGGTTTCCTCGATCAGTTGCTGCTGATCGATCAGCCGGCGGAAATTCGGCTTATGAAGCGTAAGGCCCGCCAGCGCTTCGACGCTGCGCTGAAGCTGCAGCAGCGTGAAGCTCTCCGGCATGAGCTCGAAGACGACCGGGCGATACTTGATCTTCGCGCGAAGCCTGGCTATTCCGGTCGCGAGAATCCGCCGGTGATCGGCAAACATCCGGCGGCCCGGGTTCTCCGCCACGGTTGCGCCCGCCTCCCCCACCAGTCCCGCCTCGTACAGCAGTTCGTAGCGTTGCAGGGCGAGATCTTCGTTCCATGCGGCGCCATCCAGGCCGAAGGTAAAGGCGATCCGGCGCTTGCGGTTCTGCTGGCGAGCGGCATCCGTCGCTTCCCAGCGCCGCAGCCGGTCGACAAGCGCATCGAAGACCGGCGGCTTGCCTTTGCGGTGATCCTCCCACGGAAAATATTCGTACCAGCTATGCCAACCCGGCGCCGGGTGCTCCCGCACCAGCCCCAGATAGCTGATCGAGATCGTCCGTCCACCGAGGATCTCGTTCTGCCGGTCGCGGTCGGCGAAGGTATAAAGCTGTTCAAGATAGCCAACCGGATGCGCCGTCTGCTCCTGAATCCACTCCCGCAGCCCGCTCTGCAGCGTGCGATGCCCCATCTCGAAGGATCCGGAAGGCAGCGCCTCGCCAGTCCTGACCGTCATGATGCGCGCGTCTTCGTCGGTTACGGCGGCGAGGACCGCGATCAGTTCTGCGTGTGCGACGCCGATGGGCACTGTGATGGATCGTCCTCTGCGAATGTGGTTCTAGCAAACAGCTTTGCCACACGAGCTAAACAATGCCAATGCCAGCCCGCTGTCAGTCACGCCCTCAAGAAAAGAGCTTCACCGTTCCGGCCATCTCCTCGCGGATCCAGGCCTTGAAGTCCCGCACCTTCTTCGGCTCGCGCGCGCCTTCGGCTGTCACGAAATAATGGCCGAAACCGGTTTTCGCGCGGATGCCGAAGGGGACGGCGAGCTGGCCGGCCTGCAGCGAATAGTCTGCCAGCGTCTGCCAGGCGAGCATGACGCCCTGCCCGGCGATGGCCGCATCGAGGCAGAGCGAGGCGTCGTTGAAGACGTGGCGCGTCGCCGGCGCCGAACCTGAGAGGCCCGCCTCCTGCATCCAGACCTCCCAGCCGAACATGGCGCGGCCATCGATGACGGCAGGCAGCTTCCGGATATCCGCGGGTTCCTTCAGATCGCGCGCCATCTGCGGTGCACAGACCGGGAATACTTCCTGCTCCACAAGCAGTTCGGCCGTGACGCCGGGCCACCGCCCGGCACCGACGCGGATGCCGATATCGACGTCGGATGTCGACAGATTGACGAGGCATGTCGTCGCATCGATGCGCAGTTTGATATCCGGAAAACGCGCGGCGAAACGATCGAGCCGCCACACCAACCAGCGGGCGGCGAAGACGGGTGCCACGGAGATCGTCAGCGTCGCGTCGTCCCGGCGCTGCGCGATCGAGACGGCCTGCGACATACGGTTGAAGCCCTCCGTCAGAGCGGCAAGCACCGGCGCGCCCGCTTGCGTCACCACCATGCCCTTCGACGTGCGCTCGAAAATCAGCTGATCGAGCTGCGCTTCGGTCTTGATGACCTGCTGGCTGACAGCACCGATCGAGACCCCGAGTTCCTCCGCGGCAAGCTGCAGCGAACCGAGACGCCCGACGGCCTCCAGCGCGCGCAGCCCGTTCAAATGCACCGAGTTGAGATTCCGCATATATATTTTCTATAGCGCGTCGCTGATAATCTCAATTGAAAAGGTTCCTCATGGCTCCGATATTGAGGCGGAGCACCTGTAACGGCGAGGTATTCTCGCCGCACACTGTGCATTTGCGAACCAGAGAAAGCGAGGCATGCCATGTCATTGCTGAAGTTTTTCTTGAGTAAGGCATCCGACGCGAAGGCTCCTGAGGCCGACGATCCGCTGTCGCATCCGGAGATCGCCGCAATGTCGCTGCGGCAAATGGCCGATCTGCCTTTAAACTATCCGGCGCCGAAGCCAACGCGATATGAGACGCGGCCGCTTTCGAAATGTGCATGATTGCTGCTGGGGTCTTTTGCGCAAACAACGGCAATGGATTGGATGCCGCCGGCCCTCCTTGCACCTCATTCCTGTCCTTGTGACGGCAACACAGCCACGGCGAGGGTTGCCCGCATGAGCCACCCCCATTTCCTCTCGCCGACCGACATGATGAACGAGGGAGTAAGGGGCGCCCTCATCCCTTTTCAATCGTCAGCGCCCGCTGCACCGCCGGGCGATCCATCATCCGGGCGTAATGGGCGGTGGCCTTGGCGAAACGCATCGGGTCGACGCCGTCGCCGCGCAGCCAGCCGGTCATCGTGAAGAGATAGGGATCGGCGACGGAATACTGCTCGCCCATGACCCAGGGGCCGGCGAGCATCGTCTCCTCGATGAGTTCGAAACTTTCCGTCATGGTCTGCGGCACCTTGGCCTGCATGGCTTCGTGCGCGGCGGGATCGTCGGCCCAGCGGGGCCCGCGGCGCTTATGTGCATGGTTCACATGCACGGTCGAGCAGAGGTAGCTGTTGAAGGCCTGCAGTCGGGCAAACTCGAAGGAGTCGTCGAGGGGCGCGAGCCTGGCCGCCGGGGCGGTCTGCGCGATATAGGCGAGGATCGCCGGCGTTTCGGTGACGATGCCGCGATCGGTGACGAGGGCGGGGACGCGGCCCTTCGGGTTGATCTTCAGATATTCCGGCGAGCGCTGCTCGTTGTCCTTGAAGCTGATCATCCTTGCTTCATAGGCAAGGCCGGATTCCTCCAGCGCGATGAGACTTGCCAGCGCACAGGTGCTTGGCGCGAAATAAAATGTCAGCATGGTCGAGACTCCCTTTCGGGATTTTATATAGCGCAGCCGTCACACCCTGCCCATGGCGGAAATCGGGGCCGTTGCCGGCCCCGGCGCCATCACGCGGCTCTCGCGCAGCCCGGCACCTCTTCCAGCTTGTACCAGACCGGAATGCCGCGCTCGCGCGCGATGCGGACGTCGTTGTCGGCACCTTTGGAGTCCCCCGGCAGCCGCAGCACGCCCTCGCAAAGCTCCAAAAGCCGGTGGGCGACGGGGTGGAAGATTTCCTCGTAGAGATCATCGCCGATCGACTTGCCTCCGGCTGCATTCCAGACCGGCAAGGCCACCCATTCGCCGATCATCGGCACATGGCCTGCCTTGAAGAGCGCGTAAGCCGGTTCCTCCAGTCGCTTCAGGTTGGCCGTCATTTTTCCCGGATCATCGCCGGTTCCGGACCTGTACGGCCCTGCAATCAAGATCAACATCGTCAAACTCCATCACTCCCGGCCTCATGCACGGGATTTCACGATAATGCGTGAAATTGCTTGCATGTCGAGTCATTTCAGGCATTATCGTGATAATTCGTTCAATTTCGTGCAGAGTGATGCTGACAACACAACGCAAATCCCTGATCCTCGACATCCTGCGCCGTGACGGCCAGGTCATCGCCAAGCGCGTCGCCGAAGATTTAGCGCTGTCGGAAGACACGATCCGGCGCGACCTGCGGGAGATGGCGGCTGACGGGCTCTTGAAGCGGGTGCATGGCGGCGCGATGCCGATTGCGCCCGACCTGCAAAATTTCTCGGCGCGGCGGAGCGTTTCGTCCGATGCCAAGCAGCGGCTCGGCGCCAGGGCGGTGCAAATGGTGAAAGCGGGGCAGATGATCTTTCTCGACGGCGGGACGACGACGGCGGAGATCGCCCGGTATCTGCCACGCGACATCGCCTTTACCGTCGCAACGCATAGCCCGACGATCGCCACGGAACTGGAGCATCACCCGACCGCCGACATCATTCTTATAGGCGGGCGGCTCTACAAGCACTCGATGGTGGCAACCGGCGCTGCGGCCATGGCGGCGATCTCGCAGCTCAGACCCGATATCTTCTTCCTCGGCGTCACCGCCGCCCATCCCGTGCACGGGCTCTCCACGGGCGATTTCGAGGAGGCGGCGATCAAGCGCCATATCGCCCGTTGCGCGGCCGAAACATATGTCCTGCTGACCGAGGAGAAATTCGATCTCGTTTCGCCCTGCGCTGTGCTCGGCATTGCCGATGTTGCCGGACTGATCGTTTCGGCGGGAGTGCCGGAAGAGCGGCTTGCGCCCTACCGGGCGCTCAATGCCGCGATCCTCGAAGCATGAAGGGCGCGGCGAGCCGCGCGATGTCCTGCGGCAGTAGGCTTGCGGAGAGAGCCGCCACGAAGACCGCCAGCATAGCATAGGCCGGCATCATGCTGCCGGTTCCGAGATCGAAGATTGCCGCCAAAATCGGCTGGAATGCCGCGATCGTTGAGGCGATCCACGGCATGCCGAGCATGCGCGCCGGGAGGGCGCCGAAGCCTGGCGTTTCCACGATTGCCGCAAGCACGCCGTAGCACGCGGCAATCCAGATGACGGCCCGCAGCCAGGCCCGTTGGCCAAAGGGAACCATCCTCCCCTCTTCGAAGGCGATGAAGAGATAACCGCAGAACACCGTGACGAAGAGGAAGGCCACCGGCAGGCTTTCGACGACCATTTCCGGCCGCAACTGGCCCGTCCAGCCGCCCGCGAGAATCCCCGGGAAGGCCGCCGACGCCGAAAACCAGACAAGCGCGACAGGCCCCCAGAGCCAGTTGACCGACAGGTAACGCAAACGGGCGAATGTGCAGATCACCATGATTGCCCCCGCAAGCCCGATACCCGAAGGCTTCATCGCGCCGGACATGGCAAGCACGATCGGCCCGCAGGAACCGGCGATCTCGGCGCAGCCGGACATGGCGACGATCGCCCAGGTCACGTAATCGAAGCACATGGAAAAGAACAGGAAGATCGCGACGGCGATCAGCATCCACCAGAGATAGCGGCCTGCAAACATATCCTGCCCTCGCGGCACGGGTTGAACGGCGCACCATAGTAGGACAAATGCGCCGCCGCGCATCTCCTCTCGCAGGATTTGGTTTAACGCATATTAGGAATTGCTGATTATCCGAAACAGCCTGTGCCGTAACGGCACGGCCTATGCGAGAAGCGCAGCCGTGACGCGAATGTCGCCGACATGGATGCCGTTCCAATTGTGCATCGGCTTGACACCCATCGAAATCAGCTTCGCGTGAACCTCGCTGCCCCTTTCGAAGAACCGGGCGAGCGCTGCCGCCACCATGGCCTCGGCGGCGCGAGTGGTCCCGTCCTCGCACTTTACGGCAATCGAGATCCCTTCTTCGGGAATTGCAGCGCAGAAGACGCCCTCGGCGCCGGTCTTGGCGAAAATCCTGCCCGGCGCGATCTGCATCAGCTCGGTGCAGGCGCGGCCCGTACCCGCGACATAGAAGGGCTCCGCCATGCAGGCGTCAAATAAGCGGCGGGAGGCCTTGGCGCGCAGCGGTTCAAGGCCATTGCCGGTCGCCATCTTGGCAAAGCCATGCGCGAGGCCGCGGAGCGGCACGGCATAGGTCGGGATCGAGCAGCCGTCGGTGCCGCAATTGTCGCGGCCGAGCACGGCGCCGCTGAGGCTCTCCATCGTACCGCGTATCTCTTGCTGCAGCGGGTGGTCGTAGCCGGCATAGCCCTTCGGATCAATATCCTGATGGCAGCAGGCGCAGACGAAGCCTGCATGCTTGCCGGAACAATTGTTGTGGAGCGCCGTCGGCGCTGTGATCGTGCGCGCCTGGTGGATCAGAGTCTTGCGGTCCGATGACCAGTGGACACCGCATTCCAGCGTTTCGACGCTCCCTCCAGCGCGCGCCAGCATGGAGGCGGCAAGCGCCACATGCTCGTCCTCGCCGTTATGTGAAGAACAGGCGAGCGCCAGTTCCTTGTTGCCGAAGCCATAGGCATCGGCCGCACCACTTTCGACCAGCGGCAGCGCCTGCATAGCCTTGCAGGAAGACCGCGGGAAAACGCCGGCATCGATATCGCCAAGCCCGAAGACGACCTTGCCATCGCCGTCGACGGCAACGACCGTGCCGCGATGGCAGCTTTCGACGAGCGAGCCGCGAGTGACTTCGACAGTGACGGGATTGGACATGGGCAGGAATCCGGATCGGTTTTTGGGGAGAGCAAAGCCATAGCGCGTTGCGCCGATAAAGCAACGCCTTTTGGCCGCGCTGCGGCGCAATTGCATTCCCGTTTCGTCCCGAAGCCTAAAGCGGACTGATCCGGTAGGCGCAGCGGCGGGCGCCGAGGAGAATGTGCTCGGACCGCTCGACATTGGCGCCAAGCACATTGCGGAAGGTCTCGAGCTCGGAACGGCAGAAGCCGGCGCAGGCCCGGGCCGCCGCACAGATGGCGCAGTGGTTTTCGACAAGCATAAACGTGCCGTCCTCTTCCATCCAGCTATCGGCCATGTAACCTTCGCGCGTCCGGATCGCTGTCAGCTGGCGGATGCGCAGAGCGAGATCGGAAGCCGAGACCTCCTCGCGATAGCGCTTCACGGTTTCTGCCTCGCGTGCCGAGATGATGGTATCCAGGGCATCCCTGCCGAGCGTCTTGACCATGGTGCTCAGAAGGGTCGCGGTCAATTCCGCGTGGCCGTCCGGAAAGGTCTGGTTCCCGGCCAGGGTCAGATGCCAGAGCTGGCCTGGCCGTCCTCTGCCCGAACCCGGCTCGGTAAGCGGCTCGACAAGACCGTCCTCGGCAAGCTTCGTCAGGTGCTGGCGCGCCGCTTCAGACGTAGTGCCCAGCACATCGCCGATCGACGCTGCGCGCTGCGGCCCTTCGGTCTTTAGCAGAAGCAGAATGCGGTTGGCAGGCGATTGACGCATTATTTTTCCAAGTCGTTACTTGCTTTAATAACACAGGCATGTAATTTTCCAATTTATAACTTGGAAAATAATGATCCGCTAGCGAAAACATCAAGGTAATTATCATGACCAGTGCCGATCAGGCCGCTGCGCCGCAGTCATCCGTCTTCCAGCTTTTCACGTCGTCCCTGCTACCCGCCACGCTGATGCTCGGCGGCGGAGTGACGCTCTATGCAATCGAAAGCTATATCACCGCCACAGTCGCCCCCTCGATCGTCCGCGATATCGGCGGCTTGCCGCTCCTTGCCTGGGTGACGACGCTCTTCGTTGCCGCCGCCGTGCTCGGCTCGATCTTCGTCGCCATGCGGCCGCGCGGTATGGGCTTGCGCGGCGCCTATGTCTGCGGCGCCCTGATATTCGCAACAGGCAGCCTCATCTGCGCCGCCGCACCTGTCATGGAAGTAGTGCTCGCCGGGCGCGCCATTCAGGGTTTCGGCGCCGGCATCCTTGCCGCGCTCGCCTATGCTTTCGTCCGCTTCGCCTATCCGGAGCCGCTCTGGCCAAAAGCCTCCACGCTCTATGCCGCGATCTGGGGTGTTGCGACCCTACTCGGGCCGAGTGCAGGCGGCCTGTTTTCGCAAGGGAGTGCGTGGCGATACGCCTTCATCATCATCGTGCCGCTCGGTCTGCTGATGGCCGTTCTTGCGCCATGGCTGCTACCGAAAGCGACGGACGACCGCGCCCACGGCAAGACGCCGGCCTTGCAGATCTGCCTGCTGCTTGTCGCCGTGCTGTTCGTCAGCATCGCGGGCACCGTCGAGCATATGGTCACGAAGGCTGCGCTGATTGCCGTTTCCATCCTCTCGATCTCACTGATGCTGGTGACGGAACGTCGAGGCAACAACCGGCTTCTGCCGACCGGCGCGGTCATGCTCGCAAAGCCGGTTGCGCGCGTCTACCTCATCATGTTCGCGCTGCTGTTCATCCTCGTCAGCGACATCTATATTCCCTATTTCCTGCAGGCCCTGCATGGCGTGACGCCGCTGATTTCCGGCTATCTGACCGCCCTTGTCGCGCTCGGATGGACGATCGCCGCCTTCTTCAGCGGCTCTCTGACCGGCAGGCGCGCGAGCAACGCGATCGTCGCCGGCTGTATCATCGAAGCGCTGGCGACCGTTTTCCTGGCGTTCTTTCTCGCCCGAGACAACCAGATGGCGAGCCTTGCAATTCTCGGACCGGCGGCTGTCGCAATGCTGATGATGGGTTTCGGCGTCGGCCTCGGATGGGCGCATCTGGTGACAAAGGTGCTGCGCCTTGTCAGCAGCGCCGAGCAGGACAAGGCATCGGCAGCGATCTCCACCGTGCAGTCGCTCGGCGGCGCTTTCGGCGCGGCGGTCGCAGGCGTCATTGCCAACAGCACCGGGCTCGTCACACCGGGCGGCATTGCCGGCAGCATCTCGGCAGCCCGCTGGCTCTACGCCGCCATGGCGCTCCCGGGCATCGTCACGATTGCGGCGGCACTGACGCTGAGAGAGAAGGCCGAAATTGAAAAGAGGCGCCTCGGGGCGCCTCTTCCATGACTGAGAGCTTCGCGCGATCTCAGGCGACACTGCGCTCCGGCTCTTGCTGGACAGCCTGCTGCTTCACGCCGAGATAAAGAACGGAGCGGAGGCCGATGCCGTAGGTGTCGCAGACTTCGGGCGTCAGGAACTCACTGACCGGAACCTCCTGCACCGCAAGGCCTGACCGCCGGATCACATCGACGAATCCCTGCTTCGAGAAGATGCGTACATGGTCATCCTGGCCGAAATGCTGCCAGCGCCCCTCAGGCGTCGTCACTTCGGGATTTTCATAGTTGTCCTGGATCGACAGGCAGATCGGCGCCATCAGGATGGCAATGCTGTTCTGCTTGAGAACACGCCGTATTTCTGAGGTGGCGCGCACCGGATCGTCGACGTGTTCGAGCACATGCGAGCATAGAACGAAATCGAAAGTCTCGTCCGCATAAGGCAGATTGTGAATGTCCGCCTTGTCGTCCGCCTCCGGCATATACATGTCGCAGCTGCGATAGAAGATGTGCGGATGGCTTTTCAGCCAGAAGCTCAAAGAGCGGCCTGGGGCGATATCCAGAAACCGAAACGGCTGCGCCTGGTTGAGGCGCTGAAACACAGGCGTCAGGAACAGGGCATAGAGCCTGTCGCGGTCGCTCGAGTGACAGTTGGGGCAACTATAGGCCTGATGATTGATCGTTTCGAATTCATCGACCCCATAAGGAAAGCCATGTTCGGTCGCCTTGTCGATATAATACCGCGGAAGCGGCACGAAATGCGGAATCCTGCTGCGGCAGATGGGGCAAGAGTGGAATAGAGCCATTGCATTCCTCGTGGGGACCGTACGACGCGCAATCAACGCCACATCAAGATGCGCAGTTCGGGGTCCGGGTTTCGCTCAGACGACAGTTCAGCGACCCCGGAGACTCACTTACGGCCAGGATCAGTTTTACCTTGTGCACCGATGCTGGTCCGAAGCTGACCTCAAACGGTCAGCGTGATCTTGCCGATATGGCTGCTCGTTTCCATCAGCCTGTGCGCTTCGACGACATCCTCGAAGGCAAAGGTCCTGTGGATGACGGGGGCGACCTTGCCGGCTTCGAGAAGCGGCCAGACCTGGGAGAAAAGGTCGTCGCGGATGGCGCGCTTTTCTTCTGCAGTGCGCGCGCGCATCGTCGAGCCGGTGACGGTGAGGCGCTTGGCCATGATCGGCGCGAGGTTGACCCTTTCAGCGACCGCGCCGCCCAGCAAGGCGATGATCGACAGGCAGCCGTCCCTGGCGAGCGATGCGATATTCTTTTCGAAATAGGCAGCGCCGATCATGTCAAGTACGACATCGACGCCATCGCCACCGGTCTCGGCCTTGATGACTTCGGCGAAATCCTCACTCTTGTAGTTGATCGCCCGCTTCGCGCCGAGCTTTTCGCAGGCCTCGCATTTCTCCGCCGAGCCTGCGGTCGCATAGACCTCGGCGCCAAAGGCGCGGGCGAGCTGGATCGCCGTGGTGCCGATGCCGCTGGAGCCGCCGTGGATGAGAACGCTTTCACCCTCCGTCAAGCCGGCCATCTGGAAGAGGTTCGCCCAGACGGTGAAGAAGGTCTCCGGCAGGGCTGCGGATTTCACCGCATCGTAGCCCTTCGGGAACGGCAAAACCTGGCCAACGGGCAGCAAGCAATATTCGGCATAGGCACCGCCATTGGCGAGGCCGCAGACCTTGTCGCCGACCGAGTATCCGGCAACGCCCGGACCGATCGCGGCCACTTCACCGGAAAGCTCGAGCCCGAGAATGGGGCTTGCATCCTTCGGCGGCGGGTATGTTCCCTGGCGCTGCGCCACATCCGGACGGTTGATGCCGATCGCCTGCATGCGAACGAGTATCTGCCCCTCGCCGGGCACCGGAACAGGTCCGGTCGCGATCCTCATGACTTCCGGCGCGCCGAAGCTCGGCAGGTCGACGAAACGCATGTTCGCTGGCAAGGGCATGACGGTCTCCTCTTTCCGAAAGCCCAGGAGATAATTCAGCGCCGGGTGCTTGGGAAGGAGAGAAGTGGCAAAGGCGTCAATTCGCCTCGCCCAGCGGATGAAAGATCAGCCCGTCGGCGCTTTCCTTCGCTTCGGCCTTGATGTGCGCTATTTCGGCGCTGACACGATTAATGTCGTCGATCACCAAGCCTTCCGGCAGTTCAAGGACACCGATCGAGCAGCGCATCAGCGGGAAAAGCGCTTCCGCACCGGCACGGTCATGACCGCGAATGCGCCCGGCAGCGCGGTCCTCGTCGGAATAGAGATCGCGGACGTCTTCGTGGAAATCGCTGATGAGCCGGTCAAGAATCTCGGTCAGTTCCTCCTTCGTCCATCCGATGACGCCGATGAAGAAGTCGTCGCCCCCGACATGGCCGAGGAAATGACGCTCGGCGAAGAAGTAACGGCGCATCAGCGCGGCGAAGAGCGAGATCGCGTGGTCGCCGAGATGAAAACCATAAGCATCGTTGAAAGGCTTGAAGTTATCGAAGTCGCAATAGCAGAAATGCCGTACCTCGTCGCCGTCGCGACCGGCCTGGCGCATGAAATCGCGGATGGCGCGGTTGCCCGGCAGGCCGGTCAGCGGGTTCTGGTCCTGCGCGGTCTTCAGCTGCTTTTCGTTGATGACCTTGATGAGCGAGGCGGCGGAGACGACGCCGGCATAGCGCATGTTGTCCGTAAGGATCAGGCAGTTGCTGCCTTCCATATTGGCGAAGATCGTCATCAACCGCTCGGCGTCGGAATCAAGACCGACGATCGGTGCCATTTCGACGAAGTGTGAAATCGTGCGGCCATAGACCTTATTCTTCAGGAGATCGCGGCCGAAGGGCTGGTAGATATATTCCTTGATATGGTGCTCATGGATGATGCCGCGCGGCTCGCCATTGGCATTCAACACCGGGAAGAACGCCTGGCGCGGATTGCGGCGAAAGAGCTCGAAGACCGTGTCGATGCTGTCGTTCTCATAGACCGTCGGCAGCACTTCAATCTGTTTGCGAATAAGGATTTCATCGAGCGATTGCGTGTTGTGCTTGCTCTTGCCGAGATCCTGCAGATGCGGAAACGAGGAAACGAGCTCGGAGGTATGCGGCGTCGGCCGGGCAATGAACCAGCCTTGGACGAGATCGACGCCATATTCGCGGCAAGCGAGGAATTCCGCTTCGGTTTCGATGCCTTCCGCGATCACCCGGGTGCCGAGCACATGGGCGATGTTGACGATATTCTTCAACAGGTGGCGCTTGCGCGGCTTGCGGTCGATGTCGGCGACGAAGTGACGGTCGATCTTGAGGTAATCGACGGCATAGTCGCAAAGGAGCTTCATTTCGCCGTGACCGACGCCGAAGTCGTCGATTGCCAGCTTGAAGCCGGTCTTGCGGAGCTTGGAAACCAGCGCCTCGAATTCCGGCACGCTGGTATTGTCGAAACGCTCGGAGAATTCGAAGCAGACCGAGGACGGCGGGATGTTGGCGGCCTTCAGGTGCTGGAGGAGGGTTTCAACCAAGCGGTCGCCGTGCGGGATCAGCCGGACGTCGAGATTGAGGAAAAGCGTCGAGGTCGAATAATTGCCGAGCGTCGCGAACTTGGCGAGCGCGCGGCTGGCGACCATCTGCTCCAGCTGCAGCAGCTGGGCGGCGCGATGCGCCTCATCGAGGATTTCAACAGGGGAATCGAAGCCGAGGCGTTCCTGCCCGCGCATCAGGGACTCGTAGCCGAAGACCGTGCCCGTCCCTGCTTCGACAATTGGCTGGAAAGCATTTTCGATGACGAGTTTCGCGAGCGTCACGATCTGATCGCTGGCATAACGGCGTAATACGCCCGGTTCGACGGCGGCAGCCAAAGACATGCCAAATTCTCCACTGCGAAGTCTTCTTTTTCGCAGCGAAGATGGTGAAAAAGCATCAACGAACCCTTTCGCCAATGTGAAACTTTTGTGAAAGTTGCGGACTGGAATGTTTCAGCATTCCGATCAATGGCTTAGGTCCCGACCCTATCAGGCGGATCGGCGGCGCTCCGCTTCGTGATCGGCAAACATATCTGCAACGCAGCGGCCTCCACTCGCGCGGTCTTCGTCATTTAGAACGTCATTGCGATATTCTGCGAGCTTGCGGGCGGCATCCCAGAGGCGCAGCGCCTCACGGACAACCTCGCTGCTCGATGCATAGCCGCCATGATCGACGGCATCGCGAATGCCTGCTGCCTGGACCGGTGATATGGAAACTGTGACCATTGGCATGAACTTCCTCCCTTCGTTTTTCTATGGGACAGAACCTGCCCTACGCGGGATGCATGACCACTCATGACATCTGTTCCGGCAATGTCGTCTGCCGGCGCCTTGGTATCTGAATTTTAGTCCCGCCTCACATGCTTGTCAAAAAAAGAAACATTCCGTGAGCACAGCCTGTGGACAGCCTCATTGCACGCTTCGAAGGCCGATGCCGAACGCAATCATCGTCCATCCCTGCAGAATAAGATCGACCGCGAGGAAAAGACCGAGGACCCAGAGACTGTTCACCGGCCAGCCGAGCGCGATGATAAAGCCTGCGAGCGCGGTGACCACGCCGCTTACGACAATCCAGCCCCAGCCCTTGAGCGGCTTCATGCGGCGGCCGATAAAGACACGGAAGACGCCGGCGACAAGCAGAGCGACGGCGAGAAAGAGCGTCAGAGCAGCGGAGGTAAGGATCGGATTGATGAAAGCGCATATGCCTGCGAGGACGTAAAGTACACCGCTCAGCGCCCAGAAAAGGATGTGCTCCCAGCCGCGCACCTGAAAGGCGTGGATGAGATAGACGATCCCCCCGAAGACCATCAGCATTCCCACGGAATAGACCGACACCACGGTGGCGAGAAGCAGATTTCCGACCGCGATCAGGCCGCAGATCAATAGCAGCACGCCGAGACCCACGAACCATATCCATTTCGACTGCAGGGACGAGGACGGCGCTCCATCGAAGACGTTAGCCATGACACACCTCCTGATAGGTGTTGATATGCTGCAGAATCGCGGGCCGGAAAGGGTTGAGGCTTCTCAAACTCCGTCAAAAGATTTTTGTTGATTGATCAGTCAATCAAAAATAATATGTGCTGAACTGTCGGAGCTTGCCCTCATGCCGAAAATCGGAATGGAACCTCTACGCCGAAAGGCGCTCGTCGACGCTGCGCTGCGCGTAATCGCGGATCACGGCACGCTGAGCGTCACCATGTCCGATATCGCCCGCCAGGCCGGCGTGTCTCCTGCCCTTGCGCACCACTATTTCGGCAGCAAGGAGCAACTGCTGATCGAGACGGTCCGTTCGCTGCTCAGGCAGTTGCGTGACGACACGGTGACGGCGCTGAAGGCTGCCCGGACACCACGCGAAAAGCTCTCTGCCGTCATCCGCGTCAGCTTCCAGGCCGATCAGTTCGCGCCGGAAACGATCGCCGCATGGCTCGCCTTCTATGCCGAGGCGCAGCGCTCGGAAGAGACGCGCCATTTCCTAGTCATCTATGCCCGCCGGCTGCGTTCGAACCTGCTGGCCAACCTCAAGAAGCTTTGCCCGCCGGATGCCGCAGGACGCATCGCCGAAGGCGCTGCTGCGATGATCGACGGGCTCTATATCCGCCAAAGTCTGAAATCGGCGCCGATCAACATCGAGGCTTCGATCGGGCTGACGGAGGATTATGTGACGATGCAATTAAGGGGGATCGAATGAGGCCAACCGCACAGGAATGAGGAGCCTTATTTTTGCCCTGTCGGACAAAGCAAAGGATTGAATTATGAAAGCCCAGCCGAAAGCGTCGCACTTCATTGACGGCGAATATGTCGAGGACGAAGCGGGCAGCGTCATCGAAAGCATTTATCCGGCAACCGGCGAAGTGATCGCGCGGCTGCATGCGGCAACGCCTGCCATCGTCGAGAAAGCGATCGCGGCTGCCAAGCGCGCACAGCCGGAATGGGCGGCGATGAGCCCGACGGCCCGCGGCCGCATCCTGAAGCGCGCCGCCGAGATCATGCGCGAGCGCAATCGCGCGCTTTCCGAGCTCGAAACGCTCGATACCGGCAAGCCGATCCAGGAAACGATCGTCGCGGATCCGACGTCGGGCGCCGACAGCTTCGAGTTCTTCGGCGGCATCGCGGCAGCCGGCCTCAACGGCTCCTATATCCCGCTCGGCGGCGATTTCGCCTATACGAAGCGCGTGCCGCTCGGCGTCTGCGTCGGCATCGGCGCCTGGAACTATCCGCAGCAGATCGCCTGCTGGAAAGGGGCGCCGGCGCTGATCGCCGGCAATGCGATGGTCTTCAAGCCCTCGGAAAACACGCCGCTCGGCGCGCTGAAGATTGCCGAAATCCTGCACGAAGCAGGCCTGCCGAAGGGCCTTTACAATGTGATCCAGGGAGACCGCGACACCGGCCCGCTGCTCGTCAACCATAAGGACGTGGCAAAGGTGTCGCTCACCGGCTCGGTGCCGACCGGCCGCAAGGTCGCCGCCTCCGCGGCAGGCCAGCTCAAACATGTGACGATGGAGCTCGGCGGCAAGTCGCCGCTGATCGTCTTCGACGATGCCGATGTCGACAGCGCAATCGGCGGCGCCATGCTCGGCAACTTCTATTCGACGGGCCAGGTCTGCTCGAACGGCACCCGCGTCTTTGTGCAGCGGAAGATCAAGGGCGAGTTCCTGAAGCGGCTGAAGGCCCGCACCGAGGCGATCCTGATCGGCGACCCGATGGACGAGGCGACGCAGCTCGGCCCGATGGTTTCCTTCGACCAGCGACAGAAGGTCTTGAGCTACATCGACAAGGGCAAGGCCGAGGGTGCGACACTCGTCACCGGCGGCGGCATTCCGAACAATGTTTCCGGCGAAGGCTATTACGTCCAGCCGACCGTGTTTGCCGACGTGACCGACGGCATGACCATTGCCCGCGAGGAGATCTTCGGGCCGGTGATGTGCGTGCTCGATTTCGACGACGAAGCCGAAGTCATCGGACGTGCGAACGCCACCGAATTCGGCCTTTCGGGTGGCGTCTTCACCGCCGATCTTACGCGCGCCCACCGCGTCGCCGACCAGCTCGAGGCGGGCACGCTCTGGATCAACACCTACAATCTCTGCCCGGTCGAAATTCCCTTCGGCGGCTCGAAGCAATCCGGTTTCGGGCGGGAGAACTCGCTTGCGGCGCTGGAGCATTATTCGGAGTTGAAAACGGTTTACGTGGGCATGGGGCCGGTGGCGGCGCCTTATTGAGAAGAGCCAAGCCCTCCCGCTTGTGGGGAGGGGGAAGGCCAACACATACTGAGTGTACATCATGCAAGCAGACTTCGTCATCATAGGCTCCGGCTCGGCAGGGTCGGCCCTCGCCTATCGTCTCTCGGAAGACGGCAGAAACAGCGTGATCGTCATCGAGGCGGGCGGCAGCGACTTCGGGCCGTTCATCCAGATGCCGGCAGCCCTTGCTTGGCCGATGAGCATGAGGCGCTACAACTGGGGCTACCTCTCCGAACCCGAACCGAACCTCAACGGCCGGCGCATCACCGCGCCGCGCGGCAAGGTGATCGGCGGATCCTCCTCGATCAACGGCATGGTCTATGTGCGCGGCCATGCCGAGGACTACAACCGTTGGGAAGAGCTCGGCGCCAACGGCTGGGCCTATGCGGACGTGCTGCCCTACTTCAAGCGCATGGAGCATTCGCACGGCGGCGAGGAAGGCTGGCGCGGCACCGACGGCCCGCTGCATGTGCAACGCGGCGGCTTTCGCAACCCGCTGTTCCATGCATTCATCGAAGCCGGCAAGCAGGCGGGTTTCGAGGCGACGGACGACTACAACGGCTCGAAGCAGGAAGGCTTCGGGCTGATGGAGCAGACCATCTTCCGCGGCCGTCGCTGGTCTGCGGCGAGCGCCTATCTGAAGCCGGCGCTGAGGCGGCCAAATGTCGACATCGCCTACGGCCTGGCGCGCAGGATCGTTATCGAGAACGGCCGCGCGACCGGCGTCGAGATCGAGCGCCGGGGCAAGGTCGAAATCATCAAGGCGAACCGCGAGGTGATCGTTTCCGCCTCATCCTTCAACTCGCCGAAGCTCTTGATGCTTTCCGGTATCGGCCCTGGCGCTCATTTGCAGGAGCACGGCATCGAGGTGAAGGCCGACCGGCCAGGCGTCGGCGCCAACCTGCAGGATCATATGGAATTCTATTTCCAGCAGGTCAGCACCAAGCCGGTTTCGCTCTATTCCTGGCTGCCATGGTTCTGGCAGGGCGTGGCGGGCGCGCAATGGATGTTCACGAGATCCGGCCTCGGCACCTCCAACCAGTTCGAAGCCTGTGCCTTCCTGCGCTCGGCAGCCGGCATCAAGCAGCCGGACATCCAGTATCACTTCCTGCCGGTGGCGATCAGCTATGACGGCAAGGCGGCGGCCAAGAGCCACGGCTTTCAGGTGCATGTCGGCTACAATCTCTCGAAGTCGCGCGGATCCGTCACCCTGCGCTCGCCCGATCCGAAGGCCGATCCCATCATCCGCTTCAACTATATGAGTCATCCGGATGACTGGGAAAAATTCCGCCACTGTGTGCGCCTCACCCGCGAGATCTTCGGCCAGCAGGCTTTCGACGCCTATCGCGGGTCGGAAATCCAGCCGGGCGAGAAGGTGCAGACGGACGACGAGATCGACGGCTTCCTGCGCGAACATCTGGAAAGCGCCTACCACCCCTGCGGCACCTGTAAGTTGGGCGCTAAGAACGACCCGATGGCGGTGATCGACCCGGAGACGCGCGTCATTGGGGTCGACGGCCTGCGCGTTGCCGACTCGTCGATCTTCCCACACATCACCTACGGCAACCTCAACGGCCCCTCGATCATGACCGGCGAGAAGGCGGCGGACCATATCCTCGGCAAGCAACCGCTGCCGCGCTCGAACCAGGAGCCCTGGGTCAATCCGCGCTGGGCACTGAGCGACCGGTAATCAGAGCTGGTAGGGCACACGAATGCCCAGCAGTCTCGTGGGACGGTGTTCGCGCCTATTGCCCGATATCAATCGACTGGATATCCGCAGTTGCCCCGATGGTGGCACCTGGCAGTTTCATGTGATGAAGCTGCCAGATGCACCGCGCGCTCGGCTATTTTCATGATCGAACGCAACAACTTCAAAAGCAGAAACAGCGTGGGCATCCGCAAACCTCGGCCTTCGCACAAGTTCAGTGATCGTCTTCCTTGCGTTGGTGGCGCACGGCGAGCACCGTCACGGCGTGATCGCCCCTCTATCTCGAACAGGACGACGTAGCGGCAGAGCCGATGGAACGACCGGTTCGAAGCGAAGCGACGGAAGGGACGCGGTTTTCATGGGACCGCATGCGTTGCAATTGCGATGCAATTTAGCCGTCTTTTTTTGACGTCCTCAAATCAACGCAGATATGGGACGCGGATTCCAGGATTATCCGCCGGAAAGTCCTTGGTGTTGCGCGTCACCAGGAGCAACGCATGCGCATCGGCGGTCGACCAGATTATCGCGTCCGGCAAGTTGATCCGGTGGTGCTGTCTTAAGCGAACAGCGCCTTCCGCTATCGCATTATCAACCGCGATGATCTGGAAGTTATTCAAGAAGCTTCGCGTCGCTGCTTCGACGTCGGGATCAGCGCCAATCAACACCTCCATCCAAGTGACGACGCTGATGGCACGGCGTCCATAGCGGTCAAGCTCGTCGCGGGCTTCCGGTATGGCGTTGAGATAGTCGATAAGGATGTTCGTATCGAAGAGCGCTTTCACCATTCGCTTCGAACTTTATCCTGGTATTCGAGCCCATCGATCTTTCTATTACCCCAGAGCCCGAAAGCTTCTGCCTCTTTTGTCCGATCATGACGATCCAGAAAATCGTTGACAGCTTTGCGGATGAGCGAAGCGCGGGAAACCTTCTCGCTCTTCGCCATCTTATCCAGCGCCTTCAACTCGGATTCGACGATATCGACCAGGATACGCATAACGCTCCTTTATATATGATATATATATGCATATATCACCTTACGCACGCAATCAAGACTATATGAAACCGATCCACCGCCCGGCGATGAGAGCGGTAATCCATACCGCCGCCGAAACCATGGCTGCAATGCGCAAGCTCGCTGCAACGACCACTCCGGCAATCGCCTTTCGCCAGCTGTCCCTGGCATGCACGATGGCGGCATTGGCAACGCCCACTGCCAGCAATCCGATCTTTGCCAAAAATGCTGGGTTTCCGGCATATTCCATCGGCCGGACGCTGAAGAGGCAGAAGCCTGTGACGATCGCCGCCGTCAAACCGACCGCCGCTGCGCGCGACAGGAATGGTCCGACCACCGAAAGCGGGACCAACGGAAAGAAGCCCATCAACCTGAGATCGAGCGGCAGGATGGCGCCGAGCAGCAAACCGATAGACAGGATATGCGAAGCATTGACGAACATGTAAAGCAGCGCTGAACGCCGCAACCCTGCGGCGAGCGGCGTTGTGGCAAGCCATTCCAGAAGTTCGATCGCCATGCGGTCAATTCGTCTGGATTCGGTCGGGATAGATATCGTAGCGCTTCTCGCCGACCGTGATTCGCACGGCCTTCATGCGCTTTTCATTCCGATCCAGCGAACGGTTTCCGATCGCAACGATCGGATCGCCGTTCTTCGCCGAGCCCTCGACGAAGCCGGAGCGCTCCGTCTGGCGCGGATTGCCGAGTTCGACGCGCCACACGCCGTCATCGGCGGTCGCAACGTCAAGCGCGGGATGCGGGCCGCCCATGGAAATCTTCTGGATCGTCCCCCTCAACTCCATCTGCTCGGCCTCGGCCCATGACCAGCCGTGATGCGCCGCAGCGCCGGTCGCGAAAGCTGCCGCGAGGGCCGCGCTCAAGACGATCTGCTTTGTGGATAAGACACGCATTTCAGTTCTCCCTGCCCTTTTCCGAACAGGTCCGAACTGGCGCATGCCGGCGGCTTTGAAAGGCTTTTCACCAAATCTTGAAGCAGGGAGATGATTTCGCGAACCTTCGGCTGTCTATGGAAAGGGAAGAAGCCGCCCGTCAGGCGAGAAGGCGGGTGACCTCTGCGCCTTTTGCCGGCGCGACCGCGTCGGCGATCGTCGTCGAGAACAGCACCTTCCGCGTTGCATCCGCAACTTTGGCGAAGACGCTGCGGATTTTGCAGGTCTGCTCGCCGTCGCAATCGTCGCACTTGCGATAAGCGGTGATCGAAAGGCATGGGAGCGGCGCGATCGGGCCGTCGACGATGCGCAAAATTTCGCCGAAGGTGATCATGTCGGCGGGCTTCAACAGCAGATAGCCGCCCGCCTTGCCACGTCGGCTCGCGACGATGCCCTGATGCTTAAGATCGAGCAGGATCTGCTCGAGGAACTTCTTCGGAATTTTCTGCTGCGCTGCGATGTCCGAAATCATGACGGGCTCGCCGGCATCGGCTTCCGCCAGTACCGTCAGCGCCCGGAGCGCGTATTTTGCTTTCTGCGTAATCATTTTGGACCGTCACACACACGAGCGATGCGACGTGCCGCACCACTTCACAAGCTACCTATCTCCTATTGCACAGCCAGCATGAACGGAATTTGAACGCGCCCGCGAAAGCCTTGGAAGACAAGCATTTTGGCCTTGTTTTTCTTGCCCGGCCAACGGACAGAACTCTACGCTGGAATTGCGCTTCCTGCATCTTTTTCGACATCACTTCAGATTTCGAATTGACAGGCAGCGTGTAACCCTACTAATCTTATAGAGATTAAAACAGCCTCGACAGATTGCTGGCCTGACGCGGCTGCTTTTCTGCATTGCAGCGGCTTCGGAGAGATATTTGCTCCCGTATGCGCCGCTTTCGAAATCCGTTTTTCTGTGCGATCTGCCCTCAAGCTGCGATACTCCGGCCAACATCGAGGACAGGGTTTCCCATGACTGTTGTCAATATCATCGAAGAAGCGGAAACGCTGAATGCGAAACTTGCGACCTTGAGCCTGGCCGAACGTCTGTCGTTTGTCGCCGGCCTAGACGTAAGAGTCGTCTTCACGACATCGCTTGGTATCGAAGACCAGGTGATCACCGCCGAAATCGGCAATCATCGCCTACCGATCGACGTCGTAACGCTGCAGACCGGCCGCCTCTTCCCCGAGACGCTGGCGCTGATCGACGAAACCGAAAGCCAGTACGACCTCCACATCACCCGCTACGAGCCAGAGCAGGCCGATATCGACGCCTATGCGGCGAAATACGGCATGAACGGCTTTTACGAGAGCGTCGAAGCCAGGCATGCCTGTTGTGGCGTGCGCAAGCTCAAGCCGCTTGCGCGGGCGCTGGCAGGCGCAACGATCTGGATCACCGGGCTGCGCCGCGGTCAGTCCGCCAACCGCGCGGAAACGCCTTTTGCGGAATATGACGCCGAACGGCACCTCCTGAAGATCAATCCGCTTGCCGACTGGGATATCGAGACAATCAAGTCCTACGTCGCCGACAATAGCGTGCCGGTTAATCCGCTGCATGCCCGCGGCTACCCTTCTATCGGCTGCGAGCCGTGCACGCGCGCCATCAAGCCCGGCGAGCCGGAGCGCGCCGGCCGCTGGTGGTGGGAACAGGATGAAAAGCGCGAATGCGGCCTGCATGTCGGCGAAGAGGCGACAGCGGTTGCAGCACGATAGCCAGGTAGGGTGAGTTTGACGGGCCGGACTGCAAGGCCCCTCACCCCTAGCCCTCTCCCCGCAAGCGGGGCGAGGGGACGGAAAACGAGCCGCCGAGCGCGGCATTGGGGTGAGGGGCAAATGCGTCCTTGCCAATGATCGAAAGTCTGGAGTAGGAAATGCCCGATAGCCGTCCGGATACGGAACTCAACAATCCACAGAGCGCCAAGCCGCCGCTCGATCCGCACCTGAAGGCTCTGGAAAACGAGTCCATCCATATCTTCCGCGAGGTTGCGGCCGAATTCGAGCGTCCGGTGATGCTCTATTCGATCGGAAAGGACTCGTCGGTGCTGCTGCATCTGGCACGTAAGGCTTTTTATCCGGGCCGCGTGCCCTTCCCGCTGCTGCATGTGAACACCGGCTGGAAATTCCAGGAGATGATCGCCTTTCGCGACGAGACCGCGAAGAAGTATGACCTGGACCTGGTCGAGCACATCAATCCGCGCGGCGCCGCAGAAGGAATCACACCCTTCAGCCACGGCTCCGCGACCTTCACCGACATCATGAAGACCGAGGGGCTGCGCCAAGCGCTCGACGCCGGACAGTTCGACGCAGCCTTCGGCGGCGCGCGCCGCGACGAGGAGGCAAGCCGCGCCAAGGAACGCATCTATTCCTTCCGCACGCCGGACCACCGCTGGGATCCGCGCAACCAGCGGCCCGAGCTCTGGAACATCTACAACGGCCAGATCCGCAAGGGCGAGAGCGTGCGCGCCTTCCCGCTGTCGAACTGGACCGAAGTCGATATCTGGCGCTACATCCAGGCCGAAGACATTCCGCTGGTGCCGCTCTACTATGCGAAGAAGCGCCCCTACGTTGAGCGCGACGGCATGATGATCCTTGCGGAAGACCCGCGGTTGGAACTCCTTCCCGGCGAAGTCCGCCGGGAAGGCATGATCCGTTTCCGCACCCTTGGCGATTTCCCGCTGACGGGTGCCATCCGCTCCACCGCCACCACCCTTGAAGACGTCATAGCGGAGCTGGAAATCGCAACCGTTTCCGAGCGCCAGGGCCGCGCCATCGACCGCGACCAGTCCGGCTCCATGGAAAAGAAGAAGCGTGAAGGATATTTCTGAGATGACTGCAGCAGCACCTGCAACCGCCATCGCCTTGCCTGCCGCCGAGCCGCTGAAGGCCACGCGCGACACGCGGCCGTTGCGCCTCATCACCTGCGGCAGCGTCGACGACGGCAAATCCACGCTGATCGGCCGGTTGCTCTGGGACACCAAGGCCGTCAAGGAAGACCAGGCGGCGACGCTCCAGCGCGATTCCACCGGCAAGCAAAACGATCTCGGCCTGCCCGACTTCGCACTGCTTCTGGACGGCCTGCAGGCGGAGCGCGAACAGGGCATCACCATCGATGTCGCCTATCGCTATTTCCAGACCGACAGGCGCGCCTTCATCGTCGCCGACACGCCCGGCCACGAACAGTACACCCGTAACATGGCAACCGGCGCTTCGACCGCCGATCTTGCCGTGCTGCTCGTCGATGCCCGCGCCGGCATCCTCGAGCAGACGCGACGCCACGCGACGATCGCCTCGCTGCTCGGCATCAAGCAGTTCGTGCTTGCCGTCAACAAGATCGACCTGACCGGCTACGACCGCGCCGGATTCGAGAAGGTCACGCACGAGTTCAAGGAATTCGCCCTGTCGCTCGGCGTCAAGCAGATCACCGCGATCCCGATGTCGGCGCTGAAGGGTGAAAACGTCGTCTATTCCGGCCAGGCCGCCATGCCCTGGTACTCGGGACCGACGCTGGTCGAGACGCTGGAGCTTGCCACGGTGCGCTCGTCGCAAACCGTCGGCTTCCGTCTCTCAGTGCAGCGCGTGTCGCGTCCCGGCGAAAGCTTCCGTGGCTATCAAGGCACCGTTGCCGGCGGTTCGGTGAAGCCGGGCGACAGCGTCATGATCCTGCCATCGGGCATGGTCGCCAATGTTTCCAAGATCGTCACCTTCGACCTCGTGCGCAACGCGGCCGTCGCGGGCGACGCAATTACCCTCGTGCTCGACCGACAGGTGGACGTCGCGCGCGGCGACATGATCGTCTCGATCGACAGCCAGCCGCAGGTCGGCCTTGCCTTCGACGCGCAGATCGTGGCGCTGCAGCCGGAAGGCATCGAGGCCGGTAAGCGCTACTGGCTGAAGAGCGGCAGCCGCCGCCAGCGCGTCCAGGTGCAGCCCCTCAGCCAGTTGGAGCTGAAGACGGGCGCCTGGAACGTGGCCGAGCGGCTTTACATGAATGCCATCGGCAAAGTGCGCCTCGCCTTCGATGAAGCGGCGATCTTCGATCCTTATGAGCAGAACCGCTCCTCCGGCTCCTTCATCCTCATCGACCCGGACACCAACAATACGGTCGCCGGCGGCATGGTGACCGGCAAGCGCTCGGAACTCGGCGGACTTCACACCGGTGACGCGCGCGTCATCCTCTCGCTTCCCGCCGACCTCGCCGAGCAGATTATGGCGAGCGAGATCTTCGCAACCCGCCGCGACGAGGCGCATGTGCACCGGATGACCGCAGCGGAAGCGGCGGAACTCTGGAAAAACGCCGCAAGCGATATCTGAGACTGAAGATGGGGCCGGACGGCCCCTTTTTCTTGCCGTGTCGAGGCGCGCGTTACGCATCTGGCGCAACCGGATCGCTGCACGCAGTGTGCGGCGCAAATACTCGCCCGGGATCAGGGAAATTCGGGAAAATCGACTGGTCGGAGTGGAGTGATTCGAACACTCGACCCCCACGTCCCGAACGTGGTGCGCTACCAGACTGCGCTACACTCCGTGACCAGCGGCGCCTCTATAGACCGGCCCATCTTATTGCGCAAGCACCAAATTTCAAAACCCGGCGCATTTTTGACAGAGGGGTGACAGGGCCCGGCGCAGCCTAAAACTGCAACAAAAAGCCACACTCGCGGCAAATTTCGCCATTGCGAAGACAGGGCAATTTTCTTTTACCGGGTTCCGCGCTAAAGCGCTCCACGGGACAAGCGGAAACCGTTGGCAGACAGCGATTCCCGCCGTCGAATGCGCGACAAATTCAGGGACGATTAGATGAAACTCCGCACCACTGCCGCGGTCGGGCTTGCCATTGCGCTTGCCGGCTGCACGACCATTCCTTCTGCAGGCGATCCGATTTCCGCACGCTGGACCGGCCAGTCGGCCGGCAAGTTCTTCGCTGCCTACGGCCCGCCGATCGCAGATACCGAAAACGGCTCGGCCACCGTCTATACCTGGAAGGGCGGCTACAAGAGGATCCGCGTCCCGGCGAAATATGCCGAAGGCGAAAACGGCAAGCGCGGCAAGCAGATCGCTGCCGCCCGCACGCTCTATCTCCGCTGCCAGGCCGAAGTCACCGCCGATTCCAGCTACACCATCCGCTCCATCCGCACAGTCGGCGACATCCCGGGCGAAAACAGCAAGTCCTATTGTGCGGAGTTTCTGGCGCCGGAAACGGCTCAGTAGTCGAGTATCGCGGCTAGAATCAGTGCGGAAAAGGCAGCCTGCAGGCTGCCTTTTCTTTCATTGGCTATTTCGACGACGAGACATGCAGACTGGAACAACTTCCAAACTGTAGTGCTCCCCGATTTTGAGACAAGCATGGTAACAGTTCTCCGTTAGGAGGACTAATGAGGACGGACGATCCTGGGCGGCGGTTCAGTCGCGAGGTTAAGCTGGCAGCGGTTCAGCGAATGGCTGCAGGCGCCAATGTCAGCAAGCTTGCTCGCGAGTTGGGGATTTCGCGCAAGGGCCTTTATCAGTGGCAAAAGCTCTTGCAACAGCGGCAAGAGACACCAGACGCAATTCACGGCCGGGAGAACTGTTACCGATTGCTGTCTCACCAAAGGGGCGCAGTCCACTATGTCTCAGGAATAAACCGTAACCTATGTGTCCGGTATGGACACGAACAGTCTTGGCTGGGGCGCCAGGATTCGAACCTGGGAATGCCGGTACCAAAAACCGGTGCCTTACCGCTTGGCGACGCCCCACCACAGCTTGAGAGCGGAAACCCGCTTTGCCGGAAGCGAGGCCTGATTAGCAAAGGTCCGGCCGCCTCACAATCACTAACTTGCGCTTCCGGCATATTTCTATGCGCTTCTTCCTGCGCCGTGCTACGTCTTGGTTCGCCCGATCAAAGTCTCAGGAGAGATGATGAGCCAGTACCGTGCCCGCCCGCCTGCCCTTGCGACGCTTCTTCTCGACGATGCCGTGGTGCGCATCACGCGCTGGGATTTCGAGCCGGGCGCGGATACCGGCGTGCATACCCACGGGCTCGGCTATGTCGTCGTGCCGATGACTGATTGCAAATTCCTGCTCGAGGATCGGAATGGCAGCCGGCGCGTCGACGTGGCCAAGGGTGCTGCCTACCGGCGCGAGGCGGGCGCGGAGCACAATGTCGTCAATGCCGGAAGCGAGCCGATGTCCTTTATCGAGATAGAATACAAGTAAACCATGCCCAGCCCGACATTCGATCTTGCCTTCGAGCCTCACTATGGCCGCGCGGTGGACGTTGCGCCGGGGGTCCAGCGCATCACGGCCAACAATCCGAGCCCTTTCACCTTCCACGGCACCAACAGCTACATCGTCGGTACCTCATCCGTCGCCGTCATCGATCCGGGGCCTGAGAACGAGGCGCATTTTGAGGCACTGATCAAGGCGCTCAACGGCCGGACGGTCACGCATATAGTCATCACCCATACGCATCGCGACCACTCGCCGCTTGCCGCGAAGTTGCAGAAAGAGACAGGCGCCATCACCGTCGGCGAAGGTATGCACCGCGCAGCAAGGCCGCTCTATGACGGCGAGGTCAATCCCTTTGCCGAAAGCTCCGATACGCGTTTCGTGCCGGATATCTCGGTTGGCGACGGCGAGACCATCAAGGGTGACGGCTGGGCGCTGACGGCGGTGCTGACACCGGGACACGCCGCAAACCACGCGACTTTCGCGTTCGAAGGCACCGGCATCCTCTTTTCCGGCGACCATGTCATGGCCTGGGCGACCTCCATCGTTGCGCCGCCGGATGGCTCGATGGCCGATTACATGGCCTCGCTCGACAAGCTTATCGCACGCCGCGACCACCTGCTTTTACCGGGCCATGGCGGGCCGGTGAAACGTCCCGTCTCCTTCATGCGGGCGCTGAAGACGCACCGGCGCATGCGCGAGCGCGCCGTCGTGGAGCGGATTAAGGCGGGCGACCGGCTGATCCCCGACATGGTGAAGGTGATCTACCGCGACACAGATCCCAGGCTGCACGGCGCGGCGGCACTCTCCGTCTTCGCGCATATCGAGGACTTGGTGGAACGCGGCATCGTGCAGGCGGACGGACCGCCTTCGCTCTTCGGGGCGTATCAACTGTCTGCTGGAGAGGGACGATGAGACGGAATGACTATAGCTATCGGAGCGATGCCGCTGTTCCGGCCTTTCCGGACGACAAGCCGCTCATCATCTTCGACGGCGAATGCGTCTTCTGCTCCCGCTGGGTGAAATTTGCGCTGAAGCACGACAAGGCCGGGCGTTACCGCTTCCTTGCCGCGCAATCGCCGCTCGGCACGGCACTTTACCGGCACTACGGCTTGGATGAGCGGCACTACGAGACGAATATCCTGCTCGAAGACGGCCGCGCGCATTTCAAATCCGAGGGTTCGATCCGCATGATTGCCCGGCTCGGCTTTCCCTGGTCGCTCGTCAGTATCCTTTATATCCTGCCGCGCCCGTTTGCCGACCGGCTCTATGAGTTCGTCGCCAGAAACCGCCTGAAGATCGCCGGGCGCCGGACAACCTGCTATGTGCCTTCGCCCGAGGAACGGAGCCGCTTCCTGGGATGAGCGGTGCAGCACTTCGCATTCTCATCATCGGCGGCTATGGCACCTTCGGCGCCAGGCTGTCGCAGCTTCTTTGCGACGACGAGCGCTTCTGCCTGCTGATTGGAGGACGTTCGCTTGCCAAGGCGGTTGCTTTCGTGTCCAGCCTGGGCGGCAAAGCCGGCAAGGAGCCGGTGGAGTTCGACCGCAACGGCGATGTTTACAAGCAGCTGTCAGCGGTCGCGCCCGCCGTGACCGTAGACGCTTCCGGCCCGTTTCAGACGATGGGCGGCGACACCTATCGCGTGCCGAGAGCCTGCATATTTCTCGGCATCGACTACGCCGATCTGGCAGACAGCCGCGAATTCGTCCGCGGGATCGCAGAGCTCGACGCGGAAGCGCGGGCGGCAGGCGTATTCGTTCTGTCGGGGCTGAGCAGCTTTCCCGCTCTCTCCTTTGCCGCCCTCGAGCGTCTGGCACAGGATTTTTCGCGGATCGACCATGTTTCATCGGGTATCGCGCCCTCGCCGCATGCCGACATCGGCCCCAACGTCATCCGGGCGATTGCGAGCTATGCCGGAAAGCCCGTGCCGGTCCTTCGCAACGGCATTTCCGCGACCGGCCTTGGGCTGATCGAATGGCATCGGGTGACGGTCGCACCGCCGGGATGCATCCCGCTCAAAAGCGGACGTTTCAGACTGGTTGACGCACCGGACCTCGATCTTCTGCCTCAGCGGTTCGAAGGCCTGTCATCAATATTCACCGGTGCGGCAACAAAGCCGCAGTGCTTGCAACGGCTGCTGGCCGCAACGGCGCAACTGGTGCGGCTCAAGCTTCTTCCCTCCCTGCTGCCATTTGCCCCGTTGATGCATCGGGCAAGCAAGCTCCTCGCCTCCGGCGAACACAGGGGCGGCATGTTCGTCCGCGCCTCGGGATCGGATCGGGCCGGCCAGCCGCTCGAAGCAAGCTGGCATCTGGTCGCGGAAGGCGATGACGGACCGTTCATCCCTGTCACCGGGCTGGAGGCCATGATCCGAAAGCTGGCGAATGGCAATCGACCGGCCGATGGTGCGCGGTCGGCGGCCGGCGAATTTCTTCTTGAAGCGTTCGAAAGATGCTTCGAGCGTTTCGCCATCCACAGCGGCACGCGCCACGTTCGGCCGGGAGAGGTGGACCTGCCTCTCTACCGGCGCCTGCTCGGCTCGGCCTGGGAACGGCTGCCCCGTGCAATTGCCGCGACGCATGACACAAGCGAAGGCGGGCACAGGCTCTCCGGCCGTGCACGCGTGGAGCGCGGGACCGGCTTCCTGGCCTCGATCATCGCTGCCGCCGTGGGCTTTCCGAAAGCGCAGGATGATGTTGCGGTCCGCGTATGTTTCACCACCAAAGGTAGAATAGAGTTCTGGACACGCGATTTCGGCGGTGCAGAGTTTCGCAGCGTACAACTGGAGGGCCATGGGCGCGATGCGCATCTGCTCGCTGAAGATTTCGGGCCTTTCCGGATTCTCATGGCTGTGGTCCCGGATGGCGCTAAGCTCCGTTTCGTCGTTCGCGGCTGGCGATTTTTCGGCATCCCCCTGCCTTTGGTGCTAGCGCCCGGCGGCGATATCTACGAGGAGGAGCGCGAAAGCCGGTTCCATTTTCATGTGGAGGTCGGCGGGCCGCTGACCGGGCTGATCGTGAGGTATGCCGGATGGCTGGAAGAAGAAGGCGGTTGAGCCTTCGTCTTACCCCGCAATGCCCAGCAATTCCATATCGAGGGCTTCGAGATAATGGTCGGCGATTTCGGTGCTGAAGCCGAGGTCGTGCTGGCCGTAGCGGGAGGCGACGCGGATGTCGACGAAAGTGGTTTCGGCTTCTTCGCGCAGCCGGATGACGACGTCGAAGTGCAGGCCGGTGATGAGCGTGCGGGTTTCGCCCTGAAGCGTCACGCCGTTTGCGTCGCGAATAAGCTTTGCGACATCATCCTCATAGGGCCTCGGCGTGGGAACGGGAACCTGATCGGGCGCTTCGGCGACGGCATCGCCATCGGGCTGGGGCCTTGCCGGCGCATCCTCGAGATCGCGGACCGGTTCGCCTTCGCCGGCACTTCCGGTGATCGTGATGCCATCCAGCTTCGCCACTTTCCTGACCGCTTCGAGCACGCGGTCGATCGCGCCTTCATAACGCCGGCCGGTCAGTTCCGGATAAGCGAGGAGCTGCTGTTCGCGCTCCTGCGGCGACACGTCGGGATTGCGTTTCATCCAGATCTGATCGGCATGTGGCGACGAAAGCCAGTCTGGCGCTGAAACGACATCCGTCGACACGTCATAGATGGCCGGCAGCGTGAAATAGCGCTCAGCGATAAAACCGCCGAAACCCAAGGGAAGGATCGCAAAGATCAGCGCTTTCAACGCATCGAGGCCGCCTTCCGCTCCGGTCGCCCAGAGGCTTCTGAGACCGACGGCCGCAAGCATGGCGGCAAGCAGCGCAAAGCCGATGGAGACAAGCAGCAGGAGCACGAGATAGGGCGTGGCAAGCCCGCCGAACCGGTGCGCGACCAGCACCGCGACCCAGAGGACCAATGCAAACGCCCCGAAGCGCCGCGCAAAGCGGGCCGAATTGGAAACGGGGCGGTCAAAGCGGATGGCCATCAAACTTACCGGTTATTCGCGGGCGCAAACCGCCTGCGAGGGCGCAAGAAGCACCCACACTTGTTTATGGCAAGATTCGCCTAAATTAAAACTGTTGTCTCCGCGCAGGGGCCGCAATCCACCAAAAGGCGGTGGTGGCTTTAATAAGTAACATCTGATATGTCACTAAAAAGACGGCTCCGGCGGATTTGCCGATAACGGGAAGGATCAGGAGAAGAGTGATGCTTTCATCGGAAACAACCGAAAGACCACAGGCATCATCGCTTGGCGCAAGCGATCCATCCGAGTCCTTCCTGCCGATGGAGCTTCTTGAGCTCGAGCTTTCGCTCGAAGGCTACGACGGCGGCGAAGAGGGCTTCTGCGAGGCCGTGCGCGCGGCTGCCGCCAATGCAAACGGCGAATTCCTGTTCGATCTTCCGGCAGCCGGGCTCATCGAGGATTGCCGGCGCATCGCGGTTCTGCGCATCCCGTCGGCGAGCACCAAAATGCGTGTCGTGCTTGCCGTTCTCGATACCAATGGCTCGGAAATCCGCGTGCAGGCGCCGGATCAGGAGACCGCACATCTCGTGCAGTTCGCCGATGCCTTCATCGAGGTGCTGGTACGAATCTGAACTCAGCCGCGTTTTCCGATGTTTGTTGACGTGAGCCGGCAAATCGCCTCTTGTCTGGCGACCGGTTCATGCATCGGAGAATGTGCTATGCGTCTTTCCGCTCTTTCCCTGTCCCTCGCCGCCATCGCGATCAGCCTTTCGGCCTGCCAGACTCTCACGCCGGAAGAACAGCGGGCTGCCGACGAGCGGCGATGCCTCAGCTACGGCTTCAGGCGCGGCACCGACGCGTTTGCCACCTGCCTGCAGCGCATTGATCTCGACAGGCGCGCCGACGCGCGGGCATTTCGCGCGCAGGCAGATGAAAACTTCGACGACTTCACCCGGCCGATCTACTATCCGCGCTATTACCGCCGCTGACCGTTGCTGATGACCGCCTGAGCTGCCGCGAGCCGGGCAATCGGCACGCGAAACGGCGAACAGGAGACATAATCGAGGCCGATTGTCTCACAGAAATGGATCGAGGCGGGATCGCCGCCGTGCTCGCCGCAGATGCCGAGCTTCATGTCGTTGCGTGTGCGCCTGCCGCGTTCTGCAGCGATGCTGATCAACTCGCCGACGCCGTCGAAATCCAGCGAGATGAAAGGATCGTGCTCGATGATCCCCTTGCGCTGGTAAGTCGGGAGGAAGGCGGAGGCATCGTCGCGCGAAATGCCGAAGGTCGTCTGCGTCAAGTCGTTGGTGCCGAAGGAGAAGAACTCGGCGGCCTCGGCGATCTTGTGCGCGCGCAGGGCTGCCCGCGGCAACTCGATCATCGTGCCGACGAGATAATCGATCTTCATGCCAGCCTCGGTCATCACTTCCCCGGCAACCGCGTCGATCCGTTCCTTGACATAATCCAATTCCGAACGAAGGCCGACGAGCGGCACCATGATTTCCGGGACGACGGCCGCCCCCGTTTCCTGCGCGGCGGCAATAGCCGCCTCGAAAATGGCGCGCGCCTGCATTTCGACGATTTCGGGATGGGAAATGGCAAGCCGGCAGCCGCGGTGGCCGAGCATCGGGTTGAATTCGTGCAGCGCATCGACACGCTGGCGGAGTGCGGCCGCCTCCATGCCCATGGCAGCCGCGACATCCACGACCTCTTCCTCGGTCTTCGGCAGGAATTCGTGGAGCGGCGGATCGAGCAAGCGGATCGTCACCGGCAGGCCGTGCATGACGGTGAAGAGGCCGGTGAAATCCAACCGCTGCATTGGCAGCAGCTTGTCGAGCGCGGCACGCCTGCCCTTCTCGTCTTCGGCAAGGATCATCTCACGCATGACATGGATGCGCTCGCCTTCGAAGAACATGTGTTCGGTGCGGCAAAGGCCGATACCTTCCGCGCCGAAGGCACGCGCAGCGCGCGCGTCGGCGGGGGTATCGGCATTGGTGCGCACCGTCATGCGGCGGAGCCTGTCGGCCCAGCCCATGATGCGGCCGAAATCCCCGGAAAGCTCCGGCTGGATCATCGGAACCTCGCCCCTCAGCACCTGCCCGGCCGAGCCATCGATGGTGATGATGTCACCCTTTTTCAGCGTCACGCCAACACCGATAAGGCGCTCGTTGCGGAGATCGATGCGCATGGTTCCGGCGCCGACCACGCAAGGGACGCCCATGCCGCGGGCGACCACCGCGGCGTGGCTGGTCATACCGCCGCGCGTGGTGAGGATACCTTCTGCGGCATGCATGCCGTGGATATCCTCCGGGCTCGTTTCGACGCGGAGCAAAATGACCTTGCGGCCCTCCTCCTCCGCCTCGACCGCCTCTTCCGCGGTGAAGACGATCGCGCCGGTCGCAGCCCCCGGCGAAGCCGGCAATCCGGTGCCTATCACCTGGCGGTCTACGCGCGGATCGATCGTCGGGTGCAGAAGCTGGTCGAGCGTTGACGGCTCGATGCGCAGCACCGCCTGCTCTTCGGTGATCAGCTTTTCATCCACCATATCGACGGCGATCTTCATCGCCGCCTTTGTCGAGCGCTTGCCGGAGCGCGTCTGCAGCATCCAGAGCTTGCCGCGCTCGATGGTGAATTCGATGTCCTGCATGTCGCGGTAGTGCGCTTCGAGCTCGGTGCAGATATGGGTGAGTTCCTCGAAAGCCTCTGGCATCAGCTTTTCCAGCGACGGACGGTCGGAACCGGAGTTGATGCGTCCCTCCTCCGTAATGCTTTGGGGCGTGCGGATGCCGGCGACCACGTCTTCGCCTTGCGCATTGACAAGGAATTCGCCGTAGAGCGACCTTTCGCCGGTCGAGGGGTTGCGCGTAAAGGCGACGCCGGTTGCCGACGCATTGCCGAGATTGCCGAAGACCATGGCCTGGACGTTGACGGCCGTGCCCCAGCCTCCCGGAATGTTGTGGAGCTGGCGATAGGTGACGGCGCGCGCGCTCATCCAGCTTGCGAAGACGGCACCGATGGCACCCCAGAGCTGCTCTTCGGGATCCTGCGGGAATTCCTCGCCGAGTTCCTCCTCGATCAGCTCCTTATACAGCGAAACGACATGCTGCCAGTCACTGGCTGTCAGCTCGGTTTCGAGCTCATGGCCGAGACGCGCCTTCTGGTCTTCCAGGATCTCCTCGAAAATTTCGTGATCGAGGCCCATGACGACATCCGCATACATCTGGATGAAGCGGCGGTAGCTATCCCAGGCAAACCGGGCGTCGCCCGCATCATGTCCCAGCGCCTGCACGGTTTCGTCGTTGAGGCCGAGATTGAGAACCGTATCCATCATGCCCGGCATGGAAATGCGGGCGCCTGAGCGGACGGACAAGAGCAGCGGCCGGTCCTTTGCGCCGAACTGCCGGCCAGTCGCCTTCTCGATCGTCTCCAGTCCGCGGCGGATTTCATCTTTCAGGCCGGCATCGATCCGTCTGCCGAGCGTGTAATAAGCGCTGCAGGCATCGGCGACGATGGTGAAGCCCGGCGGCACCGGCAGGCCCAGGCTGCACATCTCGGCCAGATTGGCGCCCTTACCGCCCAAAACGTCATGGTCCCGTGCGCGACCTTCCGCCTGCCCGTTGCCGAACGTATAGACCAGTTTGGTCATCTTCCCCCCGATCAAAATCAGGACCAGCTTATTCCCTTGGTCCTGAAATGAAAATCGACAAATACGGCGAAATGTTGCACCGCACAATGGATGCTCGCCGTTTCGAACCGATTGATTGGAATTGGGAAGAAAAAAAGCTTTGCGGGACTGCAACAACCGTCCCGCAAAGCCTTGTTTCCGTCCAGCCAGGAAACTGGACGGGGGGTACGTTAAACCGGGAAAATCCGACTGCCCTTATTCGGTATGCCACCCGGTCGATCCAACATGCGCATAAGCCCGCATCTCAGGTCCGCCATCTAGAAACAACTTCTAATTCAATTCTGGAAAAAGAGCATCACCCAATTGGGTTAACGCGCCCTTTGGGACGTGACCTTTTTTGGGTATTTATGAAAGTGCTTATTTTTCAGGCCGTTTCGCGAAGGCGTTCGGCGGTTTGCAAGTCGACGGAAACAAGCTGCGATACACCTTGCTCAGCCATCGTTACACCAAAAAGTCGATTCATGCGCGCCATGGTGATTGGATTGTGAGTAATGATCACGAATCGGGTCTCGGTCGAGGCCGCCATTTCATCCATCAGATTGCAATAGCGCTCAACATTGTGATCATCCAGCGGCGCATCCACCTCGTCCAGCACGCAGATTGGCGCCGGATTGGTGAGGAAGACGGCGAAGATCAGGGCCATGGCCGTGAGCGCTTGCTCGCCGCCCGAAAGCAGTGTCATCGTCTGCGGCTTCTTGCCGGGCGGGCGGGCGAGGATTTCGAGGCCCGCCTCAAGAGGATCATCGGATTCGATCAGCTGAAGCTCCGCCGTGCCGCCACCGAAAAGATGGGTGAAGAGGCGCTGGAACTGGCCGTTGACGACGTCGAAGGCGGCGATCAGGCGTTCGCGGCCCTCGCGGTTGAGGCTCTGGATCGCGCCGCGTAGCTTGCGGATGGCGTCGATGACGTCGTCACGCTCCCTGATCAGCGCCTCGAGCTTTTCGGTGAGTTCCTTCTGCTCTTCCTCGGCGCGGAGGTTCACGGCTCCGAGGCGCTCGCGCTCCATCTTCAATCGCTCCAGCTCACGCTCGACCTCGCGCAAGTCGGGAACGGACTGCATAGCCTGCAGGCCTGTCAGACGGTACGCCTCATGTGGCGGAACATTGAGCATTTCCCGGATTCGGCTTTCGCTCTCCTGCCGCTTCTCGCGCGCAGAGACGAGGCGCTCTTCGGCGCGGGCCCGGCGCTCGCGGCTTTCGGCAAGTTCGGAAAGCGCGGTGGCGGCCTTATGATCGGCTTCGCGCTGCACGAGTTCGGCGGCAGCGAGAAGATCGCCGGCCCCACGGCGGGCGGCTTCTGCTTTCTGCAATTCGTTCAGCAGCGCTTGGCGCTTGTCCTCGAATTCATCCGGCGCCATTTCGAGTTCGGCCGCTTCCTCGCGTGCCTCCTCCTCGCGATCGCGCAAAGTCGCGATGTGATCCTCGGCGCTTGCGGCGCGCTGGCGCCAGGTCTCGCGCTCCTGGCCGATCGCAATGATGCGGCGCTGGCGAGCCTCGTTCTCGCGGTTCAGGCTTTCGTGGCGGGCGCGCGCTTCGGCCGCAAGACCGCGATCGGTCGCGACCTCGGCTTGCTGCATGCGCAGCCGGTCGTCGAGTGCGGTGAGATCCGGCGCATCCTCGAGCTCGATGCGCGCGGTCTCTTCCTGAACGGCGAGGTCTTCCTGCTGCGACTGGAGCTGGTTGACGGCTTCCGCAACCACGTCGCGACGGCGGATGAGATCGCCGGAGGCGCGTTCGGCGGCAGCCAGCGCGTCGCGCGCCTCGGCAAGATGACGGGCTGAAAGGCGGCTCATGTCACGGGCTTCGTTGAGCTTGCGTTCCTCGCCGCGAATGGCTTCGCTCGCCATGGCAAGCCGCTCCTCCGCTTCAGCCAGAACATCGCGAGCGAGCGAAACTTCGCTTTCCAGCTCGCCGAGGCGGTTCTTCTGGGCAAGGCGCAAAGCGGCGGCACTCGGCGCATCGGCGCCGGTCACATGGCCATCCCAGCGGTAGACGGCGCCATCTTTCGTCACCAGGCGCTGGCCGGGCTTCAAGTCGTTCATCAACCGCATCGCGTCGCCATCGGCGACGAGGCCAATCTGCTTCAAGCGGCGCGTCAGTGCAGCCGGCGCGCCGACATGGTTCAGCAAGGGCACGACACCGGCCGGCAGTGCGGGATCGGAAGTGCCATCACCATTTCCCGACCAGTGGGCAGGCGCCTTCGCATCAAGGGGCGATTCCAGATCGTCGCCGAGTGCGGCGCCCAAGGCCGTTTCGAAGCCGCGATCGACGCGGAGCTCATCGGCAACCGGCGGGAATTGCCCTGCCGCCGCACCCGCAGCAAGCATGCGCGAGATCGTGCGGCCTTCGGTTTCCAGCGCATTCAGCTTCGAGCGCGCCTGATCGACCGGCGCGCGTGAAAGCGCTTCGGTCTCTCGCGCTGCGGAGAGCGCTTGTTCGACCGCCTGGATCACCGTTTCGGCCTCGGCGACAGCCATCTCCGCAGCTTCGACCACTGCCCGCTTTTCATCGGGATCGGGCAGCGCAGTGATCTTTTCAACCACACTGGAGAACTCGCGGTTTGCTTCGTTCATCTGCCGTTCGAGGCGCATCTTGCGGTCTGCGAGATCGCGGATCGCCCGTTCCAGCTGATGGCGTCCAGCGGCAGCTTCGGCGCGCTCGGCGGTCAGCGCCGCGAAAACGCGCTCGCTGTCGGCAAGCTTTGCCGCAGCACCTTCGAAAGCCTCGCGCAGTTCGTCGGCATGGCGGCCAGAATCGGCCAATATCTCCGCAATATCCGCCTCCTCGGCATCGAGCCGCGAAAGGATCGCAGCATTGTCCGACACCAGCCGCTCCTCGCGCTGAATGTCCTCGGCGAGTTGCGCCAGGCGGCGGTTCAGTTCGTCGCGGCGGCGCAGGATGCGGTTTGCGTCGTCCTCGAGCTGCGACTTTGCGATCTGCAGCCGCTGGAGGGCAGCGGCGGCACGCGCCTCGCTCTCGCGGAGCTCCGGAAGCTTCAGGCTGGCCACCCCTTGAGCCTTTGCGGCCTCCATCTGGATCTGGGCCTTTTCCGCAACGACGACGGTCGCCTGGTTAAGGGCGCTGTCGGCCTCGGCTTCCGCCTCCTTCGCCTGCACCCAGCGGATATGCAGAAGTGTGGCTTCGCGCGCACGGATTTCGGCAGACAGCGTCTTGAAGCGGTTCGCCTGACGCGCCTGGCGCTTCAGGCTCTCGATCTGGCCTTCAAGCTGCGAGGTCACGTCATCAAGGCGTTCGAGGTTGCCTTCGGCGGCGCGCAGCCGCAGTTCGGCCTCATGACGGCGGGAATGCAGGCCGGAAATGCCGGCGGCCTCTTCCAGCAACTGGCGGCGGGCCTGGGGCTTTGCCGAAATCAGCTCGCCGATACGCCCCTGCCCGACCATCGACGGCGAGCGCGCGCCGGTCGAGGCATCGGCGAAGAGAAGCTGCACGTCCTTGGCACGGCTTTCCTTGCCATTGATTCGATAGATCGAACCCTGTTCGCGCTCGATGCGGCGGGTCACCTGAATTTCGTCGCTGTCGTTGAACGCGGCGGGCGCCATACGCTCGCTGTTGTCGAGATAGAGCGCGACTTCGGCCGTGTTGCGCGCCGGGCGGTTTCCCGAACCGGAGAAGATCACATCGTCCATGCCGGAGGCGCGCATGTTCTTGTACGAGTTCTCGCCCATCACCCAGCGCAGCGCCTCGACAAGATTGGACTTGCCGCAGCCGTTCGGCCCGACAACGCCGGTCAGGCCCCGCTCGATAATGAATTCCGTCGGCTCGACGAAGGATTTGAAGCCGATGACGCGGAGCTTGTTGAACTTCATGCGGCGCCCTCACGGCGCGCAGAACAAAAAACGGGCGCACGGCTTTCGCCGCCGACCGTCATCTTGAAACGGTTCGGATCAAAGCAGGCTGTCGATGAGGGCCGACATGGTGTCAACCGGCATGTCTCCAGAATAACGCTTCCCGTTGATGAGGAAAGTCGGCGTGGCATCGATGCCGAACTCCTTGGAGCCCCTTTCCCGCGTGGCGTTCACTTCATCCAGAAGCTTCTGGTTCGTCAAGCACTTCGTAAAACTATCCTCACTAAATCCAGCGAGTTTGGCCATCTGGAGAAGTGCAGCACGGCGATCTTCAGCGGCGGCCCAGGTTTCCTGCTGCTTGAAAAGCATGGAAACCATCGGAAAATACTGTTCCGGCGTGCTCAATTCTTCCGGCTTGGAAGCGTTGCAGCGAGCGAGCATGAAGGCTGCTGCAGCGGCCGGATCGAACGGGAATTCGCGGATGATGAAACGCGCCTTGCCGGTGTCCACGTATTTCTTCTTGATCTCGTCGAAGGTTGTGTTGTGGAAGTGGGCGCAATGCGGGCAGGTCATCGACATATATTCGACGATGGTCACCGGCGCATCTTCTTTGCCGAGCCCCATTTCTGGCAGCGGGCCGGGCTTCAGCACTTCCGCCATGTCGACATCACCAGCCGGCTGCGGAAGTTCGGCTGCTGCGTTTGCCGTGCCGGTAACCGCAAGTGTCGCGGTCGCGGCGGCCATGCCGCTCAGAAGCTGGCGTTTCGTCAGTTGCATTTCAGAGATCAGCATGGGTTCCCCTAATCGAGAGTGGCGGCTGAATGTGCGATATAACGGCACGCGGCCGCGAACAAGGCACGCTTCGGCAACTTTCTTCAAAGAATTGTGACCTTGGTGGGACGAAAGCTGACGTTGCGAGCCGCATCTGCAATTTCAGTTTTGCCAAAAAGCGGCAGGCGTATTTCTGCCAGTATGGAACAGCTTGAGTATTGAACGCTGCTTTTCTCAATTCTATAAGCGATGGGGACCCGTTTCTCGAATACAAGAATGCGAACGAAGACGGTTTTTCAAAGTGCGTTATCTGCTCCGCTTGCCCAGCACCGCAGTGCCCAGCCGCTTCACCGCCTCGCGCAGCTTGTCGCCCTCGATGCCTTCCATCATGTCTTCAAGCTTTCGGGCAGCCTCGCCCTTCAGTGGCGGCGGAGTGCGGGAGCGCTTTGCCGCTTGCGAAACGGGCTTCTGGACGATGCGGATCTGGTGGACGGCAGCAAAGCCGAAGAAGCTGTTGATGCGCTGGATGAGTTCGCCCTGCGCGTGCGTCAAAAACAGAGCGCGCGCGCCTTCGCAGGCAATCGTCAGGACGCCGGGTTTATAGGTGTCGACTTCATTGCCGCGCGCCCAGGCGATCTTTTCCGGACGTGTGCAGTCGGCGAAATCCTCGCCGGCAATTTCATCCCAGGAACCAAGCAGCGCGGTGTTGATGCCGGCCCGTTTTGCAAGCACCGGGTCGATCAGGCCGTTCGCCAGTTCGGATATCTGCTTTTCAGCTTTACGTGGATAACTCATCGAAACCTTCGGATGCCGCCGCCAATCGGCGCTACCACCTTGATCGCGCAGCATTGCTCCGCCAAGTATAGGGCACTTCCCCGTCCCGCGGCAAATGATGACATCAACGACACTCGACGCCCCTTCCGCAACGCCTCTTCTCGACTGGTACGACCGGCATCACCGCGACCTGCCCTGGCGCGTCTCCCCGCCGATGGCGGCGCGTGGCGTGAGGGCCGATCCCTATCGCGTCTGGCTTTCGGAAGTCATGCTGCAGCAGACGACCGTGCAGGCCGTGAAGCCCTATTTTGCCAATTTCCTGGCGCGCTGGCCAACGGTTCGCGACCTCGCCGAGGCGCCGAACGACGATGTCATGGCAGCTTGGGCGGGGCTCGGCTACTACGCCCGCGCCCGCAATCTCAAGAAATGCGCAGAAGCGGTCGCCACGCAACATGACGGCGTCTTTCCGGACACGGAGGACGGCCTGAAATCGCTGCCGGGCATCGGCGACTATACGGCAGCGGCGGTCGCGGCGATCGCTTTCAACAGGCAGGCTGCCGTCATGGACGGCAATGTCGAGCGTGTGATCTCCAGGCTCTACGCGATCGCGACTCCGCTTCCGGCCGGCAAGCCGCTGATGAAGCAGAAGGTGGCGCTCTTGACGCCAGCCGACAGACCCGGCGATTTCGCGCAGGCGATGATGGATCTCGGCGCAACCATCTGTACGCCGAAACGGCCGGCATGTTCGCTCTGTCCGTTCAGGGGATCGTGCGAGGCGCTTCGCCTGCATGATCCCGAGCAGTTTCCGGTGAAGGCGGCAAAGAAGGAAAGGCCGGTCCGGCGCGGTGCAGCTTTCGTCGCCGTGACCGCTGACGGCGAAATCCTCCTGCGGCGGCGGATCGCAAGCGGGCTGCTCGGCGGCATGACGGAGGTGCCGACGACCGCTTGGACATCGCGCGCGGATGGGGAAACTTCCGCGGATGCAGCGCCCTTCCCGGCACAATGGGAACCATGCGGCAGCGTCACCCATGTCTTCACGCATTTCGAACTCCGGCTTTCGATCTACCGCGCCGCGATCCCATCACGAATTCAGACTGATGACAAATGGTGGGAGCCGGTTACAAATCTTGAAGCGCAGGCGCTGCCGACCATCATGAAAAAGGCAATCGCCACGGCTATTCCTCTTGTGTTTGCAATGCACAAGGGATGACATTTGCAATGCACAAGGGATGACATATGACTGCATCAATCCATCATATCGTTTTTGATATTGGCAAAGTTCTTCTCCACTACGATCCGAATATTCCCTACAGCCGCCTCATTCCCGACGCGGCCGAACGCAAGTGGTTTTTCGACAATGTCTGCACCCATGATTGGAACGTCGAGCAGGACCGCGGACGCACCTGGGCGGATGCCGAAGCTCTTCTGATTGAAGCCCATCCGATGCGGGAAGAGCATATCCGCGCCTTCCGCAAGTACTGGCACGAAATGGTGCCGCATTCCTACGAGGACAGCGTCGCGATCATGGAAGCGCTGATTGCGGAGGGCCGCGATGTCACAATGCTGACGAACTTCGCATCCGATACGTTCCGCGAGGCGCAGAAGCGCTTTGCCTTCCTGACGAAACCGCGCGGCGTCACCGTTTCCGGCGATGTCGGGTTAATCAAGCCGGATATCGCGATCTATGAAACGCATACGAGGAGCTTCGGCCTCGAGCCGGCGGCGACGATCTTCATCGACGACGCGCCTGCGAATGTCGAAGGCGCAAGGGCGGCAGGATGGAACGCCGTGCTTTTCACCGGTGCCGACCAGTTGCGCAGCGATCTTGCTGACTATGGCGTAAGGGCAAGGTGACGGACTGGCGTTGAAAAGAAAGGCGCCCGGGGTGTTGATCCCGGGCGCCGTAGGCCTTCTTCCGCAACTGGAGGTACAAAAACCGGAAGAAGGTAGTCTCGATCAGGTCAGGCCGCTGCTCAATTCCGCCTTCGCCAGATCACTGCGGATCACAGACCGCAAATCATCGATGGGGCGCAGGGATTGCCCGTCGTCGAAGTGCCAGAATGTCCATCCGTTGCATGCATCGAGCCCCTGCACTTTCGCGCCGAGACGATGAATCGAACCAGCCTCGCCGCCGGAGGCAACCGTGCCGTCGGCGCGGACGATCGCACTGTAGCGGCGGCGGGCATCAGTCAGCACCTGGCCGGGTTTGATGAGGCCGCTTTCCAATAGTGCATTGAAGGCGACGCGAACCTCCTGCTTCTTGCCGGTCATGACGGTCAGCTCTGCCTTGCCGAGCGGCTCGACGGCGGCAATGCGGGCAGAGGCCGCATCGATATAGTCCTGTTCCCGCTCGATGCCGACGAAGTGGCGGCCGAGGCGCTTGGCGACAGCACCGGTGGTGCCGGAGCCGAAGAACGGATCGAGTATGATGTCGCCGGGTTTCGACGACGCCATGATGACACGGGCGAGCAGCGCCTCCGGCTTCTGCGTCGGATGAACTTTCTTGCCATCGTCGCCCTTCAGCCGTTCGCCGCCGCTGCAGATCGGGAACAACCAGTCGGAGCGCATCTGCACGTCGTCGTTGGCAGCCTTCATCGCATCGTAGTTGAAGGTATAGCTCTTGGCCTTCGCGTCCGGGCTCGCCCAGATCATCGTCTCATGGGCATTCTGGAAGCGGCGGCCCTTGAAGTTCGGCATCGGGTTGGTCTTGCGCCAGATGATGTCGTTGAGAATCCAGAAGTTCAGGTCCTGCAGGGTCGCGCCGACCCGGAAGATATTGTGATAGGAGCCGATGACCCAGATCGTGCCGGTAGGCTTCAGCACGCGGCGGCAGGCAAGCAGCCAAGCGCGGGTGAACGCGTCGTAGGCTTCGAAGGACGCAAACTGATCCCACGCGTCATCGACGGCATCGACAAGCGACTGATCCGGGCGATGAAGCGTGCCGCCGAGCTGGAGATTGTACGGAGGGTCAGCGAATATGACATCGACGGAATTGGTCGGCAAAGCTTCGAGGGCTGCAACACAATCACCCTTGATGATCGTGTCGATCCAAGAACCCGGTGTTGCGGAGGTCTTGAGATCGGCAAGCGGAAAAACTGACGCCATATGGATACTCGCTTATACACATTACGCTTTTACTCGCCGTTATGGTTACTCAAGTTGGTTACCAAAGCCTGAACCGGTGGATGATTTCGGGAAATAAATGCAGGACGCGGAAATAAAGTCGCCGCCGCGCTAGACTTCCTTCGTGAAGAGAAACGAAGCCATTGAGAGACTGAAGCGACGGGCCGACGCCATCCGGGCGCTCGGTGCAACTTCGCTCTACCTTTTCGGTTCGGTCGCGCGTGACGAGACAGGCCCGGCGAGTGACCTCGACCTCTTCATCGACTCCGATCCGGCAAGCCGCTTCAACGCCCTCGGCCTCATCGGCATCAAACTCTTCCTAGAAGACGAGCTGCATCTGCCCGTCGATGTTCACGACACGGGACAACCTTCATCCCCTGTCGAAGGACAGGATCGAAAATTTCGCCTCGCAGGTCTTATGACGCCCCATGACATTCTTCGGGCAATTGCCATCATCGAGACGGAAATCGCCGGCAAGCCGTTCGACGACTGCCGGAACGACAATCCTGTCTCGCTCTGGAGCGCGCCATAGAGATCATCTCGAAAGCCAGCCGCGGCATTCGGACGATCTCAAGAACGCGAGGCCGGAAATTGCCCGGGCCCAGCGCCAAGGCGATCGGAAACGTGCTGAGGCACGAGTATCATGCCTTTCCGGCAGGATCATCTGGGGCGTCATCGTGAATGAACGTCCCGAAATCCGGATCGCTGTCGCGGCCATTCAAAGGCAGGTGGATGAAGCCTGACTAAGCTGCATGCACCTGCCGGCTATCGACCGGCGTTTCCCCCCGCTCGAACATGCCGTAGTCTCGAACCACATGGCCGATGCGCAGGCGGTAGTCGGCGAAGATGCCGTTGCGGCCGGCCTTCTGCGCGGCGCGGTGGGCTTCGAGATTGCGCCACTCTTTGACCGCCTCCTCGTCACGCCAGAAGGATAGCGATAGCAGCTTGCCGCGCATCGTCAGGCTCTCGAAGCGTTCGATGGAAATGAAGCCGTCAATCTTTTCCAGTTCGGCGCGCAAGTCGCCGGCGAGGTCGAGGTATTTGTGGCGTTCGCCCATATAGGGTACGACTTCGAAGATGACGGCGATCATGGCAGCACCAGCGGAGAATGAGGGACGGACACGTTCTTCAGGAAGATGCGGTCTTCCTTCAGGATGAAGCGCCCGCGTTTGGCGAATTCGTAGTTCTCCTGGCCGAGCGGATCGGCTGCGAGGCGGGCGCGATAGGCCTCATAGGCGGCGAGGGTTTCGATGTTGTAGACGCCGTAGGCGGTCGTCGCGGACCCCTCGTGGGGGCCGAAATAGCCGATGAGATCGGCACCGTTGCGCGGTATCGCCTGCCCCCAGGCACGGGCATACTCGGTAAAGGCATCCTTCTTGAACGGGTCGATCTCGTAGCGGATGAAGCAGGTCAGCATCACTTTTCTCCTTTGCTTGTGAAAGGCGTTTTCGCACATTGTGCGACGACAATGCTTCGGTTACGATCGAAGTATGAAAGAAGGACCGGATATTGCCCAGATCGGAGCGCTGATCGGCGATCCTGCCCGCGCCAACATGCTGGCTGCGCTGTCGGGCGGCCGGGCCTTGACGGCGACCGAGCTTGCGGAAGTGGGTGGCATCACCCTTCAGACGGCGAGCACGCATCTCGCCAAGCTCGAAACCGGCGGCCTGCTTACTCAGCGAAAGCAGGGCCGCCACCGCTATTTCACACTCGCAGACGAAGCAACTGCCCTGCTGATCGAGAGCATGATGGGTTTCGCCGCCAGCCGCGGACATCTGCGCCACCGGCCGGGTCCGAAGGAACCGGCGCTGCGCAAGGCGCGCATCTGCTACGACCATCTGGCCGGCGATTACGGCGTGCGCATGCTCGACAGTCTGATGGCTTCGGGTGCGATCGACGCAATCGGCGAAGGATTGTCGGTCACCCCGAAAGGCGAGAGCCGGCTGCAATGCATCGGAATAGATGTCTCCGGCCTCAAATCGTCCCGCCGCCCGCTCTGCCGCTCTTGCCTCGACTGGAGCGAGCGCCGCGCGCATCTGGCGGGCAGTCTCGGCAAGGCGCTGCTTTCGACTTTCTTCGACAGGGGCTGGGCGCGGCGGACGGCGGGAAGCCGCTCGGTGATCTTTTCGCCCGAAGGCGAGCAGCAGTTCCTGTCGCTCTTTCCGCTGGAAGCCTGAGCCGCCAAACGTCAGCCGCGAGCCGCCCGCGCGGCGCATTCCAGCCATGCCGGCGTGCCGGTTGAGCTTTCGACGGCCATCGTGTAAGTCGCATCATCCCCCAACAAGGCTTGAGAGTACATGGACGGCTTCGACCTCATTATCTTCGACTGCGACGGCGTTCTGGTCGATTCCGAAATCATAGCGGCGGATGTGGAGTCCAAGCTTCTGACCGACGCAGGCTATCCGATCAGCGTCGAAGAGATGGCGGAGCGCTTCGCAGGCATGACCTGGAAGAACATTCTTCTGCAGGTAGAACGCGAAGCGAGCATTCCGCTTTCCGCCTCGCTGCTCGACAAATCCGAAAAGCTGCTCGACCTGCGCCTCGAACGGGACGTGCAGGCCATTCCCGGCGTCGAGTTCGCCATCTCGCGCCTTGATCTGAAGCGTTGCGTCTGCTCGAATTCCAGCGCGCACCGACTCGACATGATGCTTGGCAAGGTGGGACTGAAGGAGCTATTTGCTCCAAACGTCTTTTCCGCAAAAGATCTCGGGCCGGATCGCGTCAAGCCGAAGCCGGACATCTTCCTGCATGGCGCCGAGACGATGGGAGTCTCGCCGTCGAAGACGGTCGTCGTGGAAGATTCTGTCCATGGCATCCATGCGGCACGCGATGCCGGCATGCGCGTCATCGGCTTCACCGGCGCATCACATACCTATTCCTCGCACGCCGACCGCCTGACGGATGCCGGCGCGGAGACGGTCATCTCGCGGATGAAGGATCTGCCGGGCGTCGTTGATGCTCTTTCGGAATGGGCTGGCGTTCTCTAAAAGAGGGACAGGCCGGCTCTTAGCTGCTCTTCTTGGTCTTCGCGGCCGGGCCCTGATCGAAACCGATATTGACGCGAACCAGGGCGCCGGAGCCGACGGGCAGCTTGAAGCCGTCCTTGCGGAAGAGGACCTGAGCGGCCGTCTGCCCTGCCGGAATTTCGGCAGTAAACGGAACCACTTCCGAAGTGACCACATCCTGTCCGTCGAAGGCGGTGATCCGGACCGGCAGCGTGACGCGGCCGGGGCCGCCGGCCGGGCCGGCGATCAGGCGGATCTGCGCCACGACAGTCATCGTCAGGTTCTGTTCGTTCAGCGTGCACTGACGCGTGTAGTCCCCGATTGCCGCCTGATGGACGATCTGGCTGTTGTCACCCGTCTTGCCCTTGGCATAGGTGCGGAAGATCGCGTCCTGATCCTTCATGAAAATCTGCGGGCAGGAGCCCTGCACGACCGGCTGCGCAGTACCTTGGACGTTGGTCGCCGTGCCGATCGGCTTGTCGCTGGAAGACGGATTGGCGGGCGCAAGCGGCATGATCTGGGCATTGCCGTTTGGCTGGGCCGGCGCTTCGGCGGACTTGCTTTCACCGCCGACGCCCAGCGAATTGCAGCTTGCAAGCAGAGCGGCGACTGATACGGAAACGATGAGACGCGAGACTTTGCCGAACACGATTATTCCACCCTCTTACAAAGTTTCTGGCAGGCCCGAAGTCTTGCTTGCAGGGCCTTTCGTGACAGTTTGCGATGGTCTATATCAGCGGCGCAAAGAAAAATCGATTGGGTAAGCACCGTTTTGACGCACATTTCGATCTGCTGCAACTTCGGCGCCTGGATCCTCTATCCGGATTTCCTCCGGCCATAACGTCAAGGATGAAGAACGTGGACTATATCTCGACCCGCGGCGAGGCCCCATCTCTCGGCTTTTGCGATGCGTTGCTGACGGGTCTTGCGCGCGACGGCGGCCTGTATGTCCCGCGGCAATGGCCGCATTTCTCCAAGAAGGAAATCCGGGCGCTGCGCGGCAAGAGCTACCAGGAGATCGCGTTTGCGATCCTATCGCCCTTTACGAACGACGAAATCCCCGCCGCCACATTCCGGGCGATGATCGACGAGGCCTACGGCACCTTCCGCCATCCGGCGATCGCCCCGCTCGTCCAGACGGGACCGAACAGCTTCGTCATGGAGCTTTTCCATGGCACCACGCTCGCCTTCAAGGACGTGGCGATGCAGCTTCTGGCACGCCTGATGGACTATGCGCTGGAAAAGCGGGGCGAGCGCGCGACGATCATTGGCGCAACGTCGGGCGATACGGGCGGTGCGGCCATCGACGCCTTCGCCGGCCGCGAGCGCACCGATATTTTCATCCTCTTCCCGCACGGCAAGATCTCGCCGGTGCAGCAGCGGCAAATGACGACCTCGACGGCTCCCAATGTCCATGCGCTGGCGGTCAAGGGCAATTTCGACGACTGCCAAAATCTCGTCAAAGCGATGTTCAACGACGCCGCCTTCCGCGACAAGGTTCGCCTTTCCGGTGTCAACTCGATCAACTGGGCGCGCATCATGGCCCAGATCGTCTATTACTTCACGACGGCGATCACACTCGGCGGGCCCGATCGTAAGATTTCGTTTACGGTACCGACCGGCAATTTCGGCGACATTTTCGCGGGCTATGCGGCCAAACGCATGGGCCTGCCGATCGGCAAGCTGGTGATCGCGACCAACGAGAACGACATCCTCGCCCGCACGATGAAGACCGGCCGCTACGACATGAAGAAGGTCAAGGCGACGACCTCGCCGTCGATGGACATTCAGATTTCCTCGAATTTCGAGCGCCTGCTTTTCGAAGCCTATGATCGGGACGCTTCCAAGGTGCGCCATGCGATGGACAGCCTGAAGCAGTCGAATGGCTTCGAGATCGCGCCGAAGGCGCTTGCCGCCATCAAGAAGGACTTCCGCGCCGGCCGCGCCAGCGAGAAGCAGGTGGCGCAGACGATCAAGAATACCTACGCCGAAACCGGCTACCTTCTCGACCCGCATTCGGCAATCGGCGTCTTCGTTGCCGCCAAGCACGACAAGCCGAACACTCCGATGGTGACGCTTGCGACCGCGCACCCGGCAAAATTCCCCGCCGCGGTAAAATCCGCCTCCGGTATTGACCCGGCGCTTCCGACGTGGCTTGCTGGACTGATGCTTAAGGAGGAGCGCTTCCAAGTCGTCGATCCGGAACTTAAGGCCGTTGAAGGTTTTATCGGCAAGCACGCCCGGACGTGATGCGGCAGGCGCAGAAAGATAGCCAATGACAGTTGAGTGCACCCGGCTCAAATCCGGGCTGACAGTAGTAACCCAGACCATGCCGCATCTTGAAAGCGTCGCTCTGGGCGTCTGGATCAAATCGGGTTCGCGCAACGAAACGGAAGACGAGCATGGCATAGCCCACCTGCTCGAACACATGGCTTTCAAGGGTACCGCACGCCGCTCGGCCCGCGACATCGCCGAGGAAATCGAGGATGTGGGCGGCGAAGTGAACGCGGCCACCTCGACCGAAACGACGTCCTACTACGCCCGCGTGCTGAAGGATTACGTGCCGCTCGCCGTCGATATTCTCGCCGACATCCTGACCGAATCGGCCTTCGAGGAAGACGAGCTCGAACGCGAGAAGCAGGTGATCCTGCAGGAGATCAATGCGGCGAACGACACGCCAGACGACGTGGTCTTCGACAAGTTTTCCGAAACCGCCTATCGCAACCAGACGCTCGGCCGCGCCATCCTCGGCACGCCGGAGACCGTCGTCTCCTTCTCGCCGCAACAGATCCGCAACTATCTCGGCCGCAACTATACGACCGATCGCATGTTCGTCGTTGCCGCCGGTGCAGTCGATCACGACGAATTCGTGCGCATGGTGGAACAGCGCTTCGCGAGCCTGCCGACCGCGCCGAGCGCGCCGCCGGTCATCGAGACCGCCCGCTATATCGGCGGCAGCGTGCGCGAGACGCGCGACCTGATGGACGCGCAGATCCTGCTCGGCTTCGAGGGCAAGGCCTATCATGCCCGTGACTTCTACTGTTCGCAGATCCTTGCCAACATCCTCGGCGGCGGCATGTCCTCCCGCCTCTTCCAGGAAGTGCGCGAAATCCGCGGCCTCTGCTATTCGATCTATGCCTTCCACTGGGGCTTTTCCGACACCGGCATCTTCGGCATCCATGCCGCAACCGGCGGCGAGAACCTTCCTGAACTCGTACCGGTGATCATCGACGAGTTGCATAAGTCGGCCGGCTTCATCGAGCAGAAGGAGATCGAGCGTGCCCGCGCGCAGATCCGCGCACAGCTTCTGATGGGACAGGAAAGCCCTGCCGCCCGTGCCGGCCAGATCGCCCGCCAGATGATGCTCTACGGCGGCCCGATCTCCAATCAGGAAATGATGGAACGGCTCGAGGGCATCACCATCGAGCGACTCACCGACCTCGCCGGCCGACTGTTCTTCGACACTGTGCCGACGCTTTCGGCAATCGGCCCGCTGGAGCAACTGGCACCGACGGAAGATATCGTCGCCTCGCTGTCCGCTCCCCTGCCGCAGTCGAAAACTGCAAGCCGCTGAGCCGCGTTCCATCTGCCGGGAGTGATCGATGCCAAAATCGGTTTTTCGATTCCTGTCGCGGCAGCCGGAGGCGGTGGAGCTCGAGAACGACCGCTATGCGCTGAGACTTCCGCGCTATCAGGATTTCAACCAGTGGCACAAGCTGCGCTCCGCCAGCCGCAAGTTCCTGGAGCCCTGGGAACCGACATGGCGTCGCGACGAGCTGACAGAGGGCGCCTATCGCGCCCGCGTCATCCGCGGCAAGCAGGAGTACGCGTCCGGCCAGGCGATCCCGCTGTTCCTGTTCCTAAAACCAGACATGGAACTGCTCGGCGGGATCACGATCGGCTATATCCGCCGCGGCGCGGCGCAGAGCTGCATGATCGGCTACTGGATGGGCGAGAAGCATGCCGGCCAAGGCCATATGTTCGCCGCACTTCAGTTGGTTATACCCTATATCTTCGCAGGGCTTGAGTTGCACCGTATCGAGGCAGCCTGTATTCCGGAGAACGCACGAAGCATTCGCCTGCTTGAGAAAGCCGGGTTTCAGCGGGAAGGCTATCTGCGCGGATACTTGAAAATAAACGGTCAGTGGCATGACCACGTGATGTATTCACTGCTTGCCACCGATACGGATACAGGCAGGAAAACCGACAGCCGATGACCACGAACCGCATGCTGCCCAAATCACCGTCCGGCCGATTGATCGCGGTGATCGCAGCTCTTTTCCTGTCGATGCTTGCATTGGCTGCAGGCGTTGCGCAGGCGGCGGAACCCGTGAAGATTTCCCGCGACGACACCGCGCTCGATTTGACCGCGACGACGGAAATCTATGCCAATCAGGGCGAGGCCTTCCAGGTCTCGACGGCCGCAGGCGCAGACGGCATCCGCCGGCGCATCGAGGTGCGTGCCAGCTCCGAAAACCACCAGGGCGACTGGGCCGTCTTTGCGCTCGCCAACGTCTCGGAAGAACAGCTCGAGCGCGTCATCGTCGCTCCGCATTTCCGCCTCGTGAATTCCAAGCTTTTCTGGCCGGACCTCGGCTCGCAGCGCATCATGGCGATCACGCCGAGCGAGGGCTTTGCGCTCGACCGCCAGCCGAGCGACGAGGCCGACGTCTTCCGCATCACTCTGAACCCCGGCGCTGTCATCACCTTCGTGGCCGAGCTTGCGACGCCCGACCTGCCGCAGATCTACCTGTGGGAGCCGGACGCTTACAAGGACACAATCAACGCCTTCACGCTCTACCGCGGCATCGTGCTCGGGATTGCCGGACTTCTGGCCGTGTTCCTGACGATCCTCTTCGTGGTCAAGGGAACCTCGATGCTGCCGGCAACGGCGGCACTTGCCTGGGCGGTGCTCGGCTACATCTGCGTCGACTTCGGTTTCCTCGGCAAACTCGTCAGCGTCGCCTCGGCGGACCAACGAATATGGCGCGCCTGCGCGGAAGTGGCGCTGGCGTCGAGTTTCGTGATCTTCCTGTTCACCTATCTGAACCTCAACCGCTGGCACACGCATCTCGGCTATGCGACGCTTGCCTGGGTGCTCGGCCTGGCTTTGCTCTTCGGTGTCGCGATCTATGATCCGTCGATCGCCTCCGGTATTGCGCGACTTTCCTTCGCGCTGACGGCGACGATGGGCATCGTGCTCATCATCTATCTCGGCTTCAACCGCTACGACCGCGCCATCCTGCTGGTGCCTGCCTGGGCGCTGATCCTGGTGTGGATATTCGGGGCTTGGCTGACCGTTACCGGCCGGCTCGACAACGACATCATCCAGCCGGCGCTCGGCGGCGGCCTCGTCCTCATCGTTCTGCTGATCGGTTTTACGGTGATGCAGCACGCCTTTGCGGGCGGCGCCTTTCAGCAGGGTCTGTTTTCCGATCTCGAACGCCAGTCTCTGGCGCTGACCGGCTCCGGCGACATGGTGTGGGACTGGGACGTGGCGCGCGACCGCGTCGTCACCATCCCGGATGTTTCCATCAAGCTGGGCTTGTCGCCGGGGACCATGCATGGCGCAGCCCGCAACTGGCTGCCGCGGCTTCACCCGGACGACCGCGACCGATTCCGCGCGACGCTGGACGTGCTGCTCGAACATCGTCGCGGACGGCTGAACCACGAGTTCCGCATCCGCGCCGAGGACGGGCATTTCCATTGGCTGCTGATCCGCGCGCGGCCGGTGCTCGGCTCGAACGGCGAGATCATCCGCTGCGTCGGCACGATCGTAGACGTCACCGAGCAGAAGAATTCCGTCGAGCGGCTGCTGCATGATGCACTGCACGACAATCTCACGGGCCTGCCGAACCGCCAGCTCTTCATCGACCGCCTGCAATCGGTGCTGGCGCTTGCGCCCGGCGGCGAAACGCTCAGGCCGACGGTGATGGTGATCGATATCGACCGCTACAAGCTGGTGAACGATTCGCTTGGCGTCGCAGCCGGCGACAACATTCTGATCGCGCTGACCCGCCGCCTGCGTCGCCTGCTGAAGCCGCAGGATACGCTGGCGCGCCTTGCGGGCGACCAGTTCGGTCTCATTCTCGTTTCCGAGCGCGATCCGACGAAGGTCGCCGATTTTGCTGATGCCGTCAGCAAGGCGATCATGGTGCCGATCAATTTCGGCAATCGCGAAATTATTCTGACGGCCTCGATCGGTCTCGCCTCCTGGGTAGACCAGCAGGAAAACGCAGCCGGAATGCTGAGCGATGCCGAGCTTGCCATGTATCGCGCTAAGCGCGCCGGCGGCAACCGCGTCGAACCCTTCCGCCCCGCCTTCCGCGATTTCGGCGCCGACCGCCTGCAGCTCGAATCCGATCTCCGCCGCGCCATCGAGCGCAAGGAGCTCTCGATGGTCTACCAGCCGATCGCGCGGCTGGAGGATGTCGAGATTGCCGGTTTCGAGGCGCTGATGCGCTGGGAGCATCCGAAGCGCGGCAACATCCCGCCGTCCGAATTCATCCCGATAGCCGAGGCCTCGGACATCATCGGTCCGCTCGGCATGTTCGCGCTCGAACAGGCGACCAGCGACCTGATGGCCTGGCAGAACCAGACCGGCGAGCTGCCGATCTTCGTCTCGATCAACCTGTCGAGCGTGCAGCTCCTCAACAACGAACTCTATGACGACGTGCGCTCAGTTCTTTCGAAGACTCATTGCGAGCCGTCGCGCCTGAAGCTGGAGCTGACGGAATCCATGGTCATGGAAAATCCGGAACAGGCACGGCTCGTGCTGCAGAAGCTCAAGGAAGCTGGCCTCGGACTGGCGCTCGACGACTTCGGCACGGGCTACTCGTCGCTTGCCTATCTTACCCGCTTCCCCTTCGACACGATCAAGCTCGACAAAGCGCTCGTTCGCGATGACAGCGACAAGAAGGCAACCATTCTAAGGTCGGTCATCTCCATGGCGCGCGAGTTGGGGATGCAGGTGGTCGCCGAAGGCATCGAATCCAACGAGGATGCCATCGAGCTCGCCAAGATGGGCTGCAGCTACGGGCAAAGCTACCTCTTCGGCCCGCCGATGGGCTCCGATTCCGTGCTGCGCCTGCTGAAGGAACGTTTTCCACTGACGAAGCGGGCTTAGGCCTTTCAAATCAATGCTGGCGACTACCCCTCACCTGTCCTGTCCCCGCGTCAACCGCATGGCCCTTCCCCCGTCGGGGAGAAGGGCTCCGGCAGGCGGATGAGGGGCTACGCCGCAGCCTTCCGCGACATCGCAGACGCGACCTGAATGAGCTTGTGCAGATATTCCAGCTTCGCGACGACAGCCCGCGACAGCACGAAGGGATAGGAATCCGGCTGGCCCATGCTGCGCTGAATGGCGTTGATCGCGACGCTGAGCGGCACCCAGGCGCTGACGAGCTGTTCAGCGCTTTCCGCCCTGTATGGATTAAAATCCACTTCCGAGGCCATTTCCTCATGGCCGCGGGGATCGATGGCGATGCCGAAGGCGCGGGCCGTTTCCAGCGTATCAACGATATGGAGGTAGTGCGCAAAGCACTCGGCAAAATCTTCCCACGGATGTGAGGATGCATAGGCGCTGATGAAGCTCTCCTGCCAGCCGAAGGGCGGACCGCTGGCATAATGGTTCTGAAGGGCTGCGCCGTAATCCTGTCGTTCGTCGCCGAAGTCGGCGCGGAAGGCATCTAAGCCATTCCTGTCCCGCACCAGCTTGTTCCAGACGAAGTGGCCGGCCTCATGGCGGAAGTGGCCGAGCAGCGTGCGGTAAGGCTCGTTCATCATGGTGCGCGCTTGTTCGCGGGTGGCGTCATCGGCTTCCGCCGCACGGATGGCGATCAGGCCTTCCTCATGTCCGGTCATCGCGGGGAGGATATTGCCGTCGTTCTGAACCGTATCTTCGAGGATATCGAAAACGAGGCCGCCGACGGGATCTTCCTCGCGATCCGGATGCGGCAGGTTCCAGCGCAGCAGCGAATAGAACAGATGGCGCTGCGCCTGACTGATGCGGCGCCAGCGGGCGATGCCGTCCTGGGTTCCGGTGTTCGGCACCAGTCTGTTGTGGCGGCAGGCGATGCAAAAATCATGGGGGTCCTCATCCGCAAGCAGCCAGTTGCAGATATCGAGACCGGCATTGGCGCAGAAGCGGATCCTGCGCTCCGGACGTGCGACGAGCTGCCACTGCATCTCATCGCGCGGCTCGAGCGCGTGCACGCAGAGATCATCCGGCATGAAGCCCAGGCGATGATTGCAGCGGACGCAATGGCGGTTGTCGAAGTGGACGACCTGGTCGCAATTATCGCAGGCGAAGAGCCTCATGATTACCTCGACGAATGGTGACGAACCAAAATGCCTGTTGCGCGGCGCGCAACAGGCATTTCGGCGGCGCGCCATCTGGCACGCTTGCCGGAAGAAAACGTCACGTCAACGAAATCGTTCCTGGATTAGATATCACGCATGTCCGGCTTCGGCGGAAAGCATGGCGGCCGTGATGCCCATGCCCGCGAGAGCGCGCTCGTATTTGTCGTCTAGATTGCGGTCGAAGATCAGCGCCTCATTGGCGGCGCAGGTCAACCAGCCGTTGCTGGCAACTTCCATTTCGAGCTGGCCGGCACCCCAGGAGGAATAACCGAGCATCATCGTGGCCCTCTTCGGCCCGCCGCCCTTGGAAATCGCGCGGACGATGTCGAGCGTCGCCGTCAGGCAGATATCATCGCTGATCGGGATGCTGGAGTCGCTTATATAATCATCGGAATGCAGCACGAAACCGCGGCCGCTTTCCACGGGCCCGCCTGTCTGGATCGGGAAGTCCCGGGCATGCTCCGGAAGGACTATCGGCTCCTGGTCGTTGACCATTTCGAGATGCAGCAGCACGTCCGTGAAGGTGAGGCTTTGGGCGCGATTGATGATGAAGCCCATGGCACCGGCATCGGAATGGGCGCAGATATAGATGACCGTGCGGAAGAAGTTGCTATCTTCCATGCCCGGCATGGCAATCAGGAACTGCCCGTCGAAAAAGCCGCGTTCCCGTCTGTTTTTCAGCGTGGATAAGGACATACTTCCTCCTGCTGCCAGACCGTTGCCAACAGCCCTATAAAAGAAACATGGGGCAATGCGGCAGATCAATCAACTGAAAATGAAGAATTAGATGGCCGAACTTCTGGCAGCGAAAGGCGATTTTCGATAAACCGTTGTTCCATGACGATTATTTTTCTCGGGTTTCGCAAGTTTCTGAACGCCACGATCTGCGCCGCCGCGCTGGCCGGTTCGCTTGGGCCGGCGCGCGCCGAGATGAGCGGCTGGATCGACAATGAGGGCGGCCGGATGCGGCTGATCGCGCTGCCGCCCGGCCGCGACGGCACGATGCGCGGTGCGCTGCAGATCGAGCCGAAGCCCGGCTGGATCACCTATTGGCGCGAGCCCGGCAACAGCGGAATACCGCCCCAGATCACGGTCGCGCCGGAAAGCGGCATCACGCTGACTGCAATCCGCTATCCCGTGCCAAAACATCTCGTCGACGGCAAGATAGACGACATCGCCTATGACGCGCCCGTTTCGCTGCCGCTGACCTTCTCGGCGAAAGACGCCTCCCGGTCGCTCGAACTGAAGGCGAGCGCGTTCATCGGCATCTGCAAGGATATCTGCATTCCGTTCCAGGCCGAATTCTCACTTCCCATCGCTGCCGCCAATCAGTCCCGGCCGGAAGAGGAAGCGATCCTCAAGAATGCCGAGGCCTCCCTGCCGGAAAAGCCGTCGTCGCAGTTCAAGGTGATCTCCCACAAGTTCTCTGAGGACATGAAAGAGCTCTGGCTGCAAGTTGCCTTGCCCGACGGCGGCGACACCGCGCCGGAGGTGATCCTCACGGGGCCAAGCGGATATGTCTTCACTAGGAAGCTGATGAGCAAGCGCGACGGAAAGAATTTTTCAACGTCGATTGCCGTCGACAAGCTGCCGAAGAACTATGAAATCGCCCGCAAAAGCTGGAGCGTTCTGATCATCGACGGCGGCCGCGCCATGGAGACGCCGCTTGCCTTTGACTGACCGGCTTTTATAGTCGGCTCGACCCCGCGGCTGCCCCCGCCGCAATCATAAACACCAAGGAGAACCCCATGACCATCGCGATCGGCGATAAGCTTCCTGCCGCCACATTCAAGGAAAAGACGGCCGACGGACCGGTCGAGGTTTCGACGGATCAGCTCTTCAAAGGCAAGCGCGTCGTGCTTTTCGCCGTACCCGGCGCCTTCACGCCGACCTGCTCGCTGAACCATCTGCCGGGCTATCTCGAAAACCGCGATTCCATCCTCGCCAAGGGCGTCGACGATATCGCCGTTCTCTCTGTCAACGACTGGCACGTCATGGGCGCCTGGGCCGAGCAGTCCGGCGGCATGGGCAAGATCCACTTCCTCGCCGACTGGGACGCCGGCTTCACCAAGGCGCTCGGCCTGGACGCTGACCTTTCCGCCGGCGGCCTCGGGGTGCGCTCCAAGCGCTATTCGATGCTCGTCGAAGACGGCGTCGTGAAATCGCTGAACGTCGAGGAGAGCCCCGGCCAAGCCACGATCTCAGGTGCGGCCACGATGATAGAGCAGCTCTGAGAGAGAGCCACAGAGAAGGCGTGGAGAGGCGGCCGAACCCAGCCGCCTCAGACCGGTAAATTATTGTATTTTCGTAGGTTCTTGTCGACCAGGAATTCCGGCAGGAAACGACGCATGAGGCTGACTTGGCCCGCCAGTTTTCCCGCGGTGTAGCGCCTTTTCGGCGCGGGATCAGCGGCGGCTTTCACGACGGCTTCTGCCACAACTTCGGGGGCGTCGCCGGTTTCGACTCCGCTCCGCATTTGCCCCTCCATCTGAGCGCGAACCGTGTCGTAAATGGGCAGCAACCGATCAGGCCTAGTGAGGTTTTCTTCAAACGACGTGCGGGTGAAGCCAGGTTCGACAAGCACAACCCGAATGCCGAACGTGCGCAGTTCATGATCGAGCGATTCCGAATATCCTTCGATCGCATGCTTGGTCGATGCGTAAAGAGCGTTATAGGGAGACGGAATCAGGCCCAGGATGGAACTCATATTGATGATTCTGCCCATGCGTTGGCCTCTCATGACCGGCAACACCGCATTTGTCACGCGGAGAACGCCGAAGACATTCACATTGAACAAGGCCTGAGCCTGCGCAGGCGAGGATTCCTCGGCGCCGCCGAGCAAGCCAATGCCGGCATTGTTGACGAGCAAATCGATGCGTCCAGCTCTGCTTAGAATCTCATCCACGATCTTCTCTACAGAAGCGTCATCGGTCACATCGCAGATCAACATCGTAACACCGTCTGCCGTTTCGGCTACCGCTTTCCGGCTGGTTCCGAACACGCGATAGCCAGCGCGCTTTAGGGCTTTGGCCGTTGCCAGCCCAATGCCTGATGATGCGCCTGTGACCAAGGCTACGCCACGTTCCGTATTGCTCATGTAACTTCAATTCTCCTGTTACGGGGTGGACTGTCTGTCACTATGAGGTTAGTATCATTTCGAGAGTAAGTCACTATCAAAATGATATGAACAATCAGAATCTTTTAAATGAACCGTGCCCAATCGCGCGCAGCCTGGCATTGGTCGGCGACGCGTGGAGCATCTTGATCCTCAGGGACGCGAACGCAGGCCTCACTCGTTTTGACGAGTTCCGCAAAAGTCTCGGCATTGCGCCCACGATCCTGACACGTCGTCTCGCCATGCTGGCGGAGGAGGGTTTGCTGGAAAAGCGGCGCTACTTGGAGCGGCCCCCGCGGGAAGAATACGTGCTGACGGCTGCCGGACGCGACTTTCTACCGGTGCTCTTCATGATTGGCGCATGGGGACGCAAGCACCGTGGCGGCGGCAAGCTGACACGGTTCCTGGACGCTGAAACTGGAACGGAGATTGAGCCCGTCGCCGTGGATGGTGTTACCAACGCAAGGATCGGAACTCGGGCGATACGCATTGTTAAACCTGAATGATTTCAGGAATGCTCGCAGGAGATGCTTGCTGCCACCAGATACGCATGGGCAGATTATGGCCCCTTCATGAGGTCGTCGGGACGCAAATTGCATGCGCCTTTTGTTAAACAGGCCCCCGTAAAGCCCGGTACCCCAACCATCGGGATCTGGTGGGTGGCCGCTCTCATCCATGAGCCCCTCCTCCCGCGGAATTCCCGGCTAAAAGCCACATTGTCTACGTCTGACTTTTGCAACATGACAAGGCAAGCCGTTTGACTTCCAGTCCGTATTGGTATCCGGCCTTTGTTTTTCGGCCGGCTCGCCAACGCCGTCAATTTGCCATATTCGTTACAGCATAACGTGTAATGTTATTACATTTAAGAAGCATCACCTATGAAAAGATTGCCTTTCGCGTCCGGTCTGCTCCTGCCCTCTGCTGTGACCCGCGTCGCCTGCGTGCTCGTTCTCGTCGGGGCACTCTGGACGGCGATCCATTGGGCAATTGTCCTGCCATGAGCGGCGCGCTGATCACCCTCGACAACCTGACCGTCGCCTATGATCGTCACCCAGCGGTGCATCACGTTTCCGGCTCCATTCTCGCAGGCAGCCTGACGGCGATCGCCGGGCCGAACGGTGCAGGTAAATCGACGCTTCTGAAAGCCATTATGGGCGAGCTGCGGCCCGCCGAGGGGCGGATTTCCCATAGGCTGCAGCGCACCGATTTCGGCTACCTGCCGCAGGCGGCCGAAATCAACCGGCGCTTTCCGATCTCGGTCTTTGACGCCGTGCTGCTCGGTGCTTGGCGTAGCAGCGGCGCCTTCGGGCGCGTCTTGGCGCATGAGACCGGCAAGGCTCGCGAAGCACTTTCCGCAGTCGGGCTCGAAGGTTTCGAGAAACGCCATATCGGTTCGCTGTCGGCCGGGCAGTTCCAACGCGTGCTTTTTGCCCGGTTGCTGCTGCAGGATGCCAAGCTCATCCTGCTCGACGAGCCGTTCACGGCCATCGACGCCCGCACGACAAAGGATCTGCTCGATATCGTCGCGCGCTGGCACGGCGACGGGCGAACCGTCATTGCGGTGCTTCACGACTTCGACCAGGTGCGGGCGCATTTCCCGGAGACACTGCTGATCGCGCGGACGCTGATCGGCTGGGGGCCGACCGGCGACATCATGTCGCCCGCCAATCTTCTCAAGGCGCGCGCCATGGCCGAGCGCTGGGACGAGGATGCGAGAGCCTGCGAGCCTGCGGGATGACGGCCTACGACATCTTCCTCGCGCCGTTTGCGGACTACGGTTTCATGCGCCGCGCGCTCGTCGCCTGCCTCTGCCTCGGCCTCGGCGCCGGCCCGATCGGCGTCTTCCTGATGCTGCGGCGCATGAGCCTGATGGGCGATGCGATGAGCCATGCCGTGCTGCCGGGTGCGGCGATCGGCTACCTCGTTGCGGGATCGCTGTCGCTGACAGCCATGGGCATCGGCGGCCTTATCGCCGGGCTCTCCGTCGCGCTGCTTTCCGGCATCGTCAGCCGGACGACGGTGCTGCAGGAGGATGCCAGCTTCGCAAGTTTCTATCTCGCGTCGCTGGCGCTCGGCGTGCTGATCGTTTCGCTGCGCGGATCGAATATCGACCTGCTGCATGTGCTCTTCGGCACCATTCTGGCGATCGACGCTCCTTCCCTCGTCCAGATCGGCGCGATCACCTCGATCACGCTCGTCGTTCTCGCCGCGATCTACCGGCCGCTGGTGGCCGAATGCTTCGACCCGGGGTTCCTCAAAGCCGTCGGCGGCCGGGGACCGGTCTATCATGTGCTTTTCCTGCTGCTCGTCGTGCTCAACCTCGTCGCCAGCTTCCAGGCGCTCGGCACGCTGATGGCCGTCGGATTGATGATGCTGCCGGCGGTAATCGCGCAGCTCTGGTCGCGCAGCCTGCCGTCGATGATGGCGATCGCGGTGATCAGCGCCACCTTCTCCGGCTATCTCGGGCTTATCGCCTCCTACCATCTCGAGCTCGCCTCCGGCCCGACCATCATCATGACGGCGGCGGCAATCTACGGGCTTTCCATCCTCTTCGCGCCGTCGGGCCTTGCCCAGCGCCTCTTTCCCCGCCCGCGTCTTACGGGCTGAACTCAAGGAGACTTCGATGATTTCCCGCAGACTACTTCTTTCCGCGGCCCTTCCCGCGCTGATCGCCTTTTCGTCCGTACCAGCCTCCGCCGAAACCCTGAAGGTGGTTGCCTCCTTTACCGTGCTTGCCGATGTCGTCAGCCAGGTCGGCGGCGACCACGTGAACGTCACGAGCCTCGTCGGCCCGAATGGCGACCCCCATGAGTTCGAGCCGTCGCCTGCCGACGCCAAGCATCTGAAGGCCGCGCAGGTGACCTTCGTCAGCGGCGAAGGCCTGGAGGGCTGGATGGACCGGCTGATTTCCGCTTCCGGCTACAAGGGAACGCCGGTCACCGTCTCCGACGGCATCAAGACCCGCACGATGGAAGAGGACGGCGAGACTGTCACGGATCCCCACGTCTGGAACAGTCCGGTCAACGTGAAGGTCTGGGTCGCCAATATCGAGAAGGCGCTATCGGCCGCCAATCCGGCGGATGCCAGCATCTTCAAGGCGAATGCCGAGCGCTACACGAAGACGCTCGACGCGCTTGACGCCTATGCCCATTCCAAATTCGACACGGTTCCGGACGACCGGCGCAAGGTGCTGACGAGCCACGACGCCTTCGGCTATTTCGGCCGCGAGTACAATGTCAGCTTCCTAGCGCCGCTGGGCATGTCAACCGAAACGGAGGCGTCTGCCGCAGACGTCGCCAAGCTGATCGAGCAGATCAAGGCCGAGCACGTGAAGAGCTATTTCTTCGAAAACTCGAACGATCCCCGCCTCGTCAGGCAGGTCGCCAAGGCAACGGGTGCAGAACCCGGCGGCGAGCTCTATGTCGAATCGCTTTCGGATGCGAAGGGACCGGCGCCGACCTACGAGAAGATGTTCCGCTACAATGTCGACCAGATCGCCGCGGCGATGGCAAAGTCGAGCTGATTGCGCCGCGGCTTCCCTCAGAGATTGAAATCAAAGACCAGGAGGCCGGCAAGGCCGCCATCCGTCGAGGAGACGATGCGCTCGCCGACGGCCACATGCTCGGGATGCACGAGATAGGCATCCCGCGCCGCGGCATTTTCGAAGGTCACCACGAAGCCGTCGACGAAGCCGCCATGCAGCCCTTCCGGCGAGACGTTTGGGCCATATCTGACATCGAGGATGCCCGGGATCACCTGCTTCAGCGCGACGACCGATTCGAGCAACGCCTGCTTCTCCTCGCCCGTCATAGCAGCCTTCAGCCGCAGCAATACGCAATGCAGGATCATATGGTGGCCTCCTATGGCGTTGCCGGCAGAATAGAGGGAACGAGGCAGAGGGCAAGGGGATTACGGTGACTTCCCGGCGGCTCTACTTGAAACCGTGTCCGGCTCCTCCACCTTTCCACAGTGGTGCCAATTACGAACGCGGGAGCGCTGCGAGCGAGCCTGCTGGCCACAGATCATTCAACAGAGCACATTGCCCTGCTGTTCGTCCGCATTGACCGGCAGCTTTGAAGAATTCGAGGCCCTCCCTCTTCGTTTTCAAATGAAGGGAGATGGATTTGGCAAAGGTCGTTTGCGTCCTCTATGACGATCCGGTCGATGGATATCCGAGCGCCTATGCGCGGGATGGCCTGCCGAAACTCGAACACTATCCCGGCGGCCAGACGCTTCCCACCCCGAAAGCCATCGATTTTCAGCCGGGCGCCCTGTTGGGCAGCGTCTCCGGCGAACTGGGCTTGAGGAAGTTTCTCGAAAGCCAGGGGCACAATCTGGTGGTGACCTCGGACAAGGACGGTCCCGGCAGCGTCTTCGAACGCGAGCTTGCCGACGCCGAGATCGTGATCTCGCAGCCTTTTTGGCCGGCCTACCTGACCGCCGAGCGGATCGCCAAGGCGGCCAAGCTGAAGCTGGCGATCACCGCCGGCATCGGCTCCGACCATGTCGATCTCCAGGCCGCGATGGACCGCGGCATCACCGTCGCCGAGGTGACCTACTGCAACTCAATCAGCGTATCCGAACATGTGGTCATGATGATCCTCAGCCTCGCGCGAAACTATATCCCCTCCTACCAGTGGGTCGTGAAAGGCGGCTGGAACATCGCCGACTGCGTCGCGCGCTCTTACGATATCGAGGGCATGGAGATCGGCACGGTGGGTGCCGGGCGGATCGGCAGCGCGGTGCTTCGCCGGCTGAAGCCGTTCGACGTCAAGCTGCACTATACCGACCGCCACCGGCTTCCCGATGCAGTCGAGAAGGAGCTCGGCGTTACCTTCCACAAGACGCCAACTGAGATGGTGCCCGTCTGCGATGTCGTCACGATCAACGCGCCGCTGCATCCGGAGACGGAAAACCTCTTCGACGAAGCGATGATCGCCAAGATGAAACGCGGCGCCTACCTGGTGAACACGGCGCGCGGCAAGATCTGCAATCGCGATGCCGTCGCGCGGGCGCTCGAGAGCGGCCAGCTTGGCGGTTATGCCGGCGACGTGTGGTTCCCGCAGCCCGCACCGAAGGACCATCCTTGGCGGTCGATGCCGCATCACGGCATGACGCCGCATATTTCGGGCTCGTCGCTCTCCGCCCAGGCGCGCTACGCCGCTGGCACGCGGGAAATTCTCGAATGCTGGTTCGAAGGCAAGCCGATCCGCGAGGAATATCTGATCGTCGACGGCGGCAAACTCGCCGGCGCCGGTGCTCACTCCTACAGCGCCGGAGACGCGACGCGTGGGTCTGAAGAGGCAGCGCGCTTCAAAAGCTGAAGGCGCCCGGTTGCTCGGAAGGCTCGACCGGCTCTCGTTGCCTGCCGAGAGCCGAAGCGGTTGCAGGCATGCGTTGTCGTCAGCAATGTTATGCCGACTTGTTCGCTTCAATGAAACGACGCAGCGCTGTGGCAGCGTTCAGCATATGTGCTCGCATGCGCCGAGATGCCATTTCGCCGTCGCCCTCCGCGATCGCCTGCATGATGGCATCGTGCTCATCCCGGGACTTACGCATCCGATCGCCTTGCCGAAGTTGCGTGCGCCGAAAGGCGTTCAGCCTCGTGCGCACCGCTATCGCTTGTTCGGCAAGAAAGCCGTTGTGGGTAGCGCGATAGATCGTCTCATGGAATTCGCGGTTGAAAGCATCATACGCGTCAAAATCACCTTTCTCGACAATCTCGTCAGACATGTCGTGCAGTCCGATCAGGTGGCTTCGCTCGAGCGGAGTCATACGGTAGGTCGCAAGCCGCACGCACATGGCCTCGATCTCGGCCGACGTCTCAAACATGTCCATGATGCGCTCGGGGGTCAAGCGAGCCACGACGACGCCTCGCCGTGCGCGAACCTCGACGAGCCCGCTGACCGCCAATTGACGCAGCGCTTCTCGAACTGGAGTGCGGGAGGCGCCGAAACGGTCGGCAAGCTGCTGTTCGTCCAGCGAAGCACCCGCTACCAGCGTGCCCGCAGCGATCTCATCCGTCAGCGCGTTGCGAATGCGGTCAGACAGGAGCTCCCGATCATCGACATCATCTCGAGCGTCTGATCCCTTGACCATGCATAATCTTCCTTACCCTTCGGGCTCTTTTGTACGCGAATATGCACAACCGGAAAAGTGACCGCATACAAATTAGTCATCACGGAACAGTTACGCATTCAATTATTGAAACATTTCCGCATAAAGAATACATATTACCGGGACATCATATATCTTGCATACGCATCGACTTTCTAAGAATGCGAGCTGGAGAGCTGGAAAAGCTCTCGCAGCCACGCTTGAGACACGTCGTACGCAAGCCTTCAAACTGTTCGACGCAGAAGGAAGCCATCTCATGATGATGACAAGACGTACTTTCTCAGCCGCCTTTGTTGCCGGCGCGGCCACTTCTCTTCTCTCAACCCGCAGCATGGCCGCGCCCTCTGGTGCGGTGAAGGCGCGCAACGTCGTCCTGGCGCATGGGCTGTTCGCTGATGGATCGTGCTGGTCCGAGGTGATTGCCCGACTGCAGGCAGCGCGGTTCAATGCCACGGCCGTGCAAAATCCGCTAACGACGCTGCCTGAAGCGGTATCCTCCGTTGAGCGGGTGCTGGCACGGCAGGATGGCCCGACGGTTCTGGTCGGGCATTCCTTCGCGGGGATGATCGTAACTGAAGCTGGTATGCATCCGAACGTGTCGGCACTCGTTTATGTCGCAGCGCGGGCGCCGGATGCGGGCGAGGACTATGCCGCACTGGCCAAGACATTTCCCACGCCGCCGGCCTCCGCAGGCATCGTTTTCGATGGTGACGAAGGACGCCTCAGCGAGGCGGCATTCCTGCATGATTTCGCGGGCGACCTACCAGAAGCAAGGGCGAAGGTGCTTTATGCAGTCCAGGAGCCATTCAACAAGGCTCTCCTTACGGGCAAGACCACACAGGCGGCTTGGCGTTCGAAGCCAAGCTGGTATGCCGTTTCGACGGAAGATCGCACGATCAATCCAGACCTCGAACGCTTCATGGCCCAGCGCATGGGAGCCAAGACCATCGAACTGAAGGCCAGCCATCTCTCGCTGATCTCCCATCCGGATGAGATTACCCAACTGATCATCGAGGCGGCGGGATAGCACACGCGATCTGGCCGCCCACTAATGCACGCCGAGGAACTGCTTGAGTTCGGCGGTCTTCGGGTTGGCGAAGACTTCTTCCGGCGGGCCGATTTCGTGGACGCGGCCCTGGTGCATGAAGACGACGCGGCTGCAGACGTCGCGGGCGAATTTCATCTCGTGCGTCACCATCAGCAATGTCATGCCCTCGGAGGCAAGCTCGCGCACGACAGCCAGAACCTCGGCGACGAGTTCCGGGTCGAGCGCGGAGGTGATCTCGTCGCACAGCAGGGCGATCGGCTGCATGGCAAGCGCCCGGGCAATCGCGACACGCTGCTGCTGGCCGCCGGAAAGCTCGTCGGGATAGGCATCGAACTTGTGGCCGAGACCGACGCGGTCGAGCATCTTGCGGGCGACCGCTTCAGCCTCTGCCTTCGGCGTCTTCTTGACGACCGACTGCGACAGCATGACATTGCCGCCGGCCGTCAGGTGCGGGAAGAGATTGAACTGCTGGAAGATCATGCCGACTTTCAGCCTGAGCGCCTTCAGATGCAATTCGTCGTCCAGAAGCTGGGCGCCGGCTACCGAGATCGAGCCTTGGGTGATGGTCTCGAGGCCGTTGATGCAGCGCAGCAGCGTTGATTTTCCCGAGCCGCTCTTGCCGATGATGGCAATGACCTCGCCCGGCTCCACATCCAGGTCGATGCCCTTCAGCACCTCGTTCGTGCCGTAGCTCTTGCGGACTTCAGTGATTTCGATGAGCGACATTGAGCTTCCTTTCGAGGATCTGGCTGCTCTTCGACAGAGGCCAGCAAAGCGCAAAATAGATAAGAGCGACGAGCCCGTAGACAGTGAAGGGCTGGAAGGTGGCGTTGGTGACGACGGTGCCTGCCTTCGATAGTTCGACGAAGCCTATGATCGAGGTGAGTGCCGTTCCCTTGACGACCTGGACGGAGAAGCCGACGGTCGGCGGCACGGCGACCCTCAGCGCCTGCGGTAGGATGACGTAGCGCATCTGCTGCAACCTTCCCATGCCGAGGCTGGCGGAGGCTTCCCATTGGCCTTTCGCAACCGCTTCGACGCAGCCGCGCCAGATTTCGGCGAGGAAGGCAGCGGTCCAGAGGATCAATGCCAGGGCGGCGGCAAGCCATGCCGGCACGTCGACGCCGAAAAGGCCGAGACCGAAGAAGGCGATGAAGAGCTGCATCAGGAGCGGCGTGCCTTGAAAAAGCTCGATGTAGTATTTTGCAAGCGCCCGCAGCGACTTCCGCTTGCTGATGCGCAGGAAGAGCAGGCCGAGCCCGACCGCGCCGCCCCCGATGAAGGAAACGAGCGAGAGCAGAACCGTCCAGCGCGTGGCGAGCAGCAGGTTACGCAGGATATCCCAGAGTGTGAACTCGATCATCGGACAAGCCTCCTCGGGAAGATGAACCCGCCGGCCACCACCAAAAGCTGCCGGAGCAGGATCGCCAGCGCCAGATAGATGGCCGTCGAGACGATGTAGGCTTCGAAGGCGCGGAAGGTTCGCGACTGGATGAAGTTGGCGGCAAAGGTCAGGTCCTCGGCGGCGATCTGCGAGACGACGGAGGAGCCGAGCATGACGATCACCACCTGCGAGGAGAGTGCCGGCCAGATGCGCTGGAGCGACGGCACGAGAACGACATGTCGGAAGGTTTCGAATGGCGTCATGGCGAGGCTTGCGCCCGCCTCGAACTGCCCCTTCGGCGTCGCCTGGATGCCGGCGCGGATGATCTCGCAGCTATAGGCCCCGAGGTTGACGATCATGGCAAGATTGGCGGCCGTCAGCTCAGAAAGCTGCAGACCGAGCGACGGCAGGCCGAAGAAGATGAAGAAGAGCTGGATCAGGAACGGCGTATTGCGGATCAGCTCGACATAGGCCGCAACGACGGGCTTCAGCCAAGCCGGGCCGAGCGCGCGCACCCAGGCACAGAAGGTGCCGAGCAAAATGCCGAGCACGCCGCCAATCGAGATCAGCTCGATGGTGATCACGATGCCCTTGACTATCTGCGGGTAATATTGAAGCAGCCAACCGAATTCGAAATGGTAGCTCAAGACACTGTCCCCTCTTTGAATACCGACGGCGAGTGGTCACCCCGCGGCGCGGGATGACCATGCTGGACCGGTTTTTAGAGGTCTTTCGGGAGGTCGGCGCCGAGCCACTTCTGGGCAATGGCGTTCAGCGAACCATCGGCCTTGGCGGCGGCGATGATGCCGTTCACCTTTTCGAGAAGCGCTGGCTGCTCCTTGCTGAGGCCGATGTAGCAGGGCGAGTTCTTGATCAGGAACTTCAGTTCGGGCCGCTTCGGGGGGTTCTTGGCAAGGATGGCGGCGGCAACCACGTTGCCGGTTGCAACAGCCTCGACCTGACCGGAGAGGAAGGCGGAAATCGTGCCGTTGTTATCCTCGTAGCGCTTGATCGTTACATCGGCAGACGCGATCTTCGTCAGTTCGAGGTCTTCGACGGCGCCGCGGGTGACGCCGACCGTCTTGCCGGCAAGATCTTCCACCTTGGCGACGGAAAGATCGCCTGGTGCGAACACGCCGTTATAGAAGGGAGCATAGGCCGCGGAGAAATCGATGACCTTTTCGCGGTCCGGATTCTTGCCGAGGCTGGAAATAACCAGATCGACCTTGTTCGTCTGCAGATAGGGAATGCGGTTGGCGCTGGTGACCGGCACGAGTTCGGTTTTGACGCCAAGTTTTTCGGCAATCAGATTGGCCATGTCGATGTCATAGCCCATCGGCGCCATATCGGTGCCGACGCTGCCGAAGGGCGGAAAATCCTGCGGGACGGCGACGCGCAGCGTGCCGCGCGCGGTGATGTCGGCAAGCGCATCGGCATGGGAAGCGGAACCGAAGCCGACAGCGGCTGCGAGCGTTGCGATTGCAAAGAATGTTCTTCTTGTCAGCATGTGTTCATTTCTCCTTTGAAGTTGCGGTTTTTCGTGTGCCTGCCGGTTGGGAAGACACGGTCCTGGGAGGGAGCGACAGGGAACTGCGCAATTCCGAGAGTGGGTCCGGGCGGGTCGTGAGGTCCAGGCCCGTTTCCACCTCGTCCAGATGTTCGACGGAGAGCTCGGCGGCCTTGACGAAATCGCCTGCTGCCATGGCCTCGAAGATGCGGCAATGCCCCTCATGAGATTGCACTGCGTGAAATTCCGACTGATAGAGCATCGAAATCAGGATTGTCCTGGCAGTGAGATCGCGCAGGATGTCGACAAGGATCGGGTTGCCGCCGAGTTCGGCGATGCGGATATGGAAGTCACCCATGAGGCAGGTGAGGCGCTGGCGGTCGCCTGCAGCCATCGCAGCCTTTTCCTCGTCGAGGTGGGAGACGAGAACCGTGCGGCCCTCGTCCGTCAGCGCGCGCATGCCACGCAGCAGGCCGGATTCGATAGCACGCCTTGCCTCATAGACGGTCATCGCCTCTTCGGCGGACGGCTCGACCACAAACCAACCTCGCCGGGGGCTCACGGTGACGATGCCGCGCGTTTCGAGCCTCATCATCGCCTCGCGCACACGGGTTCGCGAAACGCCGAAGACTGACGCAAGCTGGTTTTCGCTCAGCCGCGTGCCGGGCCGGATCCGGGCGGAAAGAATGCCCGAAACGATGGCCTCTTCGATGTTGCTCTGTGTGCTTTCGGATGTATGGCTGTCTTGCATACAAGACGGGTAAGCAAGCCATATGCCAGTTTTCGCAAATGCTTCATTTACAACGGCTTTCCCACCTGGACCGCGAAACAGTCCGTTGCAATGCCCGCTATTTAAGCAGTTTCATATTCTGAATAACGACGAGGCGTCGATATTGGAGGCAGCCGTGCTGACGGCTACCCAAGGTCCAGCAGGAGCGGCCGATGGTCGGACACTTCCGGTTCCCCTACGACGTCGAAGCTCACGACGCCGACTTCAGGCGTCACCAGCATATAGTCCGCAAAGCGCCCGTCTTTGGCATAGTGCGATGTTCTCGTATCCGTGAAGCCGCGGGAAGTGACGAGATCGGTGAGGCCGAGTCCACCGAGCACATCGAACATGACGCTTCCGGGCAGCACGTTGAAGTCGCCGCAGACGACGAGACGCTCGCCCTTGCGCCAGATCTGCCCGATCAGGCTGACCAGCGCATCGGCTTGACCCCGGCGTGCGGGCGTATCGCCCTTGCCGGCCATGTCACGCAGGCCATGCAGGTGGGCGATCGTGATCGCTTGACCGGCCCCGTAGTCGAAAAGGCGGATGGCATGGGCGTTGCGGGCGCGCGGATGCTCTCCGTAGCTATCTGCTGAGAAATCGCCATGCACGAAATCTGCGGCGTGGCCGATGACCGCAACCGACCGACGCACGAACGTCGCAAGACCGAATTCCGAAGGCACGCTGTTTTCGTCATCAAAAAGCTCGCCTCTCGCCGTCGGCGCGAAGAAGGCGTCATGCTCCGGAAGAACCGCCTTGATCTCCTCGAAGAGGTTGGCGCGCTGCGGCAGGATGTGGCTGCCATCGCGATATTCCAGCCAGTCGCTCTTGACGGTGACGGAACGGGTAACCTCCTGGAGGCAGAGCACGTCCGCCTCAGCAGCCCGGAAATAGTCCATCAGCGGCCGATGCAGCTTGCCGCCCCAGGCATTCAGCGAAATGATGCGCAATATCGCCTCCCCGGATTTGCCGCCCTACCGCTTCTTGAAGGGTGCCATGCCCATGCGCGCCAGTTCGTCGGCACGCTCGTTTTCCGGATGGCCGGCATGGCCCTTGATCCAGTGGAGCGTCACTTTATGCTTGTTGCGGGCTTCCTCCAGCGCCTGCCAGAGCTCGGCATTCTTCACCGGTTTCTTGTCCGCGGTCTTCCAGCCGTTTTTCTTCCAGCCGAAAATCCACTTGGAAATCCCGTCCTTGACGTAGGCGCTGTCGGTGTAGAGGTCGACCTCGCAGGGCGTCTTCAGCGCCGAGAGCGCCGAAATCGCCGCCATCAACTCCATGCGGTTATTGGTCGTGTCCGCCTCGCCGCCGGAGAGTTCCTTTTCAATGTCGCCATAACGCAGGATTGCGCCCCAACCGCCAGGACCGGGATTGCCCGAGCACGCGCCGTCGGTGAAAATCTCGACGTGCTTCATGGCGAAAGCCCGTATTCGGCAGCCGATGCGACCTGCCGGTGGAAGCGCAGCTTGCGCAGGTATTCGAGCGGGTCCTTCTTGGTGACCATTGCGCCTTCCGGCGTCGTCAGCCAGTCATAGAGGCGGGTCAGGAAGAAGCGGAGCGCAGAACCACGCGCAAGCACAGGAAGCGCTGCGAGTTCGGCACTGTTGAGCGGCCGAACACTCCGGTAGCCTTCCAACATGGCCGTGCCCTTGGTGATGTTGTAGGCGCCGTCCTTTTCAAAGCACCAGGCGTTGAGAATGATCGAGACGTCGTAGGCAAGCAGATCGTTGCAGGCGAAATAGAAATCGATCAGGCCGGACAGCTCATCGCCGAGGAAGAAGACGTTGTCGGGGAAGAGATCGGCATGAATGACGCCGGCCGGAAGGTCCTTCGGCCAGTGGGCGGAGAGGAAATCGATCTCGCCCCGGATTTCGGCAAACAAGCCCTTCTCGACTTCGTCGGCGCGCGCCTCGGACTTATCCCAAAGCAACTTCCAGCCCTCCAGCGACAGCGCGTTCGGCCGCTTCAGTTCGAAACCTTCGCCGGCGATATGCATCTGCGCCAGCGCCTTGCCGACTTCGCGGCAATGTTTGGCTTCGGGCTTCCTCAGCCACATGCCTTCAAGGAAGGAAATGAGCGCCGCCGGTCGATCCGAAAGCGTACCGAGCAGCGCACCGTCCTTGCGCGGCAGCGGCAGCGGACAGGACACGCCGCGGTCGGCAAGATGCTGCATCAGACCGAGGAAGAACGGCAGGTCGGCCTTTTCGACGCGCTTTTCGTAGAGCGTCAAGATCAGCGGCTTTTTGGTGGTGTGCAACAGGAAGTTGGAATTTTCGACGCCTTCCGCAATCCCCTTGTAGGAAAGCAGGGTGCCGGCATCATACTCCGTCAAAAACCACTTCAAATCGTCTTCTGAAATATCGGTATAGACTGCCAAGGAGGGCTCTCACATTAAATACGCTAAGGGGAGTGATGAAACGCATGGGGATATACCCCCCCGTTGTCACTTCGTGACATCTCCCCCACAAGGGGGGAGATTAAAAGCATGCGTCTTGCCTTGCAATCTATCGTCTTCGTCGCGATTGCCGGAGACGGTGCTACTGCCGATCTCCCCCGGGGGGATGCCCGGCACGGCAGAGGAGGGTAAGCGGCACGATCCAAGCCTCTAATCCCCGTTCACAAAAGCCATGTCGGCCGTCGTCAGCTCGATGTTGCGCAGTTCCCGGTTGACTAGGAAATGCTCGTTTTCCTGCACGGTCTCGGCAAGCTCCACCCTGGCGTCGAAACGTGCCCGGAAGGCTTCGATGATCTCGTTGACGATCACTTCCGGCGCGGAGGCACCGGCGGAAAGGCCAAGCGTCGAAATCGGACCTATCTCGTTCCAGTCCAGTTCAGCGGCGCGCTGCACGAGGATCGACATCTTTGCCCCTGCCCTCAGCGCGACTTCGACAAGGCGCTTGGAGTTAGAGGAATTCGGCGCACCGACGATGATGAAGAGGTCGCAGCCGGGTGCGGCCTGCTTGACCACTTCCTGGCGGTTGGTCGTGGCATAGCAGATCGAGTCGGCGGCGGGTGCCGTCAGCTTCGGGAAACGCTGCTCGAGACGCGCAATCACGCCGGCCGTGTCGTCAACCGAAAGCGTCGTCTGGGTCACGTAGCCCAGATTGTCGGGATCGGCAGGCTGATAGGCATCGGCGTCTTCGACCGTCTCGATCAGCGAGACCGAGCCCTCGGGAAGCTGACCCATCGTGCCGATGACTTCCGGATGACCAGCATGGCCGATCAGCACGACATGGCGGCCGAGGCGATTGTGCCGCATCGCCTGCTTGTGAACCTTGGAAACCAGCGGACAGGTGGCATCGAGGTAGAAAAGATTGCGGGCGTTCGCATCTTCGGGAACGGACTTCGGGACGCCGTGTGCGGAAAAAACGACGGGCTGGGCGCGGTGCTCCGCCGGTATTTCATCGAGTTCTTCAACGAAGACCGCGCCCTTGGCCTCCAGTCCCTCGACGACGTAGCGGTTATGTACGATCTCGTGGCGGACATAGACGGGGGCGCCATAGGATTTCAGCGCCAGCACGACGATCTGGATGGCGCGGTCGACGCCGGCGCAGAAGCCGCGCGGTCCGCAAAGCCTGATCGTCAATGGAGGTTTCGCCGCTATGTTCATGTCATGTCCGGTAATCTGGGATAGGGCTGTCTAGCCCAATATAAGAAGGAATTGAAGCGATACTATTGCGAGGCCGGCTTGCCGCGCCCGCGGAACCACGAGATCGCAACGATCACGGCCAGCACCGCCGCCAGGCCATACCAAGTAAAGGCATATTGCAGGTGGTTGTTCGGCAGGTCGACGTCGGTGACGCCGCCGATCGGCAGGCCTTTCGGGTTGGGCGTCGAATCGGCATCGACGAAGAAGGGCAAGATGCTCGCCTTGTTGAGACCGGTGCTTGCGGCCATCACGTCGAGGTCTTTCCAGTAGAAGATGTTCTTAGCGACATCGTTGTCCGGTACGAGCCAGGAAGGCTTTCCAGGCAGCTTGTTGCGCGTCAGGCCGATGACCGTCTGCTCGCCGGTCAGTTGGCCCTGCATGCGCATTTCCGGCTCCTTGTTCTCAAAAGGAACGAAGCCGCGATTGACGAAGAGGTAGCGTCCGCCGGCAAGCTCAAGCGGGGTGTAGATGTAATAGCCCGTCTGGCCGCGCCAGGTGGCGAAGAAGTGCCGCTCCTTGTTGTTCACATAACGGCCGGTCGTCGTGACGGGCCGGTACTCGATGTCGCCGCCCGAGGCGAGCATCCGCTCGATATCGGCGAGCGGCATCGGCGCCGAGGCGCGGCGCTGCGCAATATCGGCGATCAGCCCTTCCTTCCAATGCAGGCGCTCCACCTGCCAGGTGCCGAGCGAGACGAGGATGGCGAGAGCAATCAGCACGGCAATGCCGGTGAAGACCGGCAGCCTGCGACGTGCAGCCACGGCCTGGATATCAGTCACTGGAAATGCGTCCTTCACGGGCATTGTGGCGGTATTGCATGGCGATCAGGATGCCCTTGCACCAGCGCAGCGCCACCAGCGAAAGAGCGATCGTCAACGGAGCGAACAGCAGAATGTGCAGCCAGATCGGCGGCGAATAGTTCACCTCCAGCCAGAGCACGGAGCCGATGATGATGAAGCCGACGATGAGAATGACGAAGACGGCGGGGCCATCGCCGGAATCGGCAAAGGAATAGTCGAGGCCGCAGGCGGCACAGCGTGGCTTCACCGCGAGCACGCCATCGAACAATTTTCCCTGTCCGCAGCGCGGGCAGCAGCCCCGCATCCCGGTCCTTACGGGATCCACAGGGGGAAAATATGCACTGTCTTCGCACATCGTCTTCCTTTCGGCCGGAGATCATTTTCAGCCGCGCCTTAACTCTCCCATAAAGTATCTGCAGGACGAAAGGAAATAGCTGCGCGATTTCGCGTCAGCGATTCGCGCCAAACAGAAGAAGAAGCTGATGAGCAACGAGAACCCTGCAGGCCAGATCGTGATCCTGAACGGGGCACCGCGAAGCGGCAAGACGACGATCGCGAGAGCCGTTCAGCAGCAGTTCGAAGGACCGTGGATGAACCTCGGCGTCGACATCTACAATGCCGCGACGCCGGCGCGCTACCTGCCGGGCATCGGCCTTCGCCCCGGCGGCGAGCGCCCCGATCTTGAGGAACTGGTGCCGTTCTTCTACGCGGCACTCTACGAGTCCATCGCCATCCATGCCGGGCTCGGGCTGAATGTCGTTGCCGACCTCGGTCATCACGACGCCTATTCGCAGCCGCTCGGGATTCTCACCGATTGCGCCCGGCGGCTTGAAGGTTTCCCGGTTCTCTTCGTCGGTGTGCGCTGCCCGCTCGACGTCATCATGAAGCGCCGCAACATCGACGAGCCCGGGCGCGAGAATCTTTACGAAAGAGGCAATGGCGAGGTCCCTGTTCCAGTCCCCGTGCGGCGCTGGCAGGAGGAGGTGCACAGGCCGGGTATCTACGATCTCGAGCTCGATACCTCGGTGTTGACGCCATATGAATGCGCCGAGGCGATCCGGCACCAACTCGATCTCGGAATTGCGGAGCCATCGGCCTTCGAGCGGATCGCTGCTTCAAGGTAGCGATGAAAAAAGGCGGGCGCCGATGGCTCCCGCCTTTCTGATTTTCTTTCGGTCCATCAGCCTGCCGCGACAGGAGCGCCCCAGCCGCCCCAGACGTAGATGCAGAAGAACAGGAAGAGCCAGACGACGTCGACGAAATGCCAGTACCAGGCGGCGGCTTCGAAACCGAAGTGCTGTTTCGGCGTGAAGTCGCCACGCAGCGCGCGCAGCAGGCAGACCAGCAGGAAGATCGTTCCGATCTGCACGTGGAAACCGTGGAAGCCGGTCGCCATGAAGAAGGTGGCGCCGTAGATCGAGTTCTTGAATGCGAAGGGCGCGTGCATGTACTCGTAAGCCTGGACGCCGGAAAACAGGACGCCGAGCAGGACGGTGAGCGTCAGGCCCTGAATGAGACCTTTGCGATCATTGTGCAGTAGCGCGTGATGCGCCCAGGTGACCGTCGTGCCGGACAGCAGCAGGATGACGGTGTTGTAGATCGGCAGGTGCCAGGGATCGAGGACCTCAATGCCCTTCGGCGGCCACTGGCCACCAGTATATGCGAGGCGCGACGCCTGGATCGCTTCATTCGCAAAGAGACTGGCGTCGAAATAGGCCCAGAACCAGGCGACGAAGAACATCACTTCCGAGGCGATGAACATGATCATGCCGTAGCGCAGATGCAGCGAGACGACGCGGGTATGGGCACCCTCATGAGCCTCCTTCACCGTATCGGCCCACCAGCCGTACATGACATAGAGGATCAGTACGAGGCCGATGTAAAACAGCCAGGGCTGGGCCCATTCGACACCAAAGAGGTGCAGCGAACCGCCGTTCAGGTAGCGCATATAGCCGACGCCGCCGAATGTTACGATGAAGGCGCCAAGCGACGCCAGAATCGGCCACGGGCTTGGGTCGATGATGTGGTAGTCGTGATTTTTCTGATGCGCATCGGCCATGTCAGATCCCCGGATGTCTTCCTTCGCTTCGCCTCCGGCATAGCCGGAAACGATCTTCAATCAAAGTTTCTTTTCAACCTTCTGCGCTCTACCCTCATTCGAAGCCACCGGCTTCGGTCCCTCTTTCGGGTAGAACGTATATGACAGCGTAATCGTGTGGATGTCTTTCGACTCGACGGCCTTGGTAATATCCGGATCGATATAGAACACCACGGGCATTTCAAGCGTCTCGCCCGGCTTCAGATCCGTTTCGGTAAAGCAGAAGCACTGGATCTTGTTGAAGTAGACCCCCGCCTCGCCCGGCGTCACGTTGAAGACTGCCTGGCCGCGCTGCGTCTCGTTCGACTTGTTCTCCGCCACGAAATTGACCTGGATGGTCTCGCCGATGCGCGGATTGACCTCGCGCTGCACCGGCTTGAAGTCCCAGTACAGGCCCGACGCCACATTGGCGTCGAAGGTCACGCGCATCTTGCGGTCGAGGATGACGCTCGACGCCTGATCGACGCGCTGGGTGGTGCCGTTGTAACCCGTCATCTGGCAGAAGATGCGGTAGAGCGGAACCGCGGCATAGCTCATCGCCGTCATACCGATGACGAAGCTCAGGCACATGAAGACGACGGCGCCGTTGTTGCGGCCCTGCTTGTTGTGTGCGTTTACGGCATCGCTCATCGGTTCAGCCTCCGTGCCCGGTGAACTTCACGATGGTGATGGCGTAGAAGAGAACGCAAAGGCCAGCAAGCGCGAGGCCGAGAGCGATGTTCCGGTTGCGGCGCGACTTGCGCTGCGCTTCCGTGAGCTTGACCGTTTCCATCAGAGCAAACCTCCTGCATGCGAGACCAGCATGGAAGCGAGCCGGTCTATCAACAGGGCAGAAAAGATGGCGAAGAGATAAAAGATCGAGAAAGCAAAAAGCTTCTTCGCCGGGATCATCTTGGGATCGCCATCCGGCATGCGCCAGACGGCGATGGAACAGTATATGAAGACCGCGCCGAGCGATGCAGCGACAAGACCGTATCCGGCGCTCGCAAAGCCGAGGAAGGACGGAACTACGCCGCACACGGCCGTCATTACGGCATAGGCGACGATCTGGTGCTTGGTGGCGCGCTCGCCAGATACGTTCGGCAGCATCGGCACGCCGACGGCCTCATAATCGCGCATCTTGAACAGCGCGAGCGCCCAGAAATGCGCCGGCGTCCAGAGGAAGATGATGAGAAACAGGACGGTGCTTTCGATTGTCACCGAATTCGTCACGCACGCCCAGCCAATCATCGGGGGGAAGGCGCCGGCGGCACCGCCTATGACGATGTTCTGCGGCGTCGAACGCTTCAGCCACATCGTGTAGATGACGACGTAGAAGAAAATCGTGAAGGCGAGGATCGAAGCCGAGAGCCAGTTGACCGCGAGGCCGAGGATGACAACCGAAAAACAGGAGAGGATCAGGCCGAAGGCCAGTGCTTCCTTCGGCGTGATGCGACCTGCCGGAATCGGGCGGCGCGCGGTGCGGGTCATGATGGCGTCGATATCGGCATCGTACCACATGTTGAGCGCACCCGAGGCGCCTGCGCCGATGGCAATGCAGAGGATCGAAATCAGGCCGAGCACGGGATTGATGTGGCCGGGTGCCAGCACGAGGCCAGCAAAAGCCGTGAAGACCACGAGCGACATCACGCGCGGCTTCAGAAGCTCGAAATAATCGCGCGCACTGGCTTCCGACAGGAGATGTTCGCCGTCGTTCACAAGTACCTCGTGATTGTTTATGACCCTCATTCTTCCGTCCTGCATTCTTCAAGGCCGGACGCCGCATTTGCATGCGGCGCCCGGAATATCAGCATCTTACTTGATGCGCGGGAGCTGTTCCCACTGGTGATACGGCGGCGGCGAAGGCAGCTGCCATTCGAGCGTCGTGGCACCTTCGCCCCACGGATTGTCGCCGGCGACGCGCTTCCTGGCGAAGGCTTCGAAAACGCCGAAGAGGAAGATCAGCACGCCGAAGGCCGAGATGTAGGAGCCGATCGAGGAAACGTAGTTCCAGCCGGCAAATGCATCCGGATAGTCGATGTAACGGCGCGGCATTCCAGCAAGGCCGAGGAAATGCTGCGGGAAGAACACCAGGTTGACCCCAATGAACATGACCCAGAAGTGCAGCTTGCCGACGAACTCGTTGTACATGTAGCCGGTCATCTTCGGGAACCAGTAGTACCAGCCTGCGAAGATGGCGAAGACGGCACCGAGCGACAAAACGTAGTGGAAATGAGCCACGACGTAATAGGTGTCATGCAGCGAGCGGTCGAGACCGGCGTTAGCGAGCTGAACACCCGTCACGCCGCCGACCGTGAACAGGAAGATGAAGCCGATCGCCCAGATCATCGGCGTGCGGAAGGTGATCGAGCCGCCCCACATCGTTGCGATCCACGAAAAGATCTTCACGCCCGTCGGAACGGCGATGACCATCGTTGCGAAGACGAAGTAGCGCTGCGCATCGAGCGACAGGCCGACCGTATACATGTGGTGGGCCCAGACGACGAAGCCGACGGCACCGATCGCGACCATGGCATATGCCATGCCAAGGTAGCCGAAGACCGGCTTGCGCGAGAAGGTCGAGATGATGTGGCTGACCATGCCGAAGCCTGGCAGGATCAGGATGTAGACTTCCGGGTGACCGAAGAACCAGAACAGGTGCTGGTAAAGAATCGGATCGCCGCCGCCTTCCGGCGCGAAGAACGACGTGCCGAAGTTGCGATCGGTGAGCAGCATGGTGATGCCGCCTGCCAGAACCGGCAGCGAGAGCAGCAGCAGGAAAGCCGTGATCAGAACGGCCCAGGCGAAGAGCGGCATCTTGTGCAGCGTCATGCCCGGAGCGCGCATGTTCAGGATCGTGGTGATGAAGTTGATCGCACCGAGGATCGAGGAGGCCCCCGCGACATGCAGCGCAAAGATCGCAAGATCGACCGCCGGACCGGGCGTACCGGAGGTGGCAAGCGGCGGGTAGAGCGTCCAGCCGCCGCCGGCACCGTAAGCGCCCGCCGGGCCTTCGACGAACATCGAAAGCACGAGCAAAAGGAAGGCAGGAACGATCAGCCAGAAGGAAATGTTGTTCAGACGCGGGAATGCCATGTCCGGCGCACCGATCATGATCGGCACCATCCAGTTGGCGAAACCGCCGATCATCGCGGGCATGACCATGAAGAAGATCATGATCAGCGCGTGCGCAGTCGTGAACATGTTGAACATCTGCTTGGCGCCGTCGATGGCGGCGTCGCCTTCGTAACCATAGACCATCGAGGCCAGGCCGTGGAAGATCTGGATGCCCGGCTCCTGAAGCTCCATGCGCATGGCAACAGAGAGCGCGCCGCCGACGATGCCGGCAATGATCGCGAAGATCAGGTAGAGCGTGCCGATGTCCTTGTGGTTCGTCGAAAAGAACCAGCGGTTGACGAAGCTCGGCTTGTGCGAGTGGTCGTGATGATCGTCATGCGCATGAGCGTCATGCGAGTGATCATGAGAATGATCGTGAGCGGAAGGTCCAGCCATTGTCCCGAGCCCCTTCTATTACTGAACGTTTTCGGCGACGTCGACGGTCTTTGCAGGACCGTCGGTGGCAGCCATGAGAGCCTTGTAGGCTCCAGGAAGATCAGAAGCGGCAGCCGTCAGCCACTGCTTGTACTTGTCTTCGGAGACGACGCGGATCGCGATCGGCATGAACGCGTGGTCCTTGCCGCAGAGCTCGGAACACTGGCCATAGAACAGGCCTTCGCGCTCCGTCTTGAACCAGGTTTCATTCAAACGGCCGGGAACGGCGTCGATCTTGATGCCGAAGGACGGCATGGCGAAAGCGTGAATGACGTCGGTCGGAGCAGCAGTCACGAGAACACGGACCGTCTTGTTGACCGGCAGAACGACTTCGTTGTCGACGGCGAGCAGACGCGGATAGGTGGCGAGGTCGGACTTGCCGGCAGCTGCGCGATCTGGATCCTTGAGCAGGAAGGAATCGAAGGTGAGCGGCGTCTCGCCGGTGCCTGCGTATTCGTAATTCCACTGCCACTGGGTGGCCGTCGCTTTCAGCGTGACATCCGGGTTTTCCGGTAGGGTGAGCTGCGCCGTCAAAAGGTTGAACGACGGAACGGCAAGGAAGAGAAGAACGAGAACCGGTCCGACGGTCCAGATGACTTCGATCAGCGTGTTGTGGCTCGTCTTCGAAGGCACCGGATTTGCGCTGGCGCGGAACTTGAAACAGGCGACGATCAGCAGCACGAGAACGAAAAGCGTGATCGGAACGATGAACCACAGCGTATATTGTTCGAACCAGCGGATTTCCCGCATGATCGGCGTTGCCGCCGGCTGCAGCGTTGCCTGCCACGGCAGCGGCTGATCGGCAAAACTGCCGGAAGCAAAAAGCAGACAGACCAGCGCGGCCAGTGCTGCATAAGCCTTCTTAATCACCTTAGTATCTCCCTCGAGCGCTTGATCTGCCACAAATCGAACGCAGAATCCTTGCCATCTTCAGCGCTTCAAACCACAGTTTGCCATCTACCGCAACAGGCCAGAGCGATTGTCTATGCGGCATTTTTGCCTAAAGTCAAATTCCGCAGCCAGGGCAAAACATTGCTGAAGATTTTCATGGTCATATGAAAAAGACCGGTTGTAACCAATCCGCCCTCCCGACAATATCGGCGAAAGGTCCTATTTCTGCCGTAGTCCCCCGGTTTTGACGGGGCGGGGCTTTTCATTTCCGATGGCGGCCTTCAACAATAGCGGCACTGATTCGAATTCCAGAGGTTTCCATGGGTTTCCGTTCCCTCGCGCGGTCGCTTATTCTGATCACCAGCATCGCAGCCGCGGCGACAACCCCCGTATTTGCCCAGCAGCAGCCTGCGCCGAAGCCGCCTGCCCAGCAACCGAAGCCGCCTGCCCAGCAACCGGCGCCGGCACAGACGGCACCAGCGCAAGCGGATCGCCCGCAGCAGGCAACGCCCGGACAAAGCCAACCGCAGGCCCCCGGAACCGTGAAGTCCAACCACGGCGCTTGGTCGGTCGTCTGCGACAAGCCGGCTGGCGCTTCGGCCGAGCAATGCGCGCTGATGCAGAACGTGATTGCCGAAGACCGGCCGGAGGTCGGCCTCTCGGTCGTCGTGCTGAAGACCGCCGACCGCAAGTCGAAGATCCTCCGCGTTCTGGCCCCGCTCGGTGTCCTGCTGCCGAACGGCCTCGGCCTCAATGTCGACGGCAAGGACATCGGCCGCGCCTATTTCGTGCGCTGCTTTGCCGACGGCTGCTACGCCGAAGTCGTGCTCGAGGACGAGCTGCTGAAGACATTCCGCAGCGGCACCAGCGCCACTTTCATAGTCTTCCAGACGCCCGAAGAAGGCATCGGCATTCCGGTCGACCTCAAGGGCTTTGCAGAAGGCTACGACGCCCTGCCCTGATAAGGGCTTGCTCGAACAGCTCTGCGGACCTACATCGGCCTGGAAGCGTTTCTGCTTCGAAGCGGAGAATACGACTATGAATACCGACCTGCTGACGCTGTTCGACGCCGACGAAACGACGATGCGCAAACACGTTGCCGAGGCGCTTTCCGGCTCCGATGACGGCGAGCTCTTCATCGAGCATGCGCAGGCGGAATCGCTGATGTTCGACAATGGCCGCCTCAAGGGCGGAAGCTTCAATACCGAGCAGGGTTTCGGCCTTCGCGCCGTCGCCGGCGAAGCGGTCGGCTACGCGCATGCAGGCGATCTTTCGGTTGCGGCGCTAAAGCGGGCGGCAGAGGCCGTCGGAGCGGTCACGAAGGGCTATTCCGGCAGCTACGCCGCAGCGCCCCAGCGCACCAACAAGAAATTCTACGGCGACGAGAACCCGATCGGCTCGCCAACCTTCGAAGAGAAGGTTAAAGTCCTGACCGATATCGACGCATACCTGCGCGGCAAGGACGACAAGGTGCGCCAGGTGACGGCGTCGGTCGCCGCAAGCTGGCAGGTTGTCGATATCCTGCGCGCCGATGGTCATCGCGTTCGCGATATCCGCCCGATGACGCGCATCAACATCTCCGTCATCGTCGGGAAAGGCGATCGGCAGGAAAGCGGCTCCTATGGCAGCGGCGGGCGCATCGGCTTCGGCGATTTTATTGCGGAGGGCAATTGGCAGTACGGTGCCGACGAGGCGCTTCGTCAGGCACTCGTCAATCTCGAAGCGATCGAGGCGCCGGCCGGCACAATGGATGTCGTTCTCGGCTCCGGCTGGCCGGGTGTCATGCTGCACGAAGCGGTCGGCCATGGCCTCGAAGGCGATTTCAATCGCAAAAGGACCTCGGCCTTCGCCGGCCTGCTTGGCCAGATGGTGGCTGCACCGGGCGTCACCGTGGTCGATGACGGCACGATCGACAGCCGACGCGGCTCGATCACCATCGACGACGAGGGCACGCCCTCCGGCTACAACGTGCTCATCGAGAACGGCAAGCTCGTCGGCTACATGCAGGACCGCCAGAACGCCCGGCTGATGGGCATGCAGCCGACCGGCAACGGCCGCCGCCAGGGCTATGCCCATGTGCCGATGCCACGCATGACCAACACCTACATGCTCGGCGGCGACAAGACGCCCGAAGAGATCATCGCTTCCGTGAGGAAGGGCATCTATGCCGTCTCCTTCGGCGGTGGCCAGGTGGACATCACCTCCGGCAAGTTCGTCTTCGGCTGCACCGAGGCTTACCTCATCGAGAACGGTAAAATCGGCGCACCAATCAAGGGCGCGATGCTGATCGGCAACGGCCCGGATGCGATGAAGCGCGTCTCGATGATCGGCAACGATATGAAGCTCGACACCGGCATCGGCAATTGCGGCAAGGCCGGGCAGTGGGTTCCGGTCGGCGTCGGACAGCCGCATCTGCGCATGGACCAGGTGACCGTCGGCGGCACGAAAGCCTAACGATCCGGAGGTGGCGATGAGCGAGATCGAGATCAGACCCTTCGCCGCCCCTGACATCGATGGCGTCTTTTCGGTCATCCTGCCGATCCAGCGCGACGAATTCGGCTTCGCGATCACAGCCGACGACCAACCGGATCTACAGGTCATCCCGGATTTCTACCAGTCCGGCAAAGGCCAGTTCTGGGTCGCGGAGCTTGACGGCGTCATCGTCGGCACGATCGGCCTCAAGGATATCGGCAACAACCGCGCAGCGCTCCGCAAGATGTTCGTCGCCGCGCCCGTGCGTGGCCCGCGGCACGGCGTTGCCGCAAGGCTGCTCGACACGCTCTTTACCCATGCCAAAGCACACGGCATTCTCGAGATCTTCCTCGGCACGACCGACAGGTTCCTGGCAGCGCATCGCTTTTACGAGAAGAACGGCTTCACTGAGATCAAGCGCGGCGACCTTCCTCGCTCCTTCCCCTTGATGGCCGTGGACAACAAGTTCTACCGGAGGGCAGTCTAGCGATCGTCCACTGGGGAGCGCCGTCTTATACCGAAGAACAGTGCGGGTGGTGGATCGCCGAGAGCTTGCGGCGTGGCAAGGCGACTTCCCTGAAACGAACATAAGAGCTCACGGCCTAAACAGCCACTTGCGCTCGATCGCTCGTGCGAGGTCGATGCCATTTTGGCGGGCGAAAAGCAGGATGTGGCCGAGCATGTCGGCCGTTTCGTCGGCGAGGTCCTGCTTCAGTTCGTCCGGCGCCTTGCCTTCGGGCGCCCTCTGCCGCTCACGCGGTTCCAGGCCTGCGTGAGTTCGCCCATTTCTTCCTGCAGCTTCAGGAGATACCAGTCCGGATCTCTTTCGATGCCATTCACTTCAGCATAACGGCGGGAAGAGGATTCGAACTTTTCCGCGAGATCGGCAAGCATCGGCGTTCTCCTTTTGTATCCAAAACAGGAGAATGCCGATTCGTCCGGATTGTCCAGCGAAGGGTGTTCGGAGCTTAGCCTTGGTTGGCGAGCAGCACGCAGTCGTAGGAGCGCTTCTTGAGGGCTTCGCAGGCGGCGGTGGCGGCCTGCTCGCTTTCGAACCCGACGAAGCGGGCGCGGTAGATGGCGTTGGCGCCGGTGCCGAAGGCTTCCGTATAGGGCGTTGCGGATTTCAGCGCCGTGCCGCCTGCGGACTTTGCCTGCGCAAGCAGCGCACGGGCGGCATCGGCGCTTGGAGCGGCGGAAATCTGGATCTGCCAGCCGCGGGTCGACGGCTGCGGCTTGCCAGCATTGGCCATTTCCTCAAGTGCTGCCGGACGCTCCAAGGGAACGGCTGCCGTGTCAGAGTAACCGAGCGCGAAAGGAGCGTTGCCGGTTTCGCCTTCGCTTCGTGGCGCGGCGGCTGCAAGCGGCGCATCCGTATCGGCGGCGGCGGAGGCGACTTCGACCGGCTGCTTGGCGCCGACGCTTGCAAGCAGCCTGCCGCCGCTGGAAGCGCGGCCGAGATACTTGTCGAGTAGTGCGGCCATCTGGGCATCGCGGCTGCGAGCCGTGCGGCCGCCGAGAACGACGCCGACGACGCGGCGGTTGCCATCGCGCACGGCGCTCACGAGATTGAAACCGGAGGCGTTCGTGTAACCCGTTTTGATGCCGTCCATACCCTGGTAGCGAACCATCAGGTTGTTATGTCCGCGGATGGTTTTGCCGCGGAAGGTGAACGCCGTCATCGAAAAGAGCCGGTATTCCCTCGGATAGTGTTTGAGCAGCGCGACGCCAAGGGTGGACATGTCGCGGGCCGTCGTCACCTGCCGCTTATCCGGCAGGCCGGAAGCGTTATAAAAGACGGTACGGTTCATGCCGAGCTGACGGGCCTTCTGCGTCATTACGCGGGCGAAGTTGCTTTCGGAGCCCGCGAGCGTTTCGCCCACCGCGGCCGCGGCATCATTCGCGGATTTAACGATCATCCCATAGACGGCTTCGCGCACGGTGATCGTTCCGCCCGCCTTCACGCCGAGCTTTGTCGGCGGGCGGCTGGATGCGTATTTCGACATGACGATCGGCGTGTCCCAAGTGATCTTGCCGCGGTTCAGCGCCTCGAAGGTGAGGTAGAGCGTCATCATCTTGGTGAGCGACGCCGGGTGGTTCAGCACATCACCGTTCTCGGACGCGAGAACCTTGCCTGTCCTGGCATCGAGGATGAGGGAGGCGCTGCCGGCCATGGCCGCGATCGGTGCCGAAACGGCAAGCGTCACAGCTAGAAATGCGGCCAACAACCTTTTCATGAAGTCCCCTCAATACAAGTGCCGACTGCGGCGAAGTCAAAACATGTCCCGTTCTGCGACAGAAGCCGCTAATCTGGCGCGACTTTGACGCAACGGACACTGATTTTTTGAGTTTTCTTTGCTCTTGGTGAACGGAACGTAAAGATTTCACCCGAAAATGCAACGTTCAACAACGCTTAACACCATAATTGATAGGTTCGCCCGTCTTCAGGGAGGCGGAATGCACAGGCTGTGGAAAAGTCGCGCGAAACGGATCGCCATTACCGGCGGGCTCGAAGCTGCGCATCTCATCGCTGCTCTTCGGCTCATGCGCAGCGCGCGCGGGCGCGGCGCGATCTTCACCCTGCATCATGTCAGGCCGCACGAGCCACATGCTTTCGAGCCGAATGCACACCTCGAAATCACGCCGGCATTTCTCGATGCGGCACTGACGCGGCTTGCGCATGACGGGTACCGTTTCGTCGCGCTGGACGAGATTCCGGCATTGCTTTCCGGACCGGACGGCGACCAGCCCTTTGCAGCCTTTAGCCTGGACGACGGCTACCGCAACAACCTCGTTCACGCCTATCCGATCTTCGAGAAGCACGAGGCACCCTTTACCGTGTTCGTGGCAAAGGGCCTGACGGAGCGCACGCACACGATCTGGTGGGAGACGCTTGCCGCCGTCCTGCGGAAGGCCGAAAAGGTCCACTTCGATTTCGGCGGAGGCGAAGAGAGCATCACGCTTTTCACATTGGCCGATCAGCATGCGGCATTCTCGCGGTTCGCAGCCCATGTCCACGGCACCGACGAGGCCTCGGCGGTTGCGAAGATCGATGCGCTCGCCCGTCACCATGAGATCGATCCGGCCGAACTCGTCGACGATCTCGTGATGGGCGCGGCGGAACTCAATCTTCTCGACGCAAGCCCCCTCGCCTCCATCGGCGCCCATACGGTCAGCCACCGCGCGCTCGCGCGGCTTCCGGAAGCCGAAGCACGGGAGGAAATGGCGCTTTCCGCCGACCATGTAGAGGCGATTACCGGCAAACGGCCGGAAACCTTCGCATTCCCATATGGCACACCCGAAGCAGCAACCCGTCGCGAGGCGGCAATCGCAGCCGAACTCAGGTTCAAGGTCGCGGTGACGACCCGGCCGGGCGTCATGCGGCCGGACCTGCCTGGCAGCACCACCTATCTGCCGCGGCTCTCTCTCAATGGCTTTTATCAGAAGCCGCGCTATGTCTCGGCACTCGCCTCCGGCATCCCGCTGAAGCTGATGGGCCGTTAACCGCTTAAGGATACATCCTGATCTTTTGCCAATCGCCTTCCGGGGCCTTGCGGCGGAATTCGATGCGGTCGTGCAGGCGGAAGTTTTGGTCCTTCCAGAATTCGATCGAAACCGGCTTGATGCGGAAACCCGACCAGTAGGGCGGCCGCGGGATTTCGCCAATGGCATAACGCGCCGTATATTCGGCCACGGCTCTTTCCAGCGCAAAACGGCTTTCCAGCGGACGGGACTGCTTGGATGCCCAGGCGCCGATGCGGCTGCCGCGGGCGCGCGTCTGGAAATAAGCGTCGGCTTCCTCCTCGGTCACGATTTCCACAGGACCGCGCACGCGCACTTGCCGTCGCAGCGTTTTCCAGTGAAAACACATGGCCGCTTTTTTCTGCCCCAAGATTTCGCGGCCTTTCTGACTCTCGAAATTGGTGTAGAAGACGAATCCGTCGCTATCGAATCCCTTCAGGAGAACCATGCGGACATTGGGAAGGCCATCTTCATCGACCGTCGCAAGCGCTACCGCATTCGGATCGTTTATCTCGGAACCCTCGGCATCTTTTAGCCATTCCGCGAAAAGCTTGAACGGCTCGTCGCGCTCAGTGAAGTCACCGCTTATTAACTCATTTGCCGACATATTAGCTCAAATGCCCCGGGTTTATTGGTTTCATGCCCAGCTTTTCACGACTGGACGGGACGCAGGGTGGAAGTCATAGCAAAGTCAAATCGCCATACAAAGGGCCTGCTGTGCCGTTGTGCCATGTTGTTCGTCATCGGCGCGGCGATGCTGCCGCTTTCTGGCTGCATGACGGGCGGTTTTGACTTCCTGAGCGATTCGAAGGTGGACCGTTCGGTTGCCACCGGAACCGTGCCGCAGACGCCGCCGAGCACCGATACGCTTTCCGACGAAATGACGGTTCGCAACGCGGTCACCTCTGCCGACATCCAGAGAATGGCCGGCCAGCCGCTGCCCTGGGCGAATTCCTCCACCGGCAGCGCCGGCGTCATCGACACGATCGTCGAAAACAACGATCAGGGCCAGGTCTGCCGCCAGTTCCGCACGACGCGGCACTCCTATGCGGGCATTGCCAAATTCTACGGCAAGACCTGCCTCGTCGGCGGCGGCAACTGGCAACTGCTGAGCTTCCAGCCGGAAGGCTGACCCGCTTCAAGACATGGTTAATCGCAGCCGGACCGCAGCCGCAATGCTTAGCAGAAAGCTAACCATTTGCGGCGAAAGCCGCATTCCCCTCCCCGAAAAATAAGGACTGATTAGTAACTCTGACGCACGATCGGCTCATAGACGCGTGTTCCGGTTTTTCTGAAATGGACCGGAAGGCGCGCGGAGAGTTGTCATTGGGCTTCGGGGTGCTGGGCAAGGACAGGCACGCCGCATCGCAACACCGGCGGTTATTAAATGCGCGATCCTTACAAGATTTTGGGCGTTCCTCAGAACGCAGGGACAGACGAGATCAAGGCGGCCTGGCGCAACATGGCCAAGGCCGTTCATCCGGATCACAACCAGGGCGATCCGACGGCAACGGCTCGTTTCGCCGAGGTCGGTCGTGCCTATGAGACATTGAAGGACCCCAAGAAGCGCAGCCTTTTCGATACGGCCGCACGGATGGCAGAGGCGCGAATGAACGGCGAGACGATCATGCAGCAGCGCCAGGCGGCCCGCGAGGCGGCAGTCAGGGCGAAGGCCGCGCAGGCGAATGCCGAACGCGTGATGGAAGAACTCGCCCGCGCCAACGCGCAGAAGGCGGCGAAGGCCGCCGCCGAGGCGGCAAAACAGCAGCACGTCAGCCCGGAATCCGCCGAAGACATGGTCGAGCGCATTTTTGGCGCGCAGGCCAAGGCTGCAAGCGCCGGCGCGACGGCTCATCCACAGGCAAATGCCGGCAAGCGGACAGAGGCGGAGGCCGGCAAACTCGAAGCGGAAGCTGTAAAGCCCGAGGAAGAAAGCACGGAGACGGTTGCGGCCGCTGGCGGCATACTTCAGCCCTTGAGCATACTGACATCGCTTGTGCGCCGCTTTACCGGCAGCGCGCCCGCACCGGAAAAGGCCCCGGATCAATTCGCGCAGGTAACGGTCACGATCGAGGACATATTGAAGGGCAGCTGGACCACGGTGCAGCTCGCCGAGGGCCGCGAGGCAAGCTTCGCGTTGTCGGCCGGGACACGGGAGGGCCATCAGGTCCGGCTGAAGAGCCAAGGCTACAAGCTGCCGAACATGCAGCGAGGCGACGCGGTCGTCAGCATCCACATCGCATCCGATGCGCGTTTCACCGTCGACGGCTTCGACCTGCGTACCGTGCTGCCGGTGACGATCGAGAATGCCGTCCTTGGAACCGAAGCGCGCATCGACGGACCGAACGGGCCGGTCGACGTCACCGTTCCCCCCTGGTCAGGATCCGACAAGACGATCCGAATCTCCGGCCAGGGCCTGCCCGACGACACAGGCGGAAAGGGCGACCTGATCGTCGAGCTACGCATTATGTTGTGGGAAACGCCGGATGATAAGGTCACGGATCTCATGAGAAGCATGCGCGAAGGGCTGTTTCTGTGAAATTTTCGTGACAAGCGCACCCTTTGTTACGATCCCTAACAGTTGATGATTGCCCGCAATCTTGAACCGATTAACGGCCTATGCCATAGGCAATTTCCAATTGGTTCATTAGGGGGCAAAATATGGCTCAAGCAACAGGCCTCATGTCAGGCAAGCGTGGCGTCATCATGGGCGTCGCCAACAATCGTTCGATTGCGTGGGGCATTGCCAAAGCCATTCATACACAGGGCGCCGAAATTGCCTTTACATATCAGGGCGATGCCCTGAAAAAACGCGTCGAGCCTCTGGCTGCCGAACTTGGCGGCGTACTCGCCGGCCACTGTGACGTCAGTGATGAAGCGAGCATCGATGCGGTTTTCGAGAACATCGAAAAGATGTGGGGCAAGATCGATTTCGTCGTTCACGCGATCGGCTTCTCGGACAAGGACGAGCTGACCGGCCGCTACGTCGATACTTCGCCGGACAATTTTTCCAAGACGATGCAGATTTCCGTCTACTCGTTCACGTCCGTCGCACGCCGCGCCGAGAAGCTCATGACGGAGGGCGGCTCGCTGCTGACGCTCACCTATTACGGCGCCGAGAAGGTCATGCCGAACTACAATGTCATGGGCGTTGCAAAGGCTGCGCTCGAAGCGAGCGTCAAGTACCTCGCCGTCGATCTCGGACCGAAGAACATCCGCGTCAATGCGATTTCGGCAGGCCCGATCAAGACGCTGGCAGCGTCCGGCATCGGCGATTTCCGCTATATCCTGAAGTGGAACGAGTATAACGCTCCGCTCCGCCGCACCGTCACCATCGAAGACGTCGGCGATGTCGGCCTTTACATGCTGTCTGACCTCTCGCGTTCGGTCACCGGCGAAGTACACCACGCCGACAGCGGTTATCATGTGATCGGCATGAAGGCGGTAGACGCGCCGGATATTTCAGTTATCAAGGACTGATCGAAGTCCAATCAAGCGGAATCTGCCTTGCTCATCTATGTGGTCCGACATGGTCAGACCGACTGGAACGCCGAACGCCGTCTGCAAGGCCAGAAGGATATTCCGCTGAATGTCATCGGCCGCGAACAGGCGCGGCTGAACGGCATCGACATGGCCGAGATTCTCGGGGTCGAAGCCATTTCCTTCGATTTCGTTGCAAGCCCGCTCCAGCGCACGCGCGAGACGATGGAGATCATGCGCACGGCAATGGGCCTGCCGCCCAAGGACTACCGCAGCGACGACCGGCTGGTCGAAGTTTCCTTCGGCGACTGGGAAGGCTTCACCATCCGGGAACTGAAGGCGACCCAGCGCGAACGCATCATCGAGCGCAATATCAACAAATGGGATTTCATCCCGCCGGGCGACTATGCCGAAAGCTACGAAATCATGTCGTGGCGCATCCGATCATGGTTGAACTCCGTCGAGCGCCCGACCGTTTGCGTCACGCATGGCGGCGTCATCCGCAGCCTCTTCAAGATGATCGCCGATCTGCCGAAGCACGAGGCTGCCGAGGGGGAAATTCCGCAGGACCGAATCTTGAAGATCGACACCGCGAAAAGACTGATCGGCTGGATATAGTCTCTAATTACTGCACGATATCGAGGTCGTTGATCACCCGCTTGCCGTCCACTTCCGTGTAAAAGATCACCACTTTCACACCGGCCTTCAGCCCATCGAAGTTGAACTCCTCGGGCGCCTGATATGTCTTGCCGTCATCGAGTGTCAGGCTGAGGCTGCTCATGTCGACTTTCTTGATGGTCGCTTCGACGTCGGCGCTTTCCGCAAAGCTGCTGATGGGCGACAGGAAACTTGCTGTGGCCAGCAGCGTGGCAACAAAAAAACGCATCGCGGCAACCCTCTTGAAACTCGACGCAAAAATCCGGTGAAACACAGATAAGCTCCTGAATATGGCGAAAATTGCCCGGAAGAATGGCTTTCCGCGCCTCATTGATGAATAGCATTTTAACAACAATCAAAAGCAGCCGCTAACCATTAGAGTGCTCTTAATTGCAAGCCGCAAAGATGAACCATCGGGAAATCGTAAATTAACCGGTTCCTCCTTAGAGTTCCGCCGAACAGGGAGACATATTTTTGCTTTTCCGGCTGGGCGCCAATATTCAATTGCGGCGGGTACTCAAGAATACCTGGGTTTCACTGCTGGTTTCGACCCTCGTCGCATTTGTGGTCGTTGCGGTCGGCTTCACGCTCGACCGTGCGAATACTGCGGCCTATCTGCGAGAGTTGCAGATCCGCACAGAAAACGAGACGAACCTCATTCGCGCCCGCATGGCGGCACAGATCAATATGGACGTCACCGTCGTCCGCGATCTGTCCAACATGATTTCCGTGAGCGCGAAAGCCAACGATGAAGAAATGGAGCGCCAGATCAATTGGCTGCTCATCCAAAATCCCCATTTCGTCAGCATCACCGTCGCACCTGATTTCGTCGTCGGCAACGTCTTCCCGCCGCAATCCGACAAGAGCCGCATCGGCAAGGACGTGCGTGAAAAGCTGATGCTGCGCCAGTCCGTCGGACGCAATACGGGAGACCAGCAGGCGCGTTTCTACGGCCCGGTCAAGATCGGCAGCGGAAGGGATGCCTTCGCGATCTTCTTCCCGATCTTCATCAAGGAGAACGGGCAGCGCAAGATCTGGGGTGCGGTCGAAGTCACGATCGACCAGGATATGTTCTACGAGAACACTGGCCTCAAACCCGCGCGCAATAGCGAAAACCAGGAACGCTACCCGCATCTCGACCATCTTTCGATCGCGGTGCGCGACCTGGGGACTGTGGCCGAGCAACGCGCCCTTCCCTTCTTCGGCAGCGCCGATGTGCTCGACAAGCAGCCGCTCCGCCGCAAGATCACCTTCGCGGGCGGGCGCTGGGAGCTTTCGGCCGTGCCGACGACCGGATGGAACGAAGCTCCGCCGAACCAGCTTCAGCTTCGCTTGATCATCATCGCTGCCGGCTGCGTCATCATCGTGCCGATCTTCCTCGCGACTCTGCTTCTTGGCGAGCGCACCCGCAATGTCAACGAACTCGAGGCCCGCGAAACGAAGCTGCTCGAACTTTCGCAGCGGCTGAACCTGGCGCTGGATTCTTCCAATATCGGCATCTGGGAACTGCAGGATCACGGCCACAGCCTTTACTGGGACACGCGCGCCTCGGGCCTTCACGGCCAGCCGGCCGGCGAGGGCAGCCATCCGCTTGAAAGCTGGCTCGAGGCAATCGTGGCGGCAGACCGGCCAATCGCCGAGACGCACTTTTTCAACTGCAGCCTGGCAGGTACGTCCTGCACGGCGCAGTACCGTATCAGGCTTTCGGACGGCCGCATCCGGTATCTGCGCTCGGTGGGCTCCTTCTACACGGATGCGGGCGGAACCGGCAGGACGATCGGCATCGTCGCGGACGTGACCGCAGACGCGGAGGCAGCCGATATGCTGCGCAAGGCAAAAGAAAACAGCGATATCAAGAATGCCGAGCTGGAACTGGCACTGGACGAGCTCTCCCGCCGCGAGACGCAGCTTGCCGAACTTTCAACCCGACTCGATCTGGCGCTCGATTCCTATCAGTGCGGCATCTGGGAAACGACGCTCGGCACTGCCGGCTCGGTCTGGGACGAACGCATGCACGAGCTCTACGGGCTGGAACCACGGCAGGGATTCATGCCCCAGGATGTTTGGCTTTCCTGCATTCACCCGGAAGATCGTGCTTTTGCGCTGGAAAGCGCACGGCATTTCAAGCAGCTCGGCGACAAGCACACGCTCATTTGCCGCGTGCCGGCCGAGGACGGCAGCATTCGCTACGTCCGCTCGACCGGCAAGGTGCACCAGACGGCGACAGGTCAGCTGAAGCTCATTGGCGTCGCGCTCGACGTCACGGAAGATGCGCTGCTGACCGCCGAGCTGAAGGCAGCGAAGGACGAAGCGGTTGCCAAGAATATCGAGCTCGAACTTGCCAAGAATCGTATCGAGCACAATTCGCTGCATGATCCGCTGACGGCACTGGCCAACCGCCGCAAGCTCGACATCGCGCTCGAAAACCTGACGGCCGGCAGCCGGTCGCAGCGGCAGAAATTCGCAATCCTCCACATCGACCTCGACCGCTTCAAGCAAATCAACGACACGCTCGGCCACGCAGCCGGGGACGCGATGCTGGTGCATGCGTCGAAGGTTCTTTCGAAGAATGTCCGTGGCAGCGATGTCGTCGCGCGCATCGGCGGCGACGAGTTCGTCATCCTCGCACTCGATGCCAGCGACGAGGATATGGCCGCGCTGGCGGGCCGGATCATCGAAGAAATGCGCCAGCCCGTCAATTTCCAGGGCTTCCCTTGCCGCTGCGGCGTTTCGATCGGCATCGCGCTTGCCAACGGCATCCATGTCGACGCGCGCAAGGTGCTGATCAACGCCGATATCGCCCTCTACCGCGCAAAGAGCCTGGGCCGGAACCGCTACGAATTCTTCAACCAGAACCTCCAGGCCGACATCATCAACAGCAAGCGCATCGCCGACGAGATCCTTGCCGGCATCGAGAATGGCGAATTCACCGCCTGGTACCAGCCGCAATTTTGCGCGCGGACGATGCGGCTCACCGGTGTCGAAGCGCTGGTGCGCTGGAACCACCCGGCCCGCGGCCTGCTGACGCCGGACAAGTTCCTGCGCATCGCCGACGAGATCAACGTGGTGCAGGCGCTGGACCGCATCGTTCTCGAAACCGCACTGAAGGACAAGATGCGCTGGGCAGCACTCGGCGTTTCAGTGCCGCAGGTCTCCGTCAATGTTTCAGCGCGGCGGCTGCATGACGGTAGCCTCTTCGAATCGCTGAGCGACCTGCAGATACGCCCGGGCGAGCTTTCATTCGAACTGGTGGAATCGATCTTCCTCGACGAAAGCGAGGATGTGGCGGCTCACAACCTCGACCGCATCAAGGCGCTCGGCATCGACATCGAAATCGACGATTTCGGCACCGGCCATACATCGATCGTCAGCCTGTTGAAGCTGAAGCCGAAACGGCTCAAGATCGACCGCCAGCTCGTGCAGCCGATCCTCAACTCTCCGCAGGAGCGCGCACTGGTAAGCTCGATCATCGACATCGCCCGCTCGCTCGGCGTCGAAACGGTGGCGGAAGGGATCGAGACGATCTCGCACGCCGATATGCTGCGCGATCTTGGCTGCGACCTGCTGCAGGGCTACGCCTTCTCCCGTCCCCTCTCCTTCGACGACTTCACGGCCGCCGCAGCCGATGGTGCGGCATGGCGGATCGCTTCCTGAGCGGCTTTAAATAGCTGTTTGCGATTTTGTGCCGCTCTCCATCGCATGATTTGCCACCGCCCTAACGCTTTTCCCCGTAAACGGGCGAGGGAACTTGCCATACCCAGCGCCGAGATTTGAAGAAGGGTGGGCATGCCCCCTTCTGCCCGTCAGAACGGGGAGAAGGTGCCAGCAGTGGCGGACGAAGGGGCCGCGGCATTTCTCATTGCCGATGACGTCCAAAACCCGCATCGTTTGCAAATTGCGGAAACAGCATTTCTTCCTCACGTGAATTTCGCGCAAAGAAAGGCTTTTGCCCCAACCTCTTTTTAGCCTATGAGTGTCGCGCATTTTGGAGAATGGCGCGGGTTGCCGCGCGTGGTCGGAACACATGTCGCATAATACATTCGGTCACCTCTTCCGCGTAACAACCTGGGGCGAGAGCCACGGCCCGGCGCTCGGCTGCGTCGTCGACGGCTGCCCTCCCGGCCTGCGCTTCAAGCTGGAAGACATTCAGGCCTGGCTCGACAAGCGCAAGCCCGGCCAGTCGCGTTTCGTGACGCAGCGCCGCGAGGCGGACCTCGTGAAGGTGCTGTCCGGCGTGATGCTGGATGCCGACGGCGAGACGATGACGACGACCGGAACGCCGATCGCGATGATGATCGAGAACACGGACCAGCGTTCCAAGGATTACGGCGAGATTGCCCGGCAATACCGCCCCGGCCACGCCGACTATACCTATGACGTCAAATACGGCATCCGCGACTATCGCGGCGGCGGCCGCTCCTCCGCTCGCGAGACCGCGGCACGTGTCGCCGCCGGCGGGATTGCCCGTCTCGTCGTGCCGAACATGAGAGTTCACGGAGCTCTGGTGCAGATCGGCAAGCACAAGATCAACCGCCAGAACTGGGATTGGGATCAGGTGAACCAGAATCCCTTCTTCTCGCCGGATGCTGAGATCGTTCCCGTATGGGAGGAATATCTTGACGGCATCCGCAAGAACGGCTCCTCAATCGGCGCCGTCGTCGAAGTCGTGGCTGAAGGTGTTCCGGCCGGGCTTGGTGCGCCCATCTATGCCAAGCTCGACCAGGACATCGCCTCGCTGCTGATGTCGATCAATGCCGTGAAGGGCGTCGAGATAGGTAATGGGTTCGGCGCCGCCGAAATCACCGGCGAAGAAAACGCCGACGAGATGCGCATGGGCAATGAGGGCAAGCCGCTGTTTCTTTCCAACCACGCCGGCGGTATTTTAGGCGGCATATCGACCGGTCAGCCGGTGATCGCGCGGTTTGCGATCAAGCCGACTTCCTCCATCCTCACCGAGCGGCGCTCGATTGATGCCGGCGGCAACAATGTCGATATCCGCACCAAGGGCCGGCACGACCCCTGCGTCGGCATCCGGGCCGTGCCGATCGGCGAAGCCATGGTCGCCTGCGCCATCGCCGACCACTACCTTCGCGACCGCGGCCAGACCGGCCGGCTGAAATAGGAACTGTCCCATGCCTTATGACCAGAAGCGCGTCGTCGATGCCATCCGGGCCTTCGAAGCCGGCGAAATCGTCGTCGTCATGGATGACGACGACCGGGAGAACGAAGGCGACCTGATCGTCGCCGCCGTCCATTGCACACCGGAAAAGATGGCCTTCATTGTCCGCCATACCTCCGGCATCGTCTGCACGCCAATGCCGAAAGAAGAGGCGAAGCGCCTGAACCTCAACGCCATGGTGGCCGAAAACGACTCCGCGCACACGACGGCGTTTACCGTGTCCGTCGATTTCAAGCACGGCACGACCACCGGCATTTCCGCCGACGACCGCACGCTGACGGTGCGCAATCTCGCCAATCCGAATGTCGGTGCAAGCGATTTCGTCCGGCCCGGCCACATCTTTCCACTAGTTGCCCGCGAAGGCGGCGTTCTGATGCGTTCCGGCCATACCGAAGCGGCCGTCGATCTCTGCAGGCTCGCCGGACTGCCGCTGATCGGCGTCATCAGCGAGCTCGTTAATGACGACGGCACGGTGACGCGCGGGCCGCAGGTCATCGATTTTGCGGAAAAGCATGGCCTGAAGCTCGTCTCGGTCGCAGACCTCATCGCCTATCGCCAGCGCAAGGAAACGCTGATCGAACTCGGCGCCAGCTTCGATATCGAGACGCCGTTCGGCAAGGCCAAGGCGCACACCTACTCGCTCCCCTGGGATCCGATGCAGCACCTCGCCGTTGTCTTCGGCGATATACGCGACGGCATCGACATCCCAGTGCGCCTGCACCCGGAAAATGTCGCCGAGGACCTCTTCGGCAAGAAGAGCCCGGTCGACCACTATATGCAGAAAATCGCCGAGGAAGGCCGCGGCATCATCGTATACCTCCGTGAAGGCTCCGTGGGCGTGGGCCACTACGACAACGGCCGCAAGGCCCGCAGCCAGGGACGCGAAGCCCACGCCGAAGCCAAGAGCCGCGAAAGCGAATGGCTGGAAATCGGCTTGGGCGCGCAGATCCTGAAAGACCTCGGCGTCAGTTCGATCAGGCTGCTCACCAGCCGCGAGCGACACTATGTCGGCCTGGAGGGATTTGGAATCAAGATTTCAAAGACGGAGATTTGGTGAGAGGTTCCCTTCTGCCCGGGGAGAAAGGCAGCCCTGCGGGCCGGATGAGCGGGGCGTTCCGACAATCTCGTGCCGAGCTAGGCTCCGGCACTTCTTCCCGCTGGGGAGAAGTGCCACGCGGCTAACCCCTCCACCCCTTGAGAAACACGACCTTCTCCACCCCCGCAAACTTCGCCACGCGCTCCAGTTCCGCTCGCAGCCTCTCCATCCGTCCCGCAGAAGCCTTCACGCCGGGCTCCAACCATAGCCGCTTCACATCCAGCGTCCCCTGCTTGCGGTCGGCCTTCATGTCGATGCGGCCGATGAGTTTGTCACCTTCGAGCAGCGGAAAGACGTAATAGCCGTATTCGCGCTTCGGCTCAGGTACGAAAACCTCGATGCGGTAGAAGAAGCCGAACAGGCGTTCGGTGCGGTTGCGGTCGCGGATCGTCGGATCGAAGGGGCTCAAGACGCGAATGCGCGCCGGAGCCTCGAGATAGCCATCCAGCGTCGAAAGGAAATCCGCGAAGGCCCAGGAGGGGCGCGGCTTGCCGCCGAGCGCCGGTTCGATCAGGATCTCGGTCAGTTCGTCGCGATGGGTTGAAACCCAGGCCTTGGCCTCGTCCGGCGACAGCAGATTCCAAAAGGCGGCGATTTCGCCGTGTGTCGCAAAACCGAGCCGTTTCAACGCGCTTCGGCACGCCCAATCGACAAACTCCTCCCGGCTTACTTCCGGATCGCGGAATTCAGCGGGGATGACACGCTCGACCAGATCGTAGATCTTCTGGAAGTTGGAGCGGCCGGCGATGGCGAACTTGCCGGTGCGCCAGAAATATTCGAGCGCGGTCTTGTTAGGATGCCAGTTCCACCAGCCGCCCGAGGTGTGTCCGTCGGCCTTGATCTCGCGCGCCATGATCGCGCCGTCGCGCGCCACGCGCTCGTAGGTCTCGTCGAAGGCATGCTCGAAACCCTCGCCGCGCCATTTGCGCCAGCGCTCGACGAGCACCTCTTCCTGGTGCCGGAATTTGTGCTTCCAGTATTTGAAGAAGGCGCTCGGCAGGATGGAGGCGTCGTGCGTCCAATGTTCGAACAGCGCGCCGTCCTTCTCCAGGAGCGCGGTCAGGTGTTCGCGTCTGTATGTCTGGTTGCGGGAAAAGAGGATCTGGTGATGCGCCCGCTCCACCGTCTGGATGCTGTCCACCTGCACGAAACCGATATCATGGATCAGCTGCAGCAGCCCGGCCTTGGTCAGGGCGCGGTTCGGCGGAGAGCTGAGGCCCTGTTTGGCGAGGAAGACGCGGCGGGCATCGCTGTTCGAAAAGAGATTCGTCATGGGCACATCATATTCGGGAAAATGTTCCTAGCCACCCGGTTTTGCACTTTTGACGCTGCGGCTATAGAAGCAGCATCGGATGGTGACAGGGGAATGATTTGGAGATCCGTTTCGAAGGGGCTGCAGTCACTTATGGGGCGCGCGAAGCGCTCTCGCCGCTGACCCTCACTCTCACGGAAAACCGCATCGGCGTAATCGGCCTCAACGGTTCGGGAAAGACCACTTTCGCGCGGCTGATCAATGGTCTGACGAAGCCGACAGCCGGACGCGTGATCGTCAATGGCCGGGACACGGCCGACTCCCATTCGGCCCTTCCGGATGTCGGCTTCATCTTCCAGCAGCCGCAGAACCAGATCATCCTGCCGATCGTGCGCGACGACATTGCCTTCGGATTGAAGGGCCGCGGCTTCTCGAAGGCCGAGATCGAAGCGAAGGTTGAAGCTGCACTCGGCCGCTTCGATGCCGCCCATCTGGCAGCGCGCCGGGCGCACGAGCTTTCTGGCGGCGAGCTGCAGATCGCCGCCCTCTGCGCGGTTCTGGTGACCGGCCCGGATATCCTGATCCTCGACGAGCCGACGAACCAGCTCGATCTCAAGAATCGCGCATTGGTGCAGAAGATCATCGAGGGCCTGCCTGAAAACGCCATCGTGATCAGCCATGATCTGGAACTGGTCGCGGATTTCGGCCGCGTCCTGCTCTTCCACGAGGGCAGGCTTGCCGCCGATGCGCCGGCGGCCGAGGCAATCGCGCGCTACCGGGAGATTACCGCCTGATGCAATCGCTTTATGTCGAGGGAACCAGCATCATGCACCGGCTTCCGGCGCGCTCGAAGCTGCTTGTTCTTGCGATCCTCGGCGTCATTCTCTTCACCACCCGCAACATTCCGCTGCTTTCGCTTGGCGTGCTGATAACAGGGGCCGTCTATTTCAGCCTCGGCCTGCCTTTCGGGCAGGCGATTGCACGGCTGAAGCCCGTGCTGCTGACGATCCTCGTCGTGGCACTTTTCAGCCTCGCCTTCAATCCCTGGCATGGCGCGGTCGAGGCGCTGCTGCGGCTGACGGCGCTGATGCTCTTTGCGGCGGCGGTGACGGCAACAACGACGATCAGCGAGTTCATCGACGAGATCACGCTGCTTGCCCGCCCATTGGAGCGGGCCGGCCTGGTGGCGGCGAACGATGTCGGACTTGCGGTCGGTCTCGTCGTCCGTTTCGTGCCGGAAATCCTTGGCCGCTACCAGGCGATCAAGGAGGCGCATGCAGCCCGCGGCATTAAGGTGCGGCCCGTCACGGTGCTTGCGCCGCTGATCATCCTCACGCTCAGAGATGCAGATAATATTGCCGCAGCGATTGACGCGCGCGGCGTTCGGCGGCATGTCAGTTAACATTCTGTAAACACGGAGCCCATGATGAGCACCCGCGACCTCGTTCTCTCAGCCCTCTTTGCCGCAATCATCGTGGCGCTCGGCATTCTGCCGCCGATCACGCTCGGCTTCATTCCGGTGCCGATCACCGCGCAGTCGCTTGGCGTCATGATGGCAGGCGTCGTGCTCGGCGCGCGCCGCGGCGCGATCGCCGTCCTGATCGTGCTTGTTCTTGTTGCGATCGGCCTTCCGGTGCTTTCAGGCGGCCGCGGCGGCCTTGCGGCATTTGCCGCACCGACGACCGGCTTCCTCATCGGCTGGCTCTTTGCCGCCTTCGTCACCGGCTATGTCGCCGAGCGCCTGGTGAAGGCCGAGCAGTCCGGCCTCGTGCAAACGGTCGGCTTCTTCCTCGCATCCGCGATCGGCGGCATCGTCGTTCTCTATGCTTTCGGGATCGCCTATCTCGCGGTCGCTGCCGGCGTCGGCCTGCAACAGGCGTTCGTCGGCTCGATGGCCTTCGTCCCCGGCGATGTCATCAAGGCGTTCGTCGCAGCGCTCGCCGGCCGCGCCGTCATGGTCGGCTATCCGCTGCTGCCTGCACGTGCTTAGGATCGGAGCCTAATCAACGAAGGTGTAAAGCCAGTCGCGCGTTTCTTCAGGGAGCGCGGCCGGCGACAGGTCTTCGCGATTGCGCGCCTGCCAGATAATCTCGACCTCGGCGGCGCGTTCGCCTTCCGCCTCGACGGCAATCAGAAAGCCGACGGAGCGAACGCCGATCTTGTCGACCGCAGTGGTGAATTCCATCAGTTCGTCGTAGTGCAAGGGCCGGTGCAGGATGCAGGAAATCTTGCTTGCAGTATAAATTGGCTCGCCTTCCACTTCCGGCCGCGTCAGCCAGAAATTTGCAAGTACGGATTCGGCATAGGAAATATAGGACGAGATGAACATCTCACCATGCATGTCGACATCCCGAAACGGCACACGTATTTCCGCTACGTTCGAGCGCGCTGATTTTGCCATCTGCCTGCCTATCCTCACTTCCCTGCTGAAAGACTAATGGCGACACAGGCCGAAGTAAACGGTGGAGGTAACATGCGCACGACACCGCGCGTATGTTGAAATTGCCGGCATTCGCGCCATCTGCTGTGGATCATGACTGGGGCAAGCGATAAGAGTATCCGCATGAGCACCCGCCTTTACGAACACCCGATCTTTCTCGAACATGTCACGCCCGCGGGCCATCCCGAGCGGCCGGACCGGATGCGGGCAATCAACGTCGCGCTCGGCCATCCGAATTTCGAGCGGCTGGAGCGCAAGGAGGCGCCGCAGGCGAACGAGGAGGCCGTGCTGCTTGCCCATCCCGAGGAACATCTGCGCGCCGTCATGCGCCAGATTCCCGAAGAAGACGGCGAGATCAACCAGATCGAGGCCGATACCTATGCGAGCCCGAAAAGCCTGCAGGCGGCGCTGACGGGCGTCGGTGCGGCCATGGCTGCGGTGGATGACGTCTTCACCGGCAAGGCCGACAACGTCTTCGTCGCCGCCCGCCCGCCGGGGCATCACGCGGAGAAGATGACGGCGATGGGCTTCTGCTTCTTCAACAATGCGGCGATCGCCGCGCGCCATGCCCAGAGGCGCCATGGCGCCGAGCGTGTCGCGATCGTCGATTGGGACGTGCACCACGGCAACGGCACGCAGGACATCTTCTGGGACGACGCCTCCGTGCTCTTCTGCTCGACGCATCAGATGCCGCTCTATCCGGGATCGGGAGCGAAGGACGAAAGCGGCAAGCACGGCACGATCATCAATGCGCCGCTTTCGCCGAATGTCGGCAGCGATCATTTCCGCGAGGCATTCAAATCGCGCGTGCTGCCGGCGCTTGTCGATTTCCGGCCGGACCTCATCATCATCTCTGCCGGCTTCGACGCGCATCACCGCGATCCCTTGGCGCAGATCAATCTCGTCGGCGAGGATTTCGACTGGGCGACTGGACGATTGCTGGAGATAGCCGACAAAAGCGCCTCCAACCGGGTCGTCAGCCTGCTGGAAGGCGGCTATGATCTGGAAGGGCTTGCCGAATCGGCAGGCCTGCATGTGCTTCGATTGATGAAGGGTTGAGTATGACTGACAGCGCCAAGCCGGAGGTTTCCGGTCTTTCCTTCGAAAAGGCGGTTGCCGAACTCGAAAGCATCGTGGCCCGCCTGGAGCGCGGCGACGTGGCGCTCGATGAATCCATCGAGATCTACGAGCGCGGCGAAGCGCTGAAGAAGCATTGTGAGACGCTGCTTTCGGCGGCCGAAAACCGCATCGAGAAGATCCGGCTCGACCGCGCCGGCAAACCGCAGGGCACGGAGCCGCTTGACGGGGCGTGAGCCCTTAAAACATTCTCCCAGGACTTCTGGCCGGAAGCAAATCGTCAGTCTAACATCCCCCACACAACAGCAGAGGGAACAGTTCAGAATGACGGATAGGCTGAAGAGCAAGGTTGCCATCATCTCGGGCGGTGCGACCGGGATGGGCGGCGCAGCGTCAAAGCTGTTTGCGGCCGAAGGCGCTCGTGTCGCGATCATAGACCGCAATGGCGAGGCGGCGGCGCAGACCGCCACGGCCATCCGGGATGCAGGCGGTGAAGCCGATTACTGGATTGCCGACGTTTCCGACGAGAAAGCGGTGAACACGGCCGTTGCCGGTATCGAGGAGCGCTATGGCGCCGTTACCGTGCTCTTCAATCATGCGGGCACCATCGTCATCAAGCCGTTCCTGGAAACGACGCTTGAGGAATGGGATTGGCTGCATGCCGTCAACGTGCGCTCGATGTTCCTGATGACAAAGGCCGTGTTGCCGAAGATGATTTCGGCAGGCGGCGGATCGATCGTCTGTACCTCGTCCATCTCCGCCGTTGCCGCGACGCCGATGGAAGTGCTCTATGACACGACCAAGGGTGCAGTGCATATGTTCGCGCGAGCGATTGCGGTGGAATTCCGCGACCGCAACATCCGTTGCAATGCTGTCTGCCCCGGCTTCATCCGCACGCCGCACGGCCTTCGTGAGGTGGCCGACTTACAGGCGTTTGGGGTCGATGTTTCCGACGCCGCGATTGCTGCGCAGCAGGGGAGGATCGGCGAGCCGGAAGATGTGGCGAGGGCGGCGCTCTATTTGGCGAGCGACGAATCCAGCTTCGTCAACGGCGCCCATCTCTTCGTCGATAACGGCTTCACAGCCATCTGACGAACATGAACCCTTTCGCGGCGGCCCTCCAGGCGCTATTGCTGGTCGCGCCCTCGTGCTCGGAGAACCGCCATGTCCTTCTTCCCCGGTAAAGACCCGTTGCCCGGTGACGCCTTCGCCTGCGACGCCATCGAGAATCTGATCATTCCGCGCACCAGCGATATCGGCGGTTTTCAGGTGCGGCGGGCGCTTCCGACGCGCCAGCGGCGGCTGGTGGGGCCGTTCATCTTCTTCGACCGGATGGGACCGGCGATTCTGAAGCCTGGCGAGGCGCTGGATGTGAAGCCGCATCCGCATATCGGATTGTCGACAGTCACCTACCTTTTCGATGGCGAAATCCGGCATATGGACAGTCTTGGTACCGAGAAGGTGATACGGCCCGGCGACATCAACCTGATGACGGCCGGACGCGGCATCGTGCATTCGGAGCGCACGCCCGACAATCTGCGTGGTCACCCGTTGCTGATGTCGGGCCTGCAGACCTGGCTGGCACTACCGGACGACAAGGAAGAAATCGACCCCTCCTTTGCCCATACGGAAAAAAGCGAGATGCCGCTGATCTATGAACGTGGCGTCAGAGGGCGCGTCGTCATCGGCTCCTTCGAAGGCATGACGTCGCCGGTTAAGGTGTTTTCGGACACGCTCTATGCCGACCTCGATATTGAACCAGGCGCCAGGTTCCCCTTCGGCGTGGCCCATGAAGAGCGCGCAGCCTATGTGCTTTCGGGCGAAGTCATCATCGCCGGCGACCGCTTTGCCGCGGATCAGCTGCTCGTCTTCCGGCCAGGCGACGCGATCACGCTTGAGGCAGGTCCTGCGGGCTGTCATCTGATGCTCTTTGGGGGTGCGGCGCTGAATTCGAAGCGGTACATCTGGTGGAACTTCGTTTCCTCCTCCAAGGAGCGTATCGAGATGGCGAAGGAGGAGTGGCGCACCGGCCGCTTCGACATCGTTCCGGGGGACGAAGAGGAATTCGTACCTTTGCCTGAAGGATGAACTCCTTTAGAATTATGGGGTTGCGGTTCTTGAAATGCACTTGTTTTGCCGCAATCTAATCGAATAAGCAAAGCAAGAACCATAAGAAAGAGCTCCCGCCCGTGACACATCAGCCGAAAACCCCGCTGCTCGACCAGGTCAAATATCCCGCCGACCTGCGCAAGCTCGAGGATCGTGACCTGCCGCAGCTTGCGCGCGAAGTCCGAGACGAGATGATCGATGCGGTCTCGCGCACCGGCGGACATCTGGGCGCGGGTCTCGGCGTCGTCGAACTGACGATCGCCATCCACAGCGTCTTCGATACGCCCGAGGACCGGTTGATCTTCGACGTCGGCCACCAGTGTTATCCGCACAAGATCCTTACCGGCCGCCGCGAGCGGATCCGCACGCTGCGTCAGGAAGGCGGCCTTTCCGGGTTCACGCGGCGCGCCGAGAGCGAATACGATCCCTTCGGGGCGGCGCACTCATCGACCTCGATTTCCGCGGGTCTCGGCATGGCGGTCGCCGCGGAACTCAGCGAGACAGACCGGCGCGTGATTGCCGTCATCGGCGACGGCGCCATGTCGGCCGGCATGGCTTACGAGGCGCTGAACAATGCCGGCGCGCTCGATGCGCGGCTCATCGTCATCCTCAACGACAACGATATGTCGATTGCCCCGCCGACGGGTGCCATGAGCGCCTATCTCGCCCGTCTCGCCTCCGGACGGACCTATATGGGCTTTCGCGATTTCGGCAAGAAGCTGACGGCTTATCTCGGCAAGAAAGTCGACCGGGCGCTCACCCGCGCCGTCGAGCATGCGCGAGGCTATGTCACTGGCGGCACCATGTTCGAGGAAATGGGCTTCTACCATATCGGCCCGATCGATGGTCATTCCTTCGAGCATCTGCTCCCAGTGCTGCGCAATGTGCGCGACAACGCCGAAGGTCCGGTGCTGATCCACGTCGTCACGCAGAAGGGCAAGGGTTATCCGCCTGCCGAAGCCGCCGCCGACAAGTACCACGGCGTCAACAAGTTCGACGTCATCACCGGGGCGCAGGCCAAGGTGAAGCCGAACGCGCCGAGCTATACGAGCGTCTTCGCCGAGGCGCTGGTGCAGGAGGCAACGCTCGACGACAAGATCGTCGGCATCACGGCGGCCATGCCGAACGGCACTGGCCTGGACAAGCTTGCCGAAGTCTTTCCTGCCCGCTGTTTCGATGTCGGCATCGCCGAGCAGCATGCCGTCACCTTCGCGGCCGGCCTCGCCACCGAGGGTTACAAGCCGTTTGCGGCGCTCTATTCCACCTTCTTGCAGCGCGCCTACGACCAGGTCGTCCACGATGTCGCAATCCAGGGCCTGCCGGTCCGTTTCCCGATCGACCGCGCTGGTTTCGTCGGCGCCGACGGCCCGACGCATGCGGGCTCCTTCGACACGACATTCCTTGCGACGCTTCCCGGATTCGTCGTCATGGCTGCGGCCGACGAGGCGGAACTGAAGCACATGGTGCGTACGGCGGCGGCTTATGACGCCGGCCCGATTTCATTCCGTTATCCACGCGGCGAAGGTGTCGGCGTCGAAATGCCGACTCGCGGCAAAATCCTGCAGATCGGCGAGGGCCGCATCGTCAAGGAGGGCACCAAGGTTGCGCTGCTCTCCTTCGGCTCGCGGCTCGCGGACTGCCTGCTTGCGGCCGAAGATCTTGAGGCTGCCGGCCTTTCGACCACGGTTGCCGATGCGCGCTTCGCCAAGCCGCTGGACCACGGCCTGATCCGCCAGCTCGCCCGCCACCACGAAATGCTGATCACCGTCGAAGAAGGCGCCATCGGCGGCTTTGGCAGTCATGTGCTGCATTTCCTCGCGATGGAAGGCCTGCTCGAAAGCGGCCTGAAGGTCCGCTCGCTCACCATGCCCGATATCTGGATGGAGCAGGCGAAACCAGAGGTGATGAACGCCCATGCCGGCCTCGACCGCGCAGGCATCGTTTCCACCGTCTTCCGGACACTCGGCCACGGCGCGGCCGTGGGGGTTGCGGGCTGACGCCATCCGGAGCCTTCGGCAGCGCTCAGGCGCCCCAAATCTACCAATCTACTTTTTCCGTCCGGTATGCGGCCGCACCGAGGCGGCGGCAGGTCAGCCGCAAGAGTCAGCGTGGCGACGCCGCATCTTATCGACGCAGGTGTCCGATTGCTGCGCGCGCGCCGGAAGATGCGGAGGTCCTGGCACCGCCTTTTCGAAGGCGAGATCCTGTACACGCTGCTGAGCGGGTCGCAGGCGGGTCTGCTTGAGCAGATCGCCAATGGCGAAAGCCGACTGAACCAGATGGCCGCGCAATCGATTTCGTGCGCAGATCAGGCTGCAGGAGGCGCGGCGCATCATGATCGTCGAAGGCGACGGCGGCCGAAGCGGGATTTCGCGTCGGCTACGACAGCCCGTCCCAGTTCAGCGGCGACTATGTCCGGTTCGCCCATATGCCACCGAAACGCGACGTCGAGCGGATGCGCGGCATCGACGGCATTTAGCACGCAACAACGAGAAGGGCGGCCAAACCGGCCGCCCCTCTTATATGCCAGATCGATCAACGATCTCAGAATTCCGTCCAATCGTCTTGGACAGCTGCGGCGGTTGCCGCCTTGCCGCCGAAGGCGCTGGCGAGCTTGTTGGTCAGCGCGCGGGCGGGCGATGCAACAGGGCGGGCGCCGGATTGCGCGGCACTCGCACGGGGCGCGGCCGCCGGTGCGGCCTGGCCGAGCTTGAACTGTTGCAGCAAGGCGTCCAGCGCGTTGGCTTCCTGAGCCAGCGCATGGCTTGCCGCCGTTTGTTCTTCGACCATGGCAGCATTCTGCTGCGTGCCCTGGTCCATATTGTTGACGGCGGTGTTGATCTCCTGCAGGCCGATCGACTGTTCGCGCGTCGCGGTGACGATCGCGCCGATATGGCGGTTTATCTCCTGGACCTCGCTCACGATCTCGGCAAGCGCTTTGCCGGTTTCACCGACAAGCGAGACGCCGGTGTTGACATGGTCGCCTGAGGTCGTGATCAGCGCCTTGATCTCCTTGGCGGCGTTGGCGGAGCGCTGAGCCAGTTCACGCACCTCCTGGGCGACGACGGCAAAGCCCTTGCCCGCATCACCTGCACGGGCGGCCTCGACGCCCGCGTTCAAGGCAAGCAGGTTCGTCTGGAAGGCGATGTCGTCGATGACGCCGATGATGTTGCTGATCTCGCCCGAGGACTTCTCGATCTGCTGCATGGCGGTGACGGCCTTGCGGACAACATCGCCGGAGCGCTCGGCACCGAGACGCGCACGCTCGACCAGATGGCCGACATCTTCGGCGCGCTTGGCGCTGTCGCGGACCGTCGTCGTGACCTCTTCGAGAGCTGCGGCAGTTTCCTCGACGGCAGCAGCCTGCTGTTCGGTGCGGCGGGCAAGGTCGTCGGCGGCGGAGCGGATTTCGCCGGCGCCGGCATTGATCGCCGAGGCATTGCGGCCAACCGCCTGGAGAGCCGACTGAAGCTTTTCAGCGGCATGGTTGAAGTCGTTTCGCAGGCTGTCGAAGTGAGCGGAGAAGGGCGTTGCGATCCGGCTTGCGACATCGCCGTTGGCGAGGTTCGAAAGACCGCCCGCCAGACTGTCGATCGCAAAGCGGATCTCGGCTGCCTCGCGGGCCTTCTCCTCGTCGGAGAGCTGGCGCTGGCGCTCGGCCTCGTCGCGCATGCGGTCCGTCTCGCCGGAAAGGCGCTGCTTTTCGATTGCGGCCTCCTTGAAGACCAGCACCGACTTCGCCATCAGGCCGACTTCGTCGCCGCGGTCGAGCGCCGGCACGTCGATATCGTTGTGGCCAGCTGCCAAGCGGCCCATGGCGACGGTCATGCCGACGATCGGCTGCGCGATGGTCCGTGATAGAAGCCAGGCGAGCATGGCTGCGGCAAGCGATGCAGCGATGCCACCGACGATCAGCGTGAAGGTCAGATCCTTGTTGGCGTCGAGCTGGGTTGTGGCAAAGGCCGCCGACTTTTCACGGGCGACAGCCTTGATCTTGGCGGAGGCCTGACGGAAGCCGTCGAGTTGTCCTTTCGTGGCGTTCACACCGATCTTGACGACGTCTGCGATCGGCGTCTCGGTTTCCTTGCGGGCCTTGGCCTGCGGTTCGGCAAGTTCGCGGAAATAGAGATCGGCCGCCTTCTGCATGCCGTCGATCATCCCGATCAGTTCCGCCTCGCCTGCAGCTGTCTGCTTGGCGGCAGCAATCGCCTTCAGCATGCGTTCGCGATTGGCGAAGATATCGCCATAGGTGCTGTCGCTGCGGAAGAGGATGAAGCCCCGCAGGTTGACGGCCTGCTCCAGCATCGCCTGCAGCGCGTCGTCGATGTGATTGACGAGGAGCTCCGATTTCTCCTGTTCGGCAGCAGCAGCCGCCGAAGCGTTCGCCTTGCTGTACACATGGGCCGAGACGGAAATGAAGATGAGAATCAGCGCTGCAAAGGTTGCGGCAAGCTTTCCCTTCAAGGACATGTTGGCGAACACCGGTCAACTCTCCTGACAAAAACGGCGAAACAAGCCGCGCGAGACGCAGCGGCAGAGCGAATTAAACTGAATCATGATCTGCAGGTGGAGGTTATGATGCCATCATGGCAGGGAACGGCCCGGGCGGACCGCTGCAATCACTGCGACGCTACGGGCACCGGCTTTAAATTTACTTAATCTGTCCTGTCCAAAATTTTGGGGGAGGAATTGTTTCCACGCGCTCTGCATTTCCTCGAAAGCCCTCATCTCATCTGCGGCGACGGCAACAAAAGGCTTGCAAGCAGCGGATTTGCCGGTCATGGACAGCCGATGTCCGATCAGAATACCCAGCGCCTCGACCAGCTTCTCGTGAGCCTCGGCCTTTTTTCCAGCCGCTCGCGGGCACGCGATGCCGTCAGCCGTGGCACAGTGAAGGTCGGCGGCGCTGTCGTGACAAAGCCGGGCGCTCTCTTTGCCGAAGAGGCCGAAATCGAGGTCGATGATCCGGCGCAGGATTACGTCTCCCGTGCCGCGCTCAAGCTCATTGCGGCGCTCGATCATTTCCAACTCTATCCGGCGGGCCACCACTGTCTCGACATCGGCGCTTCGACGGGCGGCTTCACGGAAGTGCTGCTGGAGCGCGGCGCGGCGCATGTGACCGCCATCGATGTCGGTCACGGGCAGATGCATCCGCGCATCGCAGGCGATCCGCGGGTCACGAATATCGAGGGGCTGAACGCCCGCAATTTGACGGCAGAGGATATCGGCCGGCCAACAACCTTCGTCGTGTCGGATGTTTCGTTCATTTCGCTGAAGCTGGCGCTGGCGCCTGCGTTGCAGATCGCCGAGCCTGGCGCCATTGCAGCGCTTTTGGTAAAGCCGCAATTCGAAGCCGGGCGCGATGCGATCGGCAAGGGCGGACTGTTGAAGGACCCTTCCTCCGCGCCCGCGGTCGCGGCGGAGCTCGAGCGCTGGTTCGCCGAAGACATGGGCTGGAAGAGCCTCGGGCTCATCGCTTCGCCGATCGCCGGCGGCGACGGCAATCAGGAATTTCTACTCGCAGGAACGAAGCCGTGAGCACCGAAACAGTCACCATCCAGAAACTCGGCGGCCAGGGCGACGGCATTGCCGACGGCGCAGATGGCCCGATCTACGTGCCCTTCTCGCTGCCCGGCGAAAGCGTGGCGATCGCGCGCGTCAAGAACCACGGCACGATCATGTCGATTGCCAAGCCTTCAGCCGACCGGCAGGAGCCACCCTGCCGCCATTTCGGCCCGGACGGCGTCAACGGAACTTGCGGCGGCTGCACGCTGCAGCATATGGCGTATCAGCCCTACCGGACCTTCAAGCGGCAGCTGGTGATCGACGCACTGAAATCGAAGGGCATATCGGCCGAGGTCGGCGAACTCGTCCCGGCACATCCCGGCGAGCGGCGGCGCGTCGTCTTTGCGGCACGCAAGACCGAGAAGGATATGCTGATCGGCTTCAACCAGGCCGAAAGCCACCATATCGTTGCGATCGAGGAATGTCCCATCTCGTCGGCAGCGATCCTTGCACGGCTGCCGGCAATCAAGGCAATTGGCGCAGCGCTTGCCACCAGCGCCGAGGCCTTTCGCATTTCGGTTCTCGAATCACTTTCCGGGCTCGATCTCGCCGTCGACGGGATCAAGAAAATGCCGGACCCGCAGCGGCGCAAGGCGATTGAAACCGTGCTTGGCCTTCGCGGCATCGCGCGCGTTTCGCTGAATGGCGAAATCCTGGTCGAGCCCTCCAAGCCGATCGTCGACTTCGGCGGTGTGCAGGTCTCGCCGCCGGCTGGCAGCTTCACCCAGGCGACGAAGCCAGCCGAAGAGACGATGGCCGAGCTGGTGCTTGCCCATGTCGGCAAGGCAAAGCGCATCGCCGATCTCTTTGCGGGCGCCGGCACTTTCTCTCTTCGGCTTGCCCGGATCGGACGCGTGCATGCCGTCGAAGGCGAGGAGAAGGCGCTCGCCGCCCTCGACCAGGCGGCGCGCAAGACACAAGGGCTGAAGCCGGTCAGCGTCGAGAAGCGCGACCTCTTCCGCCGCCCGCTGATGACGTCCGAACTGAAAGTCTATGACGCGGTAGTCTTCGATCCGCCTCGCGCCGGAGCGGAGTTCCAGTGCCGCGAGCTCGCCCGTTCGACAGTGAAGAAGATCGCCGCCGTCAGCTGCAATCCGCTGACACTGGCGCGCGACCTCACCATTCTCATCGAGGGCGGCTACCGGATCACCGGCGTCACGCCGATTGACCAGTTTCTCTGGACCTCGCATGTCGAGGTGGTGGCGACGCTGGAAAAATAGGCCCCAGGCTCTCGCTGAGCCACCATTGCGATCCAGCGCGCGAACGAAAATGCCCGCACCAACGCGGGCATTTTTTGGTTTGAAGCGGCAGGGATCAGGCGGCGCGGCGGCTAGCCGAAGCCGTCATTGCGTGCGCCCCGGATTGTAGATTGAACTGCGCCAGAAGCTGCATCAGCTTTGCGGCCTCGGTTGCGAGGCCGTGGCTTGCCGCTGTCTGCTCTTCGACCATGGCAGCGTTCTGCTGTGTGCCCTGATCCATTGTGTTGACGGCCATGTTGATCTCGTGGAGGCCGGTCGATTGCTCACGGGTGGCCGTGACGATCGCGCCGACATGGCGGCTGATTTCCTGCACCTTTAGAACGATCCCCTCCAGTGCTTTGCCGGTATCGCCGACCAGCGTCACACCGGAGCGAACCTGGAAATTCGAGGCCGTGATCAGGCTTTCGATCTCCTTGGCCGCCTTGGCGGAACGCTGCGCCAGTTCGCGAACTTCCTGCGCGACGACGGCAAAGCCCTTGCCTGCCTCGCCGGCGCGTGCGGCTTCGACACCGGCATTGAGCGCCAGAAGGTTCGTCTGGAACGCGATATCGTCGATGACGCTGATGATGTTCGAAATCTGCTCGGACGACTGCTCGATGCCGTTCATCGCATCGACCGCCTTGCGGACGATCTCGCCGGATTCTTCGGCGCCGGCACGTGTGCGGTTGACGAGATTGCCTGCTTCCTCGGCGCGGCGGGCGGTGTCCTTGACGGTGGTCGTGATCTCCTCGAGTGCTGCGGCAGTCTCTTCGACTGACGCTGCCTGCTGCTCCGTGCGGCGGGCGAGACCATCGGCAGCCGTGCGGATCTCCGACGCACCGGCATCGATCGCATGCGCGTTGCGGCCGACGGTCTGGAGTGCGGCGTGCAGCTTGCCGACGGCCGTGTTGTAGTCGCTGCGGAGACGGTCGAGATGCACGGCGAACGGCGTTTCGATGCGGTGGGCGAGATTACCCTCCGAAAGCGCTCCGAGCGCACCCGCCAGCGCATCGACGGCGGTACGGATTTCCGCCGCCTCCAGCGCTTTTTGCGCTTCGCGATCCTGACGCTCGCGCTCGGTCAGTGCGCGGCTGGTCTCGGCCTCTCCTTCCAGGCGCTCGCGGTCGATTGCGTTGTTCTTGAAGACGGCGACCGCTTCGGCCATCGAGCCGATCTGATCGCGGCGTTCCTCACCGGGAATGGCGGCGGAGAGATTGCCGGCTGCCAGGTTCTGCATCGCAGCCGTCATGGCGGTGACCGGGCGGATGACGAGACCGTGCAGCAGCCAAGCCATGGCGACGATCATCAGGCCAACGGCGAGAAGCGTGGCGATGGTCGCTGCAATGCGGAATTCGTTCAGGGACGCGAAGGCCTTGTCGCCGTCAACGACGAAGCCGAGATGCCACTCGACCGTCGGCAGGCCGTCAACCGGCAGGAAGCTGACGAGAACCGGCTTGCCGTCGAATTCGCTCTCGACCAGGCCGGGACCGATCGACGGCGTCGCGTCCGGGAAGGCATCGGCAATCGTCTTGGTAACAAGCTTGGCATCCGGATGGATGAGAATCTGGCCGCTCTTGTTGACCAGGAAAGCCATGCCCTGACCGCCGAGATCGATCTCCTTGATCATCTTCACCATGGTATCGAGCGAGAAATCGCTGCCGACCACGCCGGCGAGCTTGCCGTCGCGCTTGACCGGAACGGCAGCGCTGATGATGAGATCGCCGCTCGAGGCGTCGGTGTAGGGCTCGGTCAGGACGGGCGCATCGGCCTTGACAGCATCCTGATACCACGGGCGCTTGCGCGGATCGTAGTCCGCCGGGAGCGGCAGGTCCGGCCAGGACGTGAAGACGCCCTGTTCGTCGCCGAGATAGGTACTGACGAACTGCTTCGTCAGGACGTCGTTCTGCAGCACGCTGACAACGCCGGCGCGATCGACAGCCTTTGCGGAGGCGTTCGCGACCATCGCGGTCAGCGTAACGCGACCGTTCATCCAGTTGGCAAGGCTGCGTGCAGCCTGCTCGCCGGAAGACTGGATATTCGCTTCGATCGAGGCCGTCGTGACGCTGCGCTGCACCGAATTGATATAGGAGGAAAAGGCGACAAAGGCCGCGAGAACGACGGCGGACGCGGCGACAAGGATGCGCGTCAGCAAATTCGTCTTCTTTTTCAAGATGCGTTCCTTTCGGATCGTCTGCCGTCCCGTCGGCGCGCAGGAACGCGGGGCGGGAGCGCGGAACGGGCAGAGGGCTCATGGAGACAAGGATGCGCAAAGCGCCTCATGCGCCCGGACGACCGAATGGAATCAACTCGTCACCCCCTGATTATTAGGGGTTAATTAAAACAGGCTTAAAATTTAGCAAAAATCCTGTGCCCGGCATCAGCGTCGCATGAAGGCCTCGAAAGCCGCACGGGCTTCCGCGCTCTTCAACTGTGCGGCAAAATGCCGGGCCTCGTCATCGATGCGCGCAATGATCTCGGCACGGTCGCCGCGGATGAGATCACGAGCAATCTTCAAGGCTTCCGGCGGCTTGGCGGCGAGTTTTGCGGCGGCCGCAAGGGTTAGGGGCTCAACGTCCGGCGCGGAGCAAACCTTCCAGACCAGCCCGGCATCCTTTACCTCCTGCGCGGAGAATGCTTCACCTGCAGCAAGCAGGGCGAAGGCGCGCTGATGACCCATGATGCGCGGCGCAAGCAAGCTGGAGGCAGCTTCCGGCACGAGCGCCAGATCGACGAAAGGTGTGCGAAACTGGCTGCGGTCGGAGGCGACCGTCAAATCGCAATGCATGTGCATCGTCGTGCCGATGCCGATCGCCAGCCCATCGACGCCGGAAACCAGCGGCTTTTCGGCATTGACGAGCGCATTGAGGAAATCGAGAAGCTCCGGGCCAAGGGAGCCACCCATCGCCGCCGCAAGGAAGTCGCCGATATCGTTACCTGCGGAAAAAGCGCCTTCCGTGCCGAGGAAGACCGTCGCCCGGATGGCGATGTCCTCATTCGCGGCCTTCAGCGCTTCAGTCATCCGCACATACATGGCGCGGGTGATCGCGTTCTTCTTTTCCGGGCGGTTGAAGCGAATGATCTGTACGCCGGGATGGGCAGCGGATTGTTCGACGATGATGTGGTCGGACATGATGATCCTCAGGCAAGAGCAATGCGGGCGGCGGCGAGACTATCTGCGCCGTTGATGACGCGATCCTTCAAGGCTGCGGTTTCCGACAACAGATTTTCGGCGGCAAAGCGGCAAAGCGCAATGCGGCTTTCGTTCGCGCCGTCAGAGACCCTGGCAAGCCCGCCTTTGGCGAGGTAGGAGCCGGTCAGGGCGAGCCCGAAGAGGCGCTGATAGGGCGTCGCTCCCGAAAGGGCTTCGGCCACCTTGCCATCTGCCTGCACCTTCAAAAGCCAGCCGGTTGCCTGTTCGAGATCGGCGATGGCCGAATCAAGCCGCGCTGCCGTTTCGCCAAAGCCATCGAGATTGGAACTGCGCACCTGATCGGCGATATCGCGAAGTTCGGCGAGGAAGCCTTTCACGTGATCGCCGTTCGAAAGCGGCAGCTTGCGGCTGACGAGATCGATCGCCTGGATACCGTTGGTACCTTCGTAGATCGGCGCGATCCGAGCGTCGCGCAGGAAGCGGGCAGCGCCCGTCTCCTCGATGAAGCCCATGCCGCCATGGACCTGAATGCCGAGCGAGGCGACGTCGACGCCCGCATCGGTCGAGAAGGACTTGGCGATCGGCGTTAGAAGCGCAGCGCGTTCCTGCCAATGCTGCTTGTCTCCACTGGCGCGATGCGACATGTCGATCGCGTGGGCGCAGGCATAGGAAATGGCGCGGGAGCCTTGCGTCAGCGCCTTCATCGTCAGCAGCATGCGGGCAACGTCGGGATGTTCGATGATTGGGCTCATGCCGCTACCGCTCCAGCCGGGCGCCCTGCCCTGCGTGCGCTCCATGGCATAGGCTATTGCCTTCTGCGTCGCGGCTTCGGCGATCGCGACACCCTGCATGCCGACCGTCAGGCGGGCGTTGTTCATCATCGTGAACATGCAGTTGAGACCCTTGTTCTCCTCGCCCACGAGCCAGCCGACCGCCCCCTTCTCGCCGCCGAACCTGCCATCGCCATAAATCATCGTGCAGGTGGGCGATCCGTGGATGCCCATCTTGTGTTCCAGCGAATGGCAAAAGACGTCGTTGCGGCGACCGAGCGAGCCATCGTCGTTGACAAGGAACTTCGGCACGAGGAATAGCGAAATGCCGCGCGTGCCGGCCGGTGCATCAGGCAGGCGGGCGAGGACGAGATGGATGATGTTGTCCGTAGCGTCGTGCTCGCCCCAGGTGATGAATATCTTCTGGCCGAACAGGCGATAGGTGCCGTCATCGCGCCGCTCGGCCCGGCTCTTCAGCGCGCCGACGTCCGACCCTGCATGCGGCTCGGTGAGGTTCATGGTGGCAGTCCACTCGCCGGAGATGAGCTTCGCCAGGTATTTCTGCTGAAGGTCCGGGCTGCCGTGGGCGCTCAGCGCCTCGACCGCACCCATCGTCAGCGTCGGGCAGAGCGCGAAGGCTGTGGCGCCGGAATTCCACATTTCAAGAGCGGCGACGTTCAGCATGTTGGGCAGGCCCTGGCCGCCATATTCCTCGGGGCCCGTCAGTCCGTTCCAGCCACCTGCGATCCAGTCCTGATAGAGTTTCGCCCAGCCATCCGGGGTCTTCACTTCGCCGTCAACCAGACGAGCGCCCTGCCTGTCGCCGATCTCGGCCAGCGGGGCGACTTCTTCCGTCGCGAAACGACCGGCTTCGTTCAGGATCGCATCGACGAGATCCTCGCCGAGCTCACCGAGCATGCTTTTATCGATCGCGTCGCTCAGCCCTGCGACATGTCTCAGAGTAAACGCGATGTCCTCGACGGGCGCCTTGTACATATCATCTCCTCGCATCTCAAACGGAACCGTGGTTCCAAGCCTCCGGTGGAAGAGCTAATTGATTTTTACGTAAACGTCAATTTCGAATTCGGCGTTTCAGAATTGACGACATCTTGCCGCTCGCAGGTCTTCACACTTGCACAAACAACCGTCATGGAGAATCTCTAAACAGACTGATCGCATCGAAAGGATCGAGACCGATGGATACATTGCCCGCCAATATACCCGGCCTCGTCTGGGCCTACAGTTTTCCGGCAGGAAGCGGTAAGGCAGTGCGCCTGCACAACAGCGCGTTTCCGGCAGAACTGGTGTCCGGCAACGGCTTTTACTGGCTGCATCTCAATCTCGCCGATGCACGAGTCCCTGCCCTGCTCGAGACGCTGGACGGCCTTTCCGAAGATGCCAAGACGGCTCTCACAACGCGCGATACGCATGCTGCGCTTACCGTGGACGAGCAGATGCTCTACGGCACGCTCATCGATTGCCAGCGTGAATTCGATCAGGATACCAACGATCTCGGCTGGCTGCATTTCGCCATCGCCGATCGCTTCATCATCACCACCCGTCTGCAGCCGCTGCGCAGTGTCGAGCGGGCGCGCGCGATGATCGAAAAGAATCCGGCAAAATTCTCCCGGCCGGTGGACCTCTTCGAACTGCTGGTGATCGAGTTTCAGCGCACGCTGATTTCTGTTGTCATGGAGCTCACCGAAGAGCTGAACCTCATCGAAGACTTCGTCTACGACAACGTTTCGCGCGATGAGCGGCGGCGGCTGGCGCCGGCACGCCGCACAATCGTACGCCTCCACCGACACCTTAGAAACGTGTTGACGCTCATGCGGCGGGCCTCGGCCTCCGACGAGGACGAAATGCCCTTCGGCTTCGAGGATATCGCCGGCCGGCTAACGAGCAGGCTGGAATCGGTCGACCACGATATCTATGCATTGCAGGAACGCGCCCGCTTGCTGCACGAGGAAATCGACTCGAAGCAGTCCTCCGAGACCAACCGTCACCTCTACATTCTTTCGATCATGACCGCCTTCCTGCTGCCGCCTACGCTGGTGACCGGCTTCTTCGGCATGAATACGGCTAATCTACCCTTCGCCGAAGGACCTGGCGGTACGGAATACGCGGTGGCGCTCCTTATCGCTTCGGTGCTGCTTGCCTGGTGGCTGCTCAAGCGGGTCAATATTCTCTGACAAGAAAAATCGCTGTTCAAAGCACTGCTGCCATGGACGCATATCGAAATAGCGCAGACTTTGGGTGCCGGCTCGCACTTCGTCCCGCAGAAGCATAAGATCACAACCCGCTGGATTCGGTCATCCTGCAGATCAGGCGCCAAGGCATAGAAATTGTC